>NZ_JBJGZH010000059.1:0-559 GCF_054050415.1 Geodermatophilus sp. SYSU D01180 | reverse complement strand
GCCGAGGGGGGCGATGACCTGCAGGTGCGCGGTCACCGGCGGCCGGCCGGTCTCCCAGGGGCGCTGCAGCAGGTCGGCGTAGACCAGGGTGCGCAGCTGCCCGATCGGGCGGGGATCGCCGTCGGCCTCGAGCATCCGGGCGAGTTCGTCGATGAGGGCGGAGCAGGCGGCGGCGACGTCGGCGGGCAGGTCGGCGGCGAAGGTGGCCATGCCGTCGAACGGGCAGTCGTAGAGCCGCACGTCGGCGTGCCGTTCGGCCCGCTCGCGGCGGGCGTCGATGGCGGCGGCGTCGGCCTCCTGTAACAGCGCCAGCGCCAGCGCCCGCGCCCGCAGCCTGCGGACCGTGAGGGACGTGGCCTCGGGCAGCAGCCGGGCCTCGATCGCCCGGGCGGTGGCCGCGGTGGTGTGTTTCCAGCACGTCGACCAGCGCCCTGGCGCGGGCCTCGTCCAGGGTGCCGGCGGCGAGTGCTGCCCAGGTCGCGGGCAGGTGCGAGCGGTACGTCCACGCCCGGTGCGCCAGGTGGGAGGCGGTGCCCCGGCCGACGTTGAGGACCAGCGC
>NZ_JBJGZH010000058.1:0-726 GCF_054050415.1 Geodermatophilus sp. SYSU D01180 | reverse complement strand
GTAGGCACGCTGTTGGGTCCTGAGGGAGCGGACTCCTGCTCGCCGGCTGCGGCCGGAGAGCAGGCGAGCACCTCGTCCGGGCCTTTCCCGATGCCACATCGCCGCACGTGTGCGGGCCGGTGGGATCAGCGGGGAGGGTGACGGGTTGGTCGTTGAGAACTGCACAGTGGACGCGAGCATCTTTGATCTCTGAACTTGTTCAGAGCTTCAGTTCGATGGTTTGTAGGTGTCCCGCCCTTGGTGGTCCGGTCCTCTCGGGGATCGGCGTGGTGAGGGTGGGGTTGTGTGTGGCCAAGATGTTGAGGGCACACGGTGGATGCCTGGGCACCAGGAGCCGATGAAGGACGTGGGAGGCTGCGATAAGCCTCGGGGAGCTGCCAACCGAGCGTTGATCCGAGGGTGTCCGAATGGGGAAACCCCGCACCAGTCATGTGGTGTGACCCGCGCCTGAACACATAGGGCGTGTGGAGGGAACGTGGGGAAGTGAAACATCTCAGTACCCACAGGAGAAGAAAACAACCGTGATTCCGTGAGTAGTGGCGAGCGAAAGCGGAAGAGGCTAAACCGTTTCCATGTGATACCCGGCAGGGGTTGTGGAGGCGGGGTCGTGGGACGCGTGTGTGCCGGTGCTGCCGCGCCGGCGGGAAGTCAGAAAAGATCGTGGTTAGGGGAAGGCCTCTGGAAGGGGTCGCCGTAGAGGGTGAGAGCCCCGTACCCGAAAGCCCG
>NZ_JBJGZH010000057.1:0-1553 GCF_054050415.1 Geodermatophilus sp. SYSU D01180 | reverse complement strand
CTCGTGCTCTGCCCCCGATCGGGGGCAGAGCACGAGCGCGCACCGACGGGGGAGGTCAGGCCAGCGGGTCGCCGTCGCCGTACGGGAGCAGCCGCAGCTTCCGCGCGTCGTCGGACGGCGCGGTGGCGCGGAGGGTGTCGAGGTCGTCGACGCCGGCGCGGAAGAACCGCCCCGACCACTGGTCCAGCTCCCCCGCGGCGATCGCCACCACGAGGTCGACGACGTCCTCGGGCCGGGTCCACTCGGTGCGGCCCTCGTGCATCGGCATGGCGCGGGTCATCGCGGTGTCGACGACGCCCGGCGCCAGGTCGAACGCCCGCACGCCGTGCGCGGCGCCGGCCAGGTCGATCGCCTCGGTGATGCGCATCTGCGCGGTCTTGCCCGCCGAGTACGCGCTGTAGTGCGGGTCGGCGCGGGTGCCGATCCCGCTGGCCAGGTCGACCACCCGGCCGCCGCCGACGGCGACCATCCCGGGCAGCACCGCGCGGGCGACGAGGAACGGCCCGCGCACCTGGCTCTCCACGACCTGCCACCACTGGTCGGGGTCGGCCTCCCAGAGCGGCACCTCGGCGGCGTCGATGAGGCCGGCGTTGTTCACCAGCAGCCCGACCGGGCCGAGCTCGCGGACCACCTCGCCGACGGCGGCGTCGACGGCGGTGCGGTCGGTGACGTCAGCGGGCAGCGCGAGGGTGCGGGCGCCGGTGGCGGCGGCGACCTCGGCCATCGCCGTCCGCAGCCGCTCGGGCCCGCGCGCCATGCCGGCGACGGCGGCCCCGCGGGCGGCCAGCCCCTCGGCCAGGTGCCGGCCGATGCCCGCCGACGCCCCGGTGACGAGCGCGACCAGGCCGGTGAGGTCCGCCATCAGTCGCCGCTGCGCAGGCTGATGCCCTGCAGCCCGACGACGGCGACGATGCCCTCACGCACCCGGGCGACGTCCTCGGCGGTCAGCGTGCGGTCCGGCGCGCGCAGCACCAGGGAGTACGCCAGCGACCGCGACCCGGCCGGGACCGGCGGGCCGGAGTACACGTCGAACAGGCGGACCGCCTCGAACAGCTCGCCCGCACCCCCGCGGACCAGCGACTCGACGTGCGCGGCGGTGATCTCGTCGGGCACGACGAAGGCCAGGTCGAGGAAGACCGGCGGGAACGTCGAGATGCGCGGCCCGACCGGGACGGGCGCCGGCGGGAACGCGTCGACGTCGAGCTCCGTCACCGAGGTGCGGGCCGGCAGGCCCAGCGCGGCGCACACCCGCGGGTGCAGCTCGCCGGCGTACCCGACCACCCGGTCGTCGACCACGAGCTCGGCGCAGCGGCCGGGGTGCCAGGGCGCCTGCTCGCCCGGGCGGACGAACAGCTCCACGCCCGCGGCGGCGGCCACCAGCCGGGCGGCCTGCACGGCGTCGGCCCAGCCCGCGGCCCGGCCCGGCCCCCACCAGCCGCGCGGCGGGGGGGGGGGGGGGGGGGGGGGGGGGGGGGGGGGGGGGGGGGGGGGGGGGGGGGGGGGGGGGGCGGGGGGGGGGGTGGGGCTGGTGGCGGATGGGGTGGGGGCGGGCG
>NZ_JBJGZH010000055.1:0-2889 GCF_054050415.1 Geodermatophilus sp. SYSU D01180 | reverse complement strand
GGCTGGGTGCGTTCAGAACCGCACAGTGGACGCGAGACACGAAGAAGTGTGTAGAAGGATGTGTGGTCAAGCCCTCGGCCTGTTAGTACCGGTCAGCTCGCACGCCTTGCGGCGCTTCCACTTCCGGCCTATCAACCCGCTGGTCTGGGCGGGGGCCTTACCCGGTTGACCCGGTGAGAGACCTCATCTTGAAGCGAGCTTCCCGCTTAGATGCTTTCAGCGGTTATCCCTGCCGAACGTAGCCAACCAGCAGTGCACCTGGCGGTACAACTGGCACACCAGAGGTTCGTCCGTCCCGGTCCTCTCGTACTAGGGACAGCTCTTCGCAAGTCTCTTACGCGCACGGCGGATAGGGACCGAACTGTCTCACGACGTTCTAAACCCAGCTCGCGTACCGCTTTAATGGGCGAACAGCCCAACCCTTGGGACCTACTCCAGCCCCAGGATGCGACGAGCCGACATCGAGGTGCCAAACCATCCCGTCGATATGGACTCTTGGGGAAGATCAGCCTGTTATCCCCGGGGTACCTTTTATCCGTTGAGCGACACCGCTTCCACCTGCCGGTGCCGGGTCACTAGTCCCAGCTTTCGCTCCTGCTCGACCCGTCGGTCTCACAGTCAAGCTCCCTTGTGCACTTGCACTCGACACCTGATTGCCAACCAGGCTGAGGGAACCTTTGGGCGCCTCCGTTACATTTTGGGAGGCAACCGCCCCAGTTAAACTACCCACCTGACACTGTTCCTGATCCGGATCACGGACCGAGGTTAGACATCCAATTCGACCAGAGTGGTATTTCAACGGCGACTCCACCGACACTGGCGTGCCGGCTTCCCAGTCTCCCACCTATCCTACACAAGCCGAACCGAACACCAATATCAAGCTGTAGTGAAGGTCCCGGGGTCTTTCCGTCCTGCCGCGCGTAACGAGCATCTTTACTCGTAGTGCAATTTCGCCGAGCCTGTGGTTGAGACAGCTGAGAAGTCGTTACGCCATTCGTGCAGGTCGGAACTTACCCGACAAGGAATTTCGCTACCTTAGGATGGTTATAGTTACCACCGCCGTTTACTGGCGCTTGAGTTCTGAGCTTCGCCTCGCGGCTAACCCGTCCCCTTAACGTTCCAGCACCGGGCAGGCGTCAGTCCGTATACCTCGTCTTACGACTTCGCACGGACCTGTGTTTTTAGTAAACAGTCGCTTCTCACTGGTCTCTGCGGCCCCCCTCCGCTGCCCCGCGCACGGCGGTTCACGAACGAGGGCCCCCCTTCTCCCGAAGTTACGGGGGCATTTTGCCGAGTTCCTTAACCACAGTTCGCTCGATCGCCTCGGTATTCTCTACCTGACCACCTGAGTTGGTTTGGGGTACGGGCCGCTCGGAACTCGCTAGAGGCTTTTCTCGGCAGCATAGGATCATCGGATTCGCCTCATTCGGCTACGCGTCAGGCCTCACCCTGCATGCGCCACGGATTTGCCTATGGCGCGGGCCACACCCTTGCACCGGTACCACCACTCACCGGCCCGACTACCTTCCTGCGTCACCCCATCGCTTGCCTACTACCAGCTCGGGTCCCCAGCTACTCCCAGCACCGGCTCGAAAGCCGGCACCGGTTTCGGTGGGTCAGCATCACTGGCCTGGGCATGGGCGCTCCTTCGCGGGTACGGGAATATCAACCCGTTGTCCATCGACTACGCCTGTCGGCCTCGCCTTAGGTCCCGACTCACCCTGGGCGGATTAGCCTGGCCCAGGAACCCTTGGTCTTCCGGCGGGGGAGGTTCTCACTCCCCTCTCGCTACTCATGCCTGCATTCTCACTCGCGTGGCGTCCACGGCTGGCTTCCGCCGCCGCTTCACCCGCCACACGACGCTCCCCTACCCACCCACGCACCTGGCCGCCCGACGCAGAGGTCGGCCGGCGGGCGATCGCGTGAGTGCCACGGCTTCGGCGGTGTGCTTGAGCCCCGCTACATTGTCGGCGCGGAACCACTTGACCAGTGAGCTATTACGCACTCTTTCAAGGATGGCTGCTTCTAAGCCAACCTCCTGGTTGTCACTGCGATCCCACATCCTTTTCCACTTAGCACACGCTTAGGGGCCTTAGCCGATGATCTGGGCTGTTTCCCTCTCGACTACGAACCTTATCGCCCGCAGTCTCACTGCCGCGCTCTCACTTACCGGCATTCGGAGTTTGGTTGACGTCAGTAACCTTGTGGGGCCCATCGGCCATCCAGTGCTCTACCTCCGGCAAGAAACACGCGACGCTGCACCTAAATGCATTTCGGGGAGAACCAGCTATCACCGGGTTTGATTGGCCTTTCACCCCTACCCACAGCTCATCCCCCAGGTTTTCAACCCTGGTGGGTTCGGTCCTCCACGCGGTCTTACCCGCGCTTCAACCTGGCCATGGGTAGATCACCCGGCTTCGGGTCTAGAGCACGCGACTGGAGATCGCCCTGTTCGGACTCGCTTTCGCTACGGCTACCCCTCACGGGTTAACCTCGCCACGTACCGCTAACTCGCAGGCTCATTCTTCAAAAGGCACGCCATCACCGCCCACCCGAAGGTGGATTCCCGGCTCTGACGGCTTGTAGGCACACGGTTTCAGGTACTATTTCACTCCCCTCCCGGGGTACTTTTCACCTTTCCCTCACGGTACTCGTCCGCTATCGGTCACCAGGGAGTATTCAGGCTTAGCGGGTGGTCCCGCCCGATTCACACCGAATTCCACGGGCTCGGTGCTACTTGGGAACACATGCCGGGAAGAGACCGGGCTTTCGGGTACGGGGCTCTCACCCTCTACGGCGACCCCTTCCAGAGGCCTTCCCCTAACCACGATCTTTTCTGACTTCCCGCCGGCGCGGCAGCACCGGCACACACGCGTCCCACGACCCCGC
>NZ_JBJGZH010000054.1:0-3797 GCF_054050415.1 Geodermatophilus sp. SYSU D01180 | reverse complement strand
CCCCCCCCCCCCCCCCCCCCCCCCCCCCCCCCCCCCCCCCCCCCCCCCCCCCCCCCCCCCCCCCCCCCCCCCCCCCCCCCCCCCCCCCCCCCCCCCCGTGGGCGGGGTCAGGCGGTCGGCGTCCAGTCCGGTGCGGGCAGGTCGGCCGGCTCCTCCCCGGCCGGGCCGGCGTGCAGGCCGCCGGTCAGCGCGTACTCCTCCTCCGGGGAGAGGACGAGGCGGTGCCGGCCGACGAGCGCGAACGCGGCCAGGCCGAGGGCGAACACGACGGCGATGGCGACGATCGCCGGCCGGTAGTCGGGGTTGAGGACGACGCCGACGAAGACCAGCGCCGCGACCAGCCCGGCGAACACCGCGCCCGGGACGCCGTAGGGGCTGCGGTAGGGCCGGACCGCGTTCGGGAAGCGGCGGCGCAGCAGCACGAACGACACCATCTGCAGGACGTAGGCGACGACCGCGCCCCAGACGGCGATGTTGAGGACGACCGACCCCGCCGTCTCCCCGCCGAACTGGACCACCAGCAGGGCCGCGAACCCGACGACCGCGCCGACCAGCAGCGCCGCCCACGGCGTCCTCCGGGTGCCGGTGAGCGAGAGGACCTTCGGGTAGTAGCCGGCCCGCGACAGCGAGTAGATGTTGCGGCCGTAGGCGTACATGATCCCCTGCAGCGAGGCGAGCAGGCCCAGCAGCGCGAACGCGCTGAGCACCGCGGCGACGTCGGCGTCCGGGAGGACCGCGCGGAACCCGTCGAGCAGCGGCTCGCCGGAGGTGCCGATGGCCGCCGCGCCGGTGACCGCCGGGTTGAGGACGACGACCACCGCGCCGCTGGCGACCAGGGTGAGCATCCCCCACAGGCCGGCGCGCGGGATGTCGCGGGCGGGGTCGTGGGACTCCTCGGCGGCCAGCGGCAGCTCCTCGATGCCGAGGAACAGCCACATGGCGAACGGCATCGCGAGGACGACGGCCCACCAGCCGTGCGGCAGGAACGTCGAGTTGCCGGGGTCGGGCTCGACGTCGAACAGGCTGCCGAGGTCGACGCTGCCGGAGAGGACCGCGGTGAGCGCGAACCCGGCGATCACCGCGAGGCTGGCGACGGCGACGACCAGGGCGAACCGGAACGAGATCTCGGCGCCCGCGATGTTCAGCGCGAGGAAGACGCCGTAGAGGAGGACCCACCACACCCAGGCGGGCAGGGAGAGGCCGAACAGGGCGTCGGTGATGCCGTCGGCGTACTGGCCGGAGAAGTAGACGACGACGCCCGTCGTCGCGACGTACTCGATCGTCTCCGCGAGGCCGGTGACGAACCCGCCCCACGGGCCCATCGCCGAGCGGGCGAAGGAGTAGGCGCCGCCGGTGTGCGGCATGGCCGCCGACATCTCGCTGATGCTGGCGACCATCGCGAGGTACATGGCGGTGACGACCACGCAGGCGAGCGCGAAGCCGCCCCAGCCGGCGCCGTCGATGCCGAGGTTCCAGCCGGAGAAGTCGCCGCTGACGACGGCGGCCACGCCGAGGCCCCACAACCCCCAGACGCCGGCCGAGCGGGTCAGCCCGCGCTTGTCGAAGTAGCCGTCGTCGGCCTGGGCGTAGGTGACGCCGGAGGCGCCTCGGGTGGGACTGGTGGCCATCGGGTCTCCTCGGACCGGTGCGGGATGGCCGGGACGGTAGGGCGGGTGCGCGTCGTCCCCGTGGCGCCCGTGTTCCGATCCCGGGTCGTCGCCGACCCGGTGTCCCGGCCGCCCCGCAGGGCGGCCGGGACGACGGCTCAGGGGCAGAACTCCTCGACCTTCACGACGCCGAGGTCGATCGCGCCCTCGACGTCGCCGGTGACCCGCTGGCCGGCCGGGACGTTCTGGGTGCAGACCTTCCAGTTGGCGTCGAGCATCTGGTTGCGGGCGCCGAGCAGGTCGTGGGACACGCTGAGGAAGACGCCGCTGGTCTGGATGAGGTCCTGGGCGTCCTGCAGGGTCATGCCGACCACCGACGGCATGGCGAAGTCGACCACCGGCGCGGCGGGGGTGACCGGGGCCGGGGTGGTCGGGGCGCGGTGGTGGACGGGACCGGCGCGGGCGCCGGCGTCGACGCGGGCGCCGGCGCGGGTGCGGTGGCCGACGAACGCGTGGCCGAGGAGGTCGACGCGTCCGACGCCGCCGCGGCGTCGTCGCCCCCGCACCCGGAGACCAGGACGCCGACGGAGAGCAGGACCGGGACGGCGGCGAGCGGGCGGACGGCAGAGACGAGCTGGGTCATGGGGCACCCGAGTGGCTCGAGAGCGGTGCGCGCACCGGTCTCCCCACACCGGGGTTGCGACCCGGTGCCGCGAGAGGAACGCGAGGAGCCTCACACGGTCGCGTGCCGCCGTCCGGGAGATCCGGGACGGCTTCGTTGCGGAACGGTCACGGGACGCCCCGGTCGCCCCGCGGGCACCCCCGGACACACCGCGGCCCCCGTCCCGGGTGGGGACGGGGGTCGCGGTCGGGGGTGCGGGTCAGTGGGCCCGACCGGTCGGACCCTTCCCCTTCGCGTTCTTGGCCTGGAAGTCGCGGATGACCTGCTTGATCTTGGCCTGGTTCTGCGGCTTCTGGAGTTCCTGGACGACCTTGGCGGCGACGCCCGAGGCGATCAGCTTCCTCATCATGCCCATGGGGGCTCCCTCCCTCTCGACTGTTGCATCCGGTGCCCCGACAACGGGCGGCGCAACCGTCGCGATCCCGGGGCATTACCCCGATCCGGTCGTGGTGGGCCGTTGACGGGCTGTGCGGGCGCACCGCCGCGTCCTTTCTCGTCCGCCGCGGCGTGTCGCCCGGGGGGCCCCCTAGCGCGCGCGGCGGAGGTGCCGGCTCCCGCGCTGGTCGGCCGGGCGATTCGCATCCGCGGCCCGCGTCAAGTCCGGTGCTCGCGCTCGGGCGTGGCGGGGATGCGGTCCGGTTGAGCGCTGCAACACCCCTCCCTACCGTCGTCGCGGTCCGGCCGGGGCCCTCAGTCACTCCCGTGTGACACCCCGCCGGACACGCCGAACCTGGCGGCCGGCACCCAGCCGGCACCCGGGCCGGGGACCCACCTGAGCACTGGGGTGAAGCGCGCTGCGGCGCGCCGGGCGACTCCTCCGTCCGAACCCGTCAGCTAACCCGGTAGGCGGTCGCGGAGAACAGGAGAACCGTCGTCGATGACGACTGCACGCACGTCCACCGCCCGTCGCTCGTTCCGCGGCATCGCCGTCGCGGCCATCGCCGGAGCCGGCATCGCCCTCTCACCCCTCCCGGCGTCGGCCTCCACGGGCGGCGGGGGTACCGGGACGGTCGCCGCCGCACCGGCGCCCGCCCCCAACGGCGCCGCCCAGACCGCCGTCGACACCGCCCTCGCGCAGGTCGGTGACCGCTACGTCTACGGCGCCACCGGCCCCGACAGCTTCGACTGCTCGGGCCTGACCAGCTACTCCTACAAGGCGGCGGGGATCTCGATCCCGCGCACCTCGAAGGCCCAGTCGACGTTCGGCACCCCGGTGGCGAAGGCCGACCTCAAGCCGGGTGACCTGGTGTTCTTCTACAGCCCCGTGTCGCACGTGGGCATGTACATCGGCAACGGGCAGATGGTCCACGCCTCGACCGCCGGCAAGCCGGTGGCCGTGGTCGACCTCGACTCGATGCCGAGCTACTCGGGCGCCCGCCGCGTCGCCTGACGCACGGAGCGGGGGGGGGGGGGGGGGGGGGGGGGGGGGGGGGGGGGGGGCGGGCGCGCGGGGGGGGGGGGGGGGCGGGGGCCGGGCGGGGGCGCGCGGGCGGCGCCCGGGCGCCGCC
>NZ_JBJGZH010000053.1:0-6998 GCF_054050415.1 Geodermatophilus sp. SYSU D01180 | reverse complement strand
CCCCCCCCCCCCCCCCCCCCCCCCCCCCCCCCCCCCCCCCCCCCCCCCCCCCCCCCCCCCCCCCCCCCCCCCCCCCCCCCCCCCCCCCCCCCCCCCCCCCCCCCCCCCCCCCCCCCCCCCCCCCGCGGCGCTCAGCTGAAGGCGTCGACGATGTCCATGGCGGCCGGGCCGAGGAGCACGACGAACAGGACCGGCAGGATGCACAGCATCAGCGGGAAGATGACCTTGACCGGGATCTGCATGGCCTTCTCCTCGGCCCGCTGCCGGCGCTTGAGTCGCATCTCCTGCGCCTGCGTGCGCAGCACGTCGGCGATCGAGACGCCGTAGACGTCGGCCTGCACGACGGCCCGGATGAACCGGCGCAGGTCCTCCACGCCGGTGCGCTCGGCCAGGGCGAGGTAGGCCTCGCGGCGGGGCTGGCCCACGCCGATGTCCTGCAGCGTGCGCACCAGCTCCTCGGCGAGCGGGCCGCGCCCGTTCCGCCCGGCCCGGGCCATCGCGGCCTCGAACCCGAGGCCGGCCTCCACGGCGATGGTCATCTGGTCGAGGGTGTCGGCCAGCTCCAGGCCGATGGCCTGCTGGCGCTCCTGGCCCCGGCTGTACAGCAGCAGCTCCGGGACGACGTAGGCGACGACCGTCGTGGCGAGGGCCACGAGCACGGTGAGCGGCCCCGGACGACTGCTCACGACCAGCAGCCCGAGTGCCGCGGCGACCGCGGCCAGCACCAGCTTGGCGGCGACCAGCCGGGGGACGGGCCAGGCCGCCGGCCGCCCGGCCCCGCCGGCCATCCGGTCCAGCCGGGCCACCGTGCCCGCCGGTGTCAGCACCGAGACCAGCCGGCCGAGCGGTCCCGGGCGGGTCCGGGCGGCCCGCGGGCCGGCGCCGGCCACGTCGAGCCCGCGGGTGAGGTTGGCGCGGGACCGGGCGGCGGCGTCCTCCGGACGCGCGAACAGCGCCCAGCCGAGCAGGGGCACGCCGAGGGCCACGGCCAGCGTGGCGGCGAGGACGGGAGCGGGGACGGTGGTCATCAGAACCGGATCGCCACGGTCTTCTTGAGCCACAGCCCGCCGACGACCAGCAGGACCGCCGACACGGCGATCATGACCCAGCCGGCCAGGGACTCGGTGAACGCGGAGAGGTAGACCGGGTTGGTCACCGTCAGGAAGGCGACGATGCCGACCGGCAGGGCCATGAGGACCCAAGCCGACAGCCGGCCCTCGGCCGACAGTGCCTTCACCTGACGGCGGATGGCGTTCCGCTCGCGGATCGTGTGGCCGACGGTGTCGAGCACCTCGGCCAGGTTGCCGCCGACCTCCCGGTGGATGGCGATGGCCTGGGCGGTCCAGCGGAAGTCGTCGCTGTCGACCCGCGCGGCCACCTCGTCGAGCGCGACGCCGAGGTCCCGGCCCACCCGCGTCTCGTTGACGATCCGGGCGAACTCCTCGCCGATCGGCGCCGGCGCCTGCTCGGCCACCGCGTCCACGGCGCGCAGCAGGCTGTGCCCGGCCCGCAGGCTGCTGGCCATCAGCTGCAGCGCGTCGTCGAGCTGGTCGGCGAACCGGGCCTGCCGCCGGCCGGTCCGCAGCCGGACCAGCACCCGCGCGCCCAGCGGGGCGAGCAGCGCGAGCAATAGCCCGGCGAGCACACCCCCGATCAGCCACCCGAGCGCGCCGAGCACGAGCGTGGCCAGGCCGGTGAGCAGCACGACCTCGGCCAGGCCCGTCGCGATGCCGGCCCGCTCCAGAGCGGCCGACCCGGCGGCGACCCCGCCGCGCCGCGCGATCACCTGCTCGACGCCGCCCGACGCCTGCGCGGCCACCTTCGACAGCAGGGTCGGCGGCGGCGCGACCGACGGGTCCAGCCGGGCCAGCGGCACCCGGCGCGGACCGGCGGGCACCACACCGAGCGCCAGGACGGCCAGCCCACCGGTCACCAGCGCCAGCCCGAGCAGCAGCAGCGCCGGGGACATCAGGCCCACCGCCGCGCGTGCACCGGCTCGGGCGTCCCGAACACCGCCGGGGAGACCCGGATCCCGAGCTCCTCGAAGCGGTCGGTGAACCGCGGCCGCACGCCGGTCGCGACCGGCTTGCCGAGGAACCGGCCCGAGGGGTCGACGCCGGCCGAGTAGTCGAACAGGAACGCGTCCTGCAGCGTCACCGTCTCCCCCTCCATGCCCTGCACCTCGGTCACGTGGGTGACCCGGCGGGTGCCGTCCCGCAGGCGGGTCAGCTGGACGACGACGTCGACGGCCGAGGCGATCTGCTCCCGGATGGCCCGCAGCGGCAGGTCCATGCCGGCCATGAGCACCAGCGTCTCCAGGCGCGCGATGGCGTCGCGCGGCGAGTTGGCGTGCACCGTCGACAGCGAGCCGTCGTGGCCGGTGTTCATCGCCTGCAGCATGTCCAGCGACTCACCGCCGCGGCACTCCCCGACCACGATGCGGTCGGGACGCATCCGCAGGCTGTTGCGGACCAGGTCGCGGATGGTGATCGCGCCCCGGCCCTCGATGTTGGGCGGGCGCGACTCCAGGCGGACGACGTGCTCCTGCTGCAGCTGCAGCTCGACGGCGTCCTCGATGGTGACGATCCGCTCGCCCTCCGGGATGAACGACGACAGCACGTTGAGCAGCGTCGTCTTCCCGGTGCCGGTACCGCCCGAGACGATGATGTTGAGCCGGGCCTCGACGCAGGCGTGCAGCAGCTCGGCCATCTCCGGGCTGAGCGTGCCGAAGCCGATGAGGTCGTCGACGCCGAACGGGTCCTTCGAGAACTTGCGGATGGTCAGCGTCGAGCCGGAGAAGGCCAGCGGCGGGATGATCGCGTTGACCCGCGAGCCGTCGGCCAGGCGCGCGTCGACCATGGGCGAGGACTCGTCGATCCGGCGTCCCACCTTGGAGACGATCCGGTCGATCACCCGGCGCAGGTGCTCCTCGGAGGTGAACCGGGCGGCGCTGCGCACCAGCTTGCCGCCCTGCTCGACGTAGACCATCTCCGGGCCGTTGCACATGATCTCGGTGACCGTCGCGTCGTCGAGCAGCTTCTGCAGCGGGCCGAACCCGAGCACGTCGTCGGCCAGCTCCGCGGTCAGCCGGGCCCGCTCGTCGGGCGAGAGCGGCACCTTCTCCTCGTCGACGACGGTGTCCAGCTCGCCGAGGACGATGCCGCGCAGCGCCTCCTCCGACAGGGACGGGTCGTTGAGCCGCGCCCCCATCCGCTCGAACAGCGCCTTGGCGACGCGGTCCTTGAGCCGGGTGAGGGCGTCGGTCGGCGGCGCCGGGGCGACCGGGGTCACGGGCCGGGGCGCCGGGACGGCCGGCGGCGCCGCCGCGGGCGTCGGCTTCTGCAGCGCGACCGGCGCGGGCGCCGGCTCGGCCGGGCGGCCCTTGGCGGCGGCGAGGCGGGAGGCGAGGTTCACGACGCCGCCCGGTGCATCGAGGCGGAGGTCACGACGCCGCCCGGTGCATCGAGGCGGAGGTCACGACGCCGCCCGGTGCTTGGCGCGGTAGCGGCCCGGCTTGACCAGCGGGGTGGCGGCGAACCGGGAGACCAGCCGGCGCAGCTCCTTGGCCGCCGGGTCCTTGCCGTTGCTGGCGAGGATCGGCACGCCCTGGTTGGTCGACGCGGGGACCGCGGGCGACCGCGGGACGACGACGTCGACCGCGGTGCCGATCGCGGACTCGACGTCGCGCTGCGACAGCCCGTTCTTCGGGTCGGCCATGTTCATGACCACGTGCCGCCCGGCCGGGATCATGCCGAGCTCGCCGAGCACCTGCACCTCCTTGCGCAGGCCCCGGACGCCGGGCACGTCCATGCTGCTGAGCAGGACCACGTCGGTGGCCCCGTCGATGGCGGCCAGCGTCTGCTCCGACAGCCCCGGCGCGGTGTCGACGACGACGTAGCGGAACTCGCGGGCCAGGGCGTGCAGCAGCCGGCTGACGTCCTCGGCGGTCACCGTGTCCCCGGCGGCCGGCGACTCCGACCCGCAGACGGCGAACAGCCCGCTGGGGTGCTGGGTGAGGAAGGTCTTGAGGACCATCGTGTCCTGGCTGGCCGGGCCGTGGACGGCGTCGGGCAGCGTGTACTCGGGCACCAGGCCGAGCGCGGAGGCGACGTCGCCGAACTGCACGTCGAGGTCGACCAGCACGGTGCCCTGCGGCGCCGCGGTGGCCAGGCCGACGGCGAGGTTGGTCGCCACCGTCGTCTTGCCGACGCCGCCCTTGGGCGAGGCGACGGTGATCACCCGGCCGGTGAACCGGGCGGTCTCCTCCAGCGGGCGCAGCACCCGGCGCCGGTCGGCGGCGGCCGCGCCGGCGCGCTCGACGGCCGCGGCGACGTCGGCCGGCTCCGCGTGCGGTGGCACCAGGTCGCGGATGCCGGCCCGCATCGCCGCCTGCCACAGCTCCGGCGTGGGCTCGGCGACGAGGACGACGCTGGTGCCGGGGCACTGCACGTCCAGCCGGCCGGCCAGGGTCAGCACCTCGTGCAGCGGCGCCAGCGGGCCGACGAGCAGGACGTCGGGCAGCTCGCCGTCGGTGAGCAGCTCGAACAGCCGGGCGGGGTCGCCGGGCAGCCGGCCGGGCGGCAGGACCTGGACGTCGCCGTCCACGGCGACCACGACCCGGGACCGGAGGTCGTCGTCGGCGCCGGCGAGCACGACGCGGCTCATTCGGTCGCCTCCGCGGCGACGGCGCCGAGGGCGGCGAGCAGATCGCCGTAGACGTTGCCCTGGGTGACCACACGGGTGCCGGAGGTGTCGGTGCCCTCGCGCTCGAGCGCCAGCCACACCGTCGCGTGCTCCATGCCGAAGACCACCCGCTCGGCGTCCCGGGCCGGCAGGGCCATGGTGACCATCACGTTGCCGCTCGGGGCGACGCTGGAGGCCGAGGCGGTCTCCACGTCACCGCCCTCGGTGCCGGCGGGCGCGGGCGCGCCCTGGACCTGGGTGACGAGGACGCCGTGCAGGGTGGCGTGCGTGGTGCCGATCTGCTCGTCCTCGGGGTCGGCGTCGATGTTGCCCTGCAGCTCCATCGAGATGTAGACGCCGATCTCGTCGCCGGCGGCCAGCCGGCCCCCGACCGCGCGCTGCGGCTCGAGGACCACGCTCACCTCCGACAGCCCCTCGGGCACCGGCACGGTGCCGGGCGCCTGCAGGTCGGCGGGCGCGGCGAACCGGCCGGCCAGCAGCTGCTCGCCGGGCTCGAGGTCCGCGGTGGCGACCTGGCCGGTGAGCTGGTCGAGGTCGGTCACCCGCCCCTCGACCGCCGCCTTGGCGGGCAGCACCTCGGTGCGGACCAGGTCGGCGACCTCCTCCGCGGGGGTGCCCTCGGGGATCGGCTGGTCGACGACGAGCACCTCGACCGTGCGCACCCCCGCGAGGGCGCGGGCGTCGGCGCCGCGCACGTAGGCGAGCAGCACCACGGTGCCGGCGGCCACGAGGACCAGCGCCGCGACGGCGGCGAGCAGTCGGCGTCTCACGGAAGGGCCCCTATCGGATCAGTCGGAGGATGGACGCGCCGAGGTCCGGGGCGTCGGTGCTGGTGTCGAAGGCACCGGAGGCGTCGACGAAGCGGGTGAAGTAGCCGCGGATGCAGCGCTCCTCGCCCTTGCAGGGCTCACCGGAGTCGTACTGGCCGCCGAAGTGGTAGCCGGTGATCGTGAAGGCGGCGTAGCCGTAGACCTCGTACCAGGCGCCGCTGCCGGTGCCGCCGGCCTCGTCGAAGATCGGGAGCAGCACGGTCCGGCCGACCAGGGCCGCGACGTCGCCGACCGAGCAGCCCTGCGAGGGGTTGTTGCCCGGCTCGGAGTCGAAGCGGTTGCCCATCCGCGTGGTGGCCTTGCAGGTGTTGCCGCCGTCGGACTCCAACCAGCCGAAGCCGCCGGGCACGAACATGCGCGAGGGGCCGGTGCAGCCGGTGTCGGACTTCTTGGGCAGCACGATGGTGCGTTCCGTGGTGCCCGAGGGCATGCCGCCGCCGGTCTGGGCCTGCCACTCGCACCAGGAGAAGATCAGCGGCAGCATCGCCGTCCCGCCGCTGGGCGCGCCCCAGGTGACGGTCGCCGTCGCCGAGACCGAACTCGCGTCGTGGCCGATGACCGGGGCGAACCAGTGCTCGCGGGGGGCGCTGCCGGTGACCGTCACGCGCGTGGGCCGGCTCTGCAGCACCGGCGGGGCCGCGGTGGCCGCGCCGGCGCCGGCGGCGGCCTCGTCGTTGGCGTCGACCAGCTCCTGGGCGGTGGCCTGCATGTCGCCGCAGGCGCCGCGGGCGCAGTCGCGGGCCACGGCGAGGGCGGCGGCGTCGGCGGCGACCTGGAGGCGGGCCTTGTCGGCGTAGAGGGCGCCGACGTCGACGGCGATCGCGGTGAAGCCGAGCAGCGGGACGAGCAGGACGGACAGCAGCACGGCCACCGCGCCGCGCTCGCCGGCCAGCCGGCGCCGGACGCGGGCCCGCAGCGGGCGGGTCAGCCGTTGCACCGCATGACCCCCGTCCCGGTCAGGTCGACGTCGGCGCCGAAGAAGCCGGTCAGGAAGGGCATCGGGTAGCTGATGGTCACCCGCACGTTGGCCGTCGTCGTCGCGGTCATCGGGCACGCGGCGGGCGTGATGGCGATCTGGGCGTCGGTGATCGCCGGGTCGAGGGTGGGGGCGGCGTCGCGGACGGCGGCGCGGGCGGCGGCCGGGTTGCTCTGCAGCGCCATGACCCGGGCGCCCTCGCGGGCCGCCGCGGACAGGGTCCCCTGGACCTGGAAGGCGTGGCCGAACTCGACGATCCCGAGGACCAGGATCATCAGCAGGGGCACGATCAGCGCGAACTCGACGACGCTGGCGCCGCGCTCGCGGTGCAACCGCTTCCTCATGTCAGCCTCCTCCCTGGACGCTGCGGCCGGGGGGGGGGGGGGGGGGGGGGGGGGGGGGGGGGGGGGGGGGGGGGGGGGGGGGGGGGGGGGGGGGGGGGGGGGGGGGGCGGGGGGGGGGGGGGGGGGGGGGGGGGGGGGGGGGGG
>NZ_JBJGZH010000052.1:0-9388 GCF_054050415.1 Geodermatophilus sp. SYSU D01180 | reverse complement strand
GCCGCGCGGTTCCTCGGCACGGTGAAGGAGCGGCTGGAGGCCGGACAGTTCCAGGGCGAGCTCGGCCTGAGCTGACGTCCCCCGGTGGGGGGGGGGGGGGGGGGGGGGGGGGGGGGGGGGGGGGGGGGGGGGGGGGGGGGGGGGGGGGGGGGGGGGGGGGGGGGGGGGGGCCGACAGAGTCCCCGGGCCAGCGCCGCCGGAGGTCCCGCCCCCGGGGGGGGCCCGGGCCCCCGCGCGGGGCCCCGACGTCGTACCGGGCAGGGGGGACGAGGAGGGTCATGAAGATCGCCGTCACGGGGGCCTCCGGCCTCATCGGGTCGACGCTGGTGCCGGCGCTGCGCGCCGACGGGCACGAGGTCATCCGGCTGGTCCGGCGCACCCCCCGCACCGCCGACGAGCACCGCTGGGACCCCCAGCACCGGCGGATCGACCCGGCGCTGCTGCGCGACGTCGACGCGGTGGTCAACCTCGCCGGCACGCCGATCCGGCCGCGCCCGTTCACCGAGGCCTACCGGCGGGACGTGCTGACCAGCCGGGTGGACAGCACCACCACGATCGCCGAGGCGCTCGCCGCCGCGGCCGCCGAGGACCCCGCGCGCCGGCGGGTGCTGCTGTCGGCGTCCGCGGTCGGCTACTACGGCGACACCGGGGACCGCGTGGTGGAGGAGGACGCCCCACCCGGGGACGACTTCCTCGCCCGCGTGTGCGTGCAGTGGGAGGCCGCCACCGCCCCGGCGGCCGAGGCGGGCGTCCGGGTGGTCACGCTGCGGACCGGCCTGGTCATCGGCCGCGGCGCCACGCTCGTGCGCATCCTCGGCACGGTCTTCCGGCTCGGCCTCGGCGGCCGGGTGGGGTCGGGGCAGCAGTACTGGCCGTGGGTGAGCCTGGACGACGAGGTGGGCGCCATCCGCTTCCTGCTGACCGCCGACGAGGTGTCCGGGCCGGTCAACGTCACCGGTCCCGACCCCGTGCGCAACGACGAGTTCGTCCGGGAGCTGGGCCGCGCCGTCCACCGGCCGACGGTCCTGCCGGTGCCCGGCTTCGCCATCCGCTCAGCGCTCGGCGAGTTCGGGCGGTCCAGCGTCCTCGCCGGGCAGCGAGCCGTGCCCGCCCGGCTGCTCGCGGCCGGCTACCCGTTCCGGCACCGCGACCTGCCCGCCGCCCTCCGCGAGGCGCTCGGCCGCGACTGACCCCGCCGGCGGCCTCACGCCAGCCGTCCCGCGGTCCCGATCCGCCAGCCGCCGGCCCCGGGGGCCAGCACCATCGTCACCGGAGCGGCCCCGCGGCCGGCCTCCGTGCGCAGCACCGGCCCGTCCGGGGCCGCGGCCGCCACGACCACGTACTCCGGCCAGCTGTCGACCAACCGGACCTGCACGGACCCGTCCCCCGAGCCCGCGGCCTCGACCGTCACGTCGGAAACCGACGGGGCGAAGCCGCGCAGCACCTCACCCGCCGCGGTGAGGGAGCTCAGGTACGCGCGGTCGGCGGCCAGCAGCGGGCTGTCGGCGGTGTAGACCTCGTCCAGCAGCGTCGGTGAGCCGCTGGTGAACGCCCGCGCCCGGCGCTCGTAGAGGTCGGTGAGGACGGCGGTCCAGTCGACCTGCTCCGCCGACGGCGGTGGGGCCGGCACGGAGGACGGGACCGGCGCGGAGGACGGGACCGGCGCGGAGGACGGGACCGGTGCGGAGGACGGGACCGGTGCGGAGGACGGGACCGGTGCGGAGGACGGGACCGGTGCGGAGGACGGAGCCGGGGCCGCGGACGGGACCGGGACGGCGGACTCCGGGGCCGCAGCGGCCGCCGGCGCCGCCGGTCCGCCGGGCCCGGAGGAGGTCAGCGCCAGCCCGAGCGCCACCGCGCCCAGCACCAGGGCGGCGACCGCGATGCCCGCGGCGGCCCGCCGCACCAGCGGTCCCCCCGGCCACCGGGACCGGTCCGACGGTGCGCGGACCTCGGCGGGCGCGGGCCGGCGGCGCCGGCCGGGCACCTGGTGGGTCAGCTCGGTGCGTGGCCCGCGGCCCGTCCGGGCCAACTCGGCGTCGGGGATCCCCGGCACCGGCAGCCGCACCGGCTCCGGGCGGCAGGCGTGCCTCAGGTCGAGCGCGAAGGCCGCCGCCGACCCCCGCGCGTGCGGATCGGCCGACAGGCCGCGACCGACCACCTCGAGCAGCGCCGGCGGCGTGCCCGGGGCCAGCTCGGCGAGGTCGGGCAGGTCGCCCGCGGCGGCGACGGCGAGGGTGTCGGCGGGGGTCGCGGCGTTCCACGGCGGGACGCCGGTCAGCGCGTGGAAGGCGGCCGCGGCGACGCCGAAGACGTCCGAGGCCGGGCCGGGCGCGCTGCCGCGGGCGACGGCGGGGTCGACGTAGGCCGGCGTCACCTCACGGGCGGCGTCCTCGCCGAGCACCCGCGCCACGCCGAGGTCGGTGAGCACCGGGCGGCCCTCGGCGGTGAAGACGACGTTGCCCGGGGACAGGTCGCCGTGGACGACGCCCTGCTCGTGCGCGCAGGCCAGCGCGGCGGCGACCGGCGCCGCGCGGTGACCACCTCGCCGGGGCGCAGCCGGCCGCGCCGGGCCAGCAGCGCCGCCAGGCTGCCGCCCTCGAGCAGGTCGAGGACGAGCGCGACCCGGGCCGGGCCGCCGCGCCGGGGCTGGTGCACCACCTCGTGCAGCCGGACCAGGTGCGGGTGGTCGAGCGCACCCAGCAGCGCCGCCTCCCGCGCCTGCCGCCCGGCGTCGCCGGCCACGAGCAGCTTCACCGCCACCGGCGCGCCGCCGTCACGCGGCCTCGCTCGCCAGACCTCACCGGACCCGCCGCGGCCGAGCAGCCGGTCGAGCCGGTAGCCGGGCACGACGGGCGGCGCCGGGGCGTCGTCGGGGCCGTCGCTGGGCGAGGGGGTGGCGGGCACGGCGGGGACCGTAGGCCGCGCCGCCCCCGCCCCGCCTCCGCCGTCCACAGGCAGGAGCGGCGTCCACAGGCGCTGTCCCGGACGGGTGCCCGGCGCCGACTGCACCTAGGTTCGGGACATGCCGCTGCCCGCCCGTGCCGAGGTCGTCGTCGTGGGCGCCGGGCTGGCCGGCCTGTCGACGGCCACCCGCCTGGCCGCCGCCGGGATCGACGTGCACGTCCTGGAGGCCTCCGCCTCCGCGGGCGGCCGGCTGGCCACCGAGCGGGTCGACGGCTTCGTCGTCGACCGCGGCTTCCAGGTGTTCAACACCGGGTACCCGCGCGCTGCCGACCTCGACCTGGCCGCCCTCGACCTCGGCTTCTTCGCCCCCGGCGCGGTCGTCCGCGTCGGCGACCGCGCACACCGGGTCGCCGACCCCCGCCGCCGCCCCTCGGCGGTGGCGGACACGCTGCGGGCACCGGTGGGGTCCCTGCCGCACAAGGCGGCGATCGCCGCGTTCTCCGCGCGGGCCGGGTACTGGCCGGTCCCGCGCCTGCTGACGGCCCCGGAGACGTCCGCGGCCGAGCACCTCCGGCGGGCCGGGGTCGGCGCCACGGCCCTGGAGCGGTTCTTCGGGCCGTTCTTCGCCGGCGTGCTGCTCGAGGACCGGCTGGAGACCTCCAGCCGCTACCTGGACCTGCTGTGGCGCAGCTTCGTCCGCGGCGGCACCGGTCTGCCGGCGCGGGGCATCCAGGCGATCGGCGAGCAGCTGGCCGACCGGATCGGCGAGGAGCGCGTCCACCACGGGGTCCGGGTCACCGCGGTCTCGGGCGGCTCGGTCGACAGCGACGCCGGCCCGGTGCGCGCCGACGCCGTCGTGGTGGCCACCGACCCCGACACCGCGGCCGTCCTGGTGCCGGCGGTCGAGGCCGCCGCGCCCCGCCGGGTGACGACCCACTACCACGTGCTGCCGGCCTCGCCGTGGCCCGACCCGCTCATCGTCCTGGGGACGCCGGGCGGCCGGCTGGTCAACAGCGCGGTGCTCACCGACGCCCAGCCGGCCTACTCCCCCGACGGCCGCGCCCTGGTGGCCAGCAGCTCGCTGGCACCGACCCCGGAGGCCGAGGTCCGCGAGGAGGTGGCCCGACTGCACGACGTCGCGGCGGCGGACCTGGAGCACCTGACCACGGTGACCGTGACCGGCGCTCAGCCCGCGGCGCTGCCCCCGCTGCAGCTGCGCCGCCCGGTCGACCTCGGCGGCGGCCTGTACGTCTGCGGCGACCACCGGGACACCCCGTCCATCCAGGGCGCCATGGCCAGCGGCCGCCGCACCGCCGCCGCGGTCCTGCGCCGGCTGCGGCCCGCGACCGCGGCCTGAGCCGCCTGATGCCCGCCTCCGCGCCGACGATCCTCGCCACGAGCATCGGCTTCGACTCCCGCGGCCGGGGTCCCTACGACTGGGCGCCGGGCCCGGTGTTCGACCTGGCTGTCGAGCTCGCCGGGGCGCCCGCGCAGCCGCGCCTGTGCTACCTGGGCACCGCCACCGGCGACGACCCCGCGCGCCTGGCCGGCGTGTACGGCGCGTTCACCGGCAGCACGGTCCGGCTCAGCCACCTGAGCCTGTTCCCGATGCCCACCGTCCCCGACGTGCGCGCGCACCTGCTGGCGCAGGACGTGGTCTGGGTCGGTGGCGGCAGCGTGGTCAACCTGCTGGCGGTGTGGCGGGTGCACGGCCTGGACGAGGTCCTCGCCGAGTGCTGGCGGGCCGGGGTGGTGCTCGGCGGGGTGTCGGCGGGGTCGCTGTGCTGGCACGTCGGCGGCACCACCGACTCCTACGGCCCCGACCTGCGCCCGGTGACGAACGGGCTCGGCCTCATCCCCACCTCCAACGGCGTGCACCACGACTCGGAGGAGCAGCGCCGGCCGCTGTACCAGCGGCTGGTCGCCGACGGGACGCTGCCCGCCGGGCACGCCACCGACGACGGCGTGGGCCTGGTCTACCGCGGCACCGCGCTGGTCGAGGCGGTCGCCGACCGGCCGGGGAAGGCCGCCTACCGGGTGGAGCGCGGCCCCGACGGCACCGCCGTCGAGACCCGCCTCGAGCCCCGCCGCCTGCGGTGAACCGCCGCGTCCCGGGTCCCGCTTCGAGCCCCGGCGACTGCGGTGAGCGCGGGCCTAGGCTGGGAGCCGTGACCGAGTTGCGCGTCGTCCGGGCCGGCACCGTCCCCTACGAGGAGGCCTGGGCGCGCCAGCGCGAGATCCACGCCGCGCGGATCGCCGGGGAGGCACCGGACACGCTGCTGCTGCTTGAGCACCCGTCGGTCTACACGGCGGGCCGGCGCACCGAGCCGCACGAGCGCCCGGTGGACGGCACGCCGGTGGTCGACGTCGACCGCGGCGGCAAGATCACCTGGCACGGGCCCGGCCAGCTGGTCGGCTACCCGATCGTGGCGCTGCCCGACCCGGTCGACGTCGTGGCGCACGTGCGCCGGCTCGAGGACGCGCTCATCGAGGTGTGCGCCTCGGTCGGCGTCGAGACGATGCGGGTCGACGGGCGCAGCGGCGTCTGGGTGGCCGCCGACGCCCCGGGGCCCGGCAGCCGGTTCCGGCCCGAGCGCAAGATCGCCGCGATCGGCGTGCGCGTCGCGCGCGGGGTGACCATGCACGGGTTCGCGCTCAACTGCGACCCCGACCTCGGCGCGTTCGGCGCGATCGTCCCGTGCGGCATCGCCGACGCCGGGGTCACCTCGCTGAGCGCCGAGCTGGGCCGCGACGTCCCGGTGGCCGAGGTGGTCGACACGGTGGAGGCGGCGATGCGGCGGGTGCTCACCCTCGCCCCGGCCGCCTGATGGCCGGCCTGCCGGACAGCACCTACGTCAGCCTGATCACGTTCCGCCGCACCGGGGAGCCGGTGCCCACGCCGGTGTGGGCCGCCCCCGACGGCGACGGCCTCGTGGTCTGGACCCGCGCGGACTCCGGCAAGGTCAAGCGCCTGCGCCACACCGCACGGGTCACCGTCGCCCCGTGCGACGTCCGCGGCCGCACCACCGGGCCCGCGGTCGAGGCCACCGCCGGGCTGCTGGAGCCGCACGAGTGGCGGCAGGCGCGGGCCGCGCTCGCCCGCCGCTACGGCTGGCAGTGGCGGGTCTCCCACACCAGCTCGAGGCTCTGGCAGCGGCTCACCCGCCCGGGCACCGAGCGGCACGCGATGATCCGCATCCACCCGGCCTGACCCGGACGGGGTCGGACCGGGCGGGACCTCAGCCGACGACGAAGTTGACCAGCCGGCCCGGGACGGCGATCACGCGCCGCACCGTCCGGCCGTCCAGCTGCGCGGCGACCTTCTCGTCGGCCCGCGCCGCCGCCTCCAGCGCCGCGGCGTCGGCGTCGGCCGGCACGGTCACCTGCGCCCGCACCTTGCCGTTGACCTGGACGGCGACCTGCACGGTGTCCTCGACCAGCCACCGCTCGTCGGCCACCGGGAACGGCGCCCACGCGATCGAGTCGGCGTGGCCCAGCCGCGCCCACAGCTCCTCGGCCAGGTGCGGGGCCAGCGGCGCCACCAGCAGCACCAGCGGCTCGGCCACCGCCCGCGGCACCGGGGAGTCGGCGCCGTAGGCCGCGGTCAGCGCGTTGGTCAGCTCGGCGATCCGGGCGATGGCGACGTTGAACCGCAGCGTCGCCATGCCGTCGCGCACGCCGGCGATCGCCTTGTGCAGCGCCCGCAGCACGTCCTCGGAGGGAGCGGCGTCGTCGGCGGCCCGGACCGCGCCGGTCTCCTCGTCGACGACGACCCGCCAGATCCGCTGCAGCAGCCGCTGCGAGCCGACGACGGCCTTGGTGTCCCACGGCCGGGACTGCTCGAGCGGCCCGGTCGACATCTCGTACACCCGGAACGTGTCGGCCCCGTACGCGCCGATCATCTCGTCGGGCGTGACCATGTTCTTCAGGGACTTGCCGATCTTCCCGTACTCGCGGTTGACCGGCTCGCCCTCGTAGAAGAACCGCCCGTCCTCCTCGACCACCTCGGCGGCGGGCACGTAGAAGCCGCGCTCGTCGGTGTAGGCGTAGGCGGAGATGTAGCCCTGGTTGACCAGCCGCCGGAACGGCTCCTCGCTGGACACGTAGCCCAGGTCGTGCAGCACCTTGTGCCAGAAGCGGGCGTAGAGCAGGTGCAGGACCGCGTGCTCCATGCCGCCGACGTAGAGGTCCACGCCGCCGACGTCGCCCGGCGACTGCGGGCCCAGCCAGTACCGCTCCAGCTCCGGGTCGACCATCTGCGCGTCGTCGCCCGGGTCCAGGTAGCGCAGGTAGTACCAGCACGAGCCGGCCCAGTTGGGCATCGTGTTGGTCTCGCGCCGGTAGGGCTTCGGCCCGTCGCCCAGGTCGAGCTCGACGGTCGTCCACTCGGTGACCCGCGACAGCGGCGGCTCGGGCTGGGAGTCGGCGTCGTCGTCGGCGAAGGTCTTCGGCGAGTAGTCGTCGACGTCGGGCAGCAGCACCGGCAGCAGCGACTCGGGCACCGCCCGCGGCAGCCCGTCGGCGTCGTACACGATCGGGAACGGCTCGCCCCAGTAGCGCTGCCGGCTGAACAGCCAGTCGCGCAGCTTGTAGGTGGTCGTCGCCTCGCCGTGCCCGGCGGCCACCAGCCACTCGGTCATCCGCGCGATGGCGGCGGCCTTGTCGGTCAGCCCGTCCAGCGAGACCTGCTCGTTCGACGAGTTGATCATCGGGCCGCTGCCGGTGTACGCGCCGCCGTCGAAGTCGGCGGGCGGCTGCACCGTGCGCACGATCGGCAGGCCGAAGGCCTGCGCGAACTCCCAGTCGCGGGTGTCCTCGCCCGGGACGGCCATGATCGCGCCGGTGCCGTAGCCGGTCAGCACGTAGTCGGCGATGAAGACGGGCAGCTCCGCGCCGGTGACCGGGTTGACGGCGGTGGCGCCCAGCCACACGCCGGTCTTCTCCCGGCTCTCGTTCTGCCGGTCCAGCTCCGAGCGCCGCGAGGCCTGCCGCTGGTACTCGCGCACCGCCTCGGCCGGGGTCGCCGTACCGCCGGTCCACCGCGGGTCGGTGCCGTCGGGCCACGCCGCGGCGGTCAGCGTCTCCACCAGGGGGTGCTCGGGCGCCAGCACCATGTAGGTGGCGCCGAACAGCGTGTCGGGGCGGGTGGTGAAGACCTCGATCGTCTCGTCCCCGGCGGCGAAGCGGATGCGCGCGCCGGTCGAGCGGCCGATCCAGTTGCGCTGCATCTGCTTGACCGAGTCCGACCAGTCCAGCCGGTCCAGGTCGGCCAGCAACCGCTCGGCGTAGGCGGTGATCCGCATCATCCACTGGGTCAGCGGGCGCCGGAACACCGGGAAGTTGCCGCGCTCGGAACGGCCGTCGGGGGTGACCTCCTCGTTGGAGAGCACCGTGCCCAGGCCCGGGCACCAGTTGACCGGCGCCTCGTGCAGGTAGGCCAGCCGGTGGGCGTCGACGACCTTCCGCTTGTCGACGTCGGACAGCTCGGCCCACGGCCGCCCCGACGGGTTGGTGCCCGGCGCGGGCTCGCGGGTGCCGGCGTCCAGCTCGGCCACCAGCTCCTCGACCGGGCGGGCGCGACCGGCCTGCTCGTCGAACCAGGCGCCGAAGATCTTCAGGAAGATCCACTGCGTCCACCGGTAGTAGCCGGGGTCGATCGTGGCGAAGGTGCGGCGCTCGTCGTGGTCGACGCCCAGCCGGCGCAGCTGCGCCCGGATCGCCGCGATGTTGGCCTCGGTGGTGATCCGCGGGTGCTGCCCGGTCTGCACGGCGTACTGCTCGGCGGGCAGGCCGAAGGCGTCGTAGCCCATCGGGTGCAGCACGTTGTCGCCGTCCATGCGGCGGAACCGGCTGGTGACGTCGGTGCCCAGGTAGCCCAGGGGGTGCCCGACGTGCAGGCCCGCACCCGAGGGGTACGGGAACATGTCCATGATGAAGGTCTTGGGCCGGCCCTCGACCCGCTCGAACCCCTCGGACAGGCGGCCCACCGGGTTGGGCGTGTGGAACGTCCCCTCCCGCTCCCAGCGGTCCTGCCACTCCAGCTCGATCCGCTGGGCGAGGGCCGGGGTGTAGCGGTGCGGGGGGACGCCCTCCTCGGCCGGCTCGGTCGTGGGCTGGCTGGCCGTCTGGCTCATCGCGGTGCTCCCGGGGTCATCCGTCGGCGGACATGAAAAGACCCCTCACGCAGGAGGGGTCGCCGTGCTGACGTGAGCGCTCAGGTCAGCACGGCCGGAGAAGCAGGCGTCCGCCGGTCACGGGCACGAGTCTACCGCCCGGGGACTCACCCGGACGGGTCGGTCGGGCGCTCCGGACTGCACCCGGACGGCGGACGGGCCGTTGTCCTCCTCGTGCGGCGCGCTCAGGTGTCCCTCCGGCGTGGGGGGGGGGGGGGGGGGGGGGGGGGGGGGGGGGGGGGGGGGGGGGGGGGGGGGGGGGGGGGGGGGGGGGGGGGGGGGGGGGGGCGGGGGGGGGGGGGGGGGGG
>NZ_JBJGZH010000051.1:0-9676 GCF_054050415.1 Geodermatophilus sp. SYSU D01180 | reverse complement strand
CGTGCTCTGCCCCCGATCGGGGGCAGAGCACGAGCGCGCACGGGGCAGCTCGGACCCCCGGTCATGAAAGGTCATGCACGGTCCTGTATGGTCATGCATCGTGAACACAGGGCAGACGTGGACGGTCGGGGTCACCGGCGCCACCGGGTACGCGGGGGGAGAGGTGTGCCGGCTGCTGGCCGGGCACCCGCACCTCCGCCTGGCCGGGGTGCACGCGAACAGCAGCGCCGGCCGACGCCTGGGTGAGCTGCAGCCGCACCTGCTGCCCTTCGCCGACCTCGAGGTCCGGCCGAGCGCGCCCGAGGACCTCGCCGGTTACGACGTCGTCGTCCTCGCGCTCCCGCACGGGGAGTCCGCCGCGATCGCCGCGCAGCTGTCCCCGGACACCCTCGTCATCGACTGCGGCGCCGACCACCGGCTGCAGGACCCGGCCGCCTGGGCCCGCTGGTACGGCGGCGAGCACCCGGGGACGTGGCCCTACGGCCTGCCCGAGCTGCCCGGCCAGCGGGAGCGGCTGGCCGGCGCGCGGCGGATCGCCGTCCCCGGCTGCTATCCCACCTCGGTCACCCTCGCGATGGCCCCGGCGCTGGCCGCCGGGCTGGTCGAGCCGGACGTCGTCGTGGTCGCCGCCTCCGGCACCTCCGGCGCGGGCAAGGCGGCCAAGCCGCACCTGCTCGGCAGCGAGGTGATGGGCTCGGTGAGCGCCTACGGCGTCGGCGGCGTGCACCGGCACACCCCCGAGATGGCGCAGACGCTGGGTGCGGCCGCCGGGGAGCCGGTGCGGATCAGCTTCACCCCGACCCTGGTGCCGATGAGCCGGGGCATCCTCGCCACCTGCTCGGCGCCGCTGCGGCCCGGGACCGACGCCGACGCCGCGCGGGCCGCCTACGAGAAGGCCTACGCCGACGAGCCGTTCGTGCACCTGCTGCCCGAGGGCCAGTGGCCGACGACGGCGCAGGTGCTCGGCGCGAACACCGTCGCGGTGCAGGTCGCCGTCGACCCGGACGCCGGCCGGCTGGTCGTCGTGGCCGCGGTCGACAACCTCACCAAGGGCACCGCGGGCGGCGCGATCCAGAGCGCCAACATCGCCCTCGGGCTGCCCGAGACCGCGGGCCTGCCGCTGGTGGGGGTGGCCCCGTGAGCGTCACCGCGCCCCAGGGCTTCCGGGCCGCCGGCGTCGCGGCCGGGCTCAAGAGCACCGGCGCGGCCGACGTCGCGCTGGTCGTCAACGACGGGCCGCGGGACGCCGCCGCCGCCGTCTTCACCACCAACCGCTTCCCGGCCGCGCCGGTGCAGTGGAGCCGCCAGGTGCTGGCGACCGGCCGGCTGCGGGCGGTGGTGCTCAACTCCGGGGGCGCCAACGCGTGCACCGGCCCCGAGGGCTTCCAGGACACCCACGCCACCGCCGAGCACACCGCGGCCGAGCTGGGCCTGGGCGCGATCGACGTCGCCGTCGCCTCCACCGGGCTGATCGGCGTCCGGCTGCCGATGGACCGGCTGCTGTCCGGGGTCACCGACGCCGCGAAGGCGCTGTCGGCCGACGGCGGTCCCGACGCCGCCCGGGCGATCATGACCACCGACTCGGTGCCCAAGACGACGGTCGTCGAGCGGGACGGCTGGTCGGTCGGCGGCATGGCCAAGGGCGCGGGCATGCTCGCGCCGAGCCTGGCCACGATGCTCGTCGTCCTCACCACGGACGCCGCCGTCGAGCCCGCCGTGCTGCAGCAGGCGCTCGAGGCCGCGACCGGCGTCAGCTTCGAGCGGGTCGACTCCGACGGCTGCCTGTCCACCAACGACACCGTCGTCGCGATGGCCAACGGCGCCAGCGGCGTCGGCCCGGCCGCGGAGGAGGTCGCCGAGGCGCTCACCGCCGCGGCCACCGACCTCGCCATGCAGCTGCTCGCCGACGCCGAGGGCTCGACCAAGGACATCGCGATCACCGTGCGCAACGCGGCGAGCGTCGAGGACGCGCTCACCGCCGGCCGGGCCTGCGCGCGCAACAACCTGCTCAAGACGGCGCTGTTCGGCAACGACCCGAACTGGGGCCGGGTGCTCGCGGCGATCGGCACCACCGACGCCGCCTTCGAGCCCGACCGCGTCGACGTCACGATCAACGGCGTCACCGTCTGCCGGGGCGGCGCGATCGGCGACCCGCGCGAGGGCGTCGACCTCACCGGCCGGGCGATCACCATCGACGTCGACCTGAGGGCCGGCGACGAGCAGGCGACGATCTGGACCAACGACCTGTCCATCGCCTATGTGCACGAGAACTCGGCGTACTCCACGTGACCAGTTCCCAGGACCCCACCCCGCCCGACGTCCGGGTCGACGAGGCGCCCCCGCCGCGCCGGCGGATCGGCACCACCCGGGTCATGCGCACCTACGACCCGGAGGGCGACGCCCGCAAGGTCGCCGTCCTCACCGGCGCGCTGCCGTGGCTGCGCGAGTTCCACGGCAACGTGGTGGTGATCAAGTACGGCGGCCACGCGATGGTCGACGAGGAGTGCCGCCGGGCCTTCGCCGAGGACATGGTGTTCCTCCGGACCTGCGGCATCCTGCCCGTCGTCGTGCACGGCGGCGGCCCGCAGATCACCGAGATGCTCGGCCGGCTCGGCATCGAGAGCGAGTTCCGCGGCGGCCTGCGGGTGACCACCGACGAGACCGTCGAGGTGGTCCGCATGGTGCTCACCGGCCAGGTCACCCCGGAGGTGGTCGGGCTGGTCAACCAGCACGGCCCGCTCGCGGTCGGCCTGTCCGGCGAGGACGGCGGCCTGTTCACCGCCGAGCGGACGACGGCGCTGGTCGACGGGCAGCCGGTCGACGTCGGCCGGGTCGGGGACGTCGTCGCCGTCGACCCGACGCCGGTCACCGCGCTGCTGGAGTCCGGGAAGATCCCGGTGGTCGCCACGGTCGCGCCCGACCGCGACGGCGTGGTGCACAACGTCAACGCCGACACCGCCGCCGCCGCGCTCGCCGTGGCGCTCGGCGCGGTGAAGCTCGTCGTCCTCACCGACGTCGAGGGCCTCTACGCCGACTGGCCCGACCGCGACTCGCTCGTGCAGCAGATCGACGCCGCCGAGCTCGCCGAGATCCTCCCCGACCTGGACGCGGGGATGATCCCGAAGATGGCCGCCTGCCTGCGGGCGGTCGAGGGCGGGGTGAAGCGGGCGACCGTCGTCGACGGCCGGACCCCGCACGCGCTGCTGCTGGAGATGTTCACCACCGAGGGCACCGGGACGATGGTCGTCCCCGCCCACACGCTCACCAGGGAGGAGCCGGCATGACCCCCACGGAGGAGCTGGCCACCCGCTGGTCGGCCGTGATGATGGGCAACTACCGCACCCCGCCGGTCGCGCTCGCGCGCGGCGAGGGCGCCACCGTCTGGGACGTCGACGGCCGCGAGTACACCGACCTGCTCGGCGGCATCGCGACGACGATCCTCGGCCACGCCCACCCCCGGGTGGTCGAGGCGATCACCGAGCAGGCGCAGACCCTCGGGCACGTGTCCAACCTGGCGATGCACGAGCCCGGCGTCGCGCTCGCCGAGCGGCTGCTGGAGCTCGCCGGCCGGCCCGGGCGGGTGTTCTTCTGCAACTCCGGCGCCGAGGCCAACGAGGCCGCGTTCAAGATCAGCCGGCTCACCGGGCGGCCCGAGGTGGTCACCGCCGAGGGCGCGTTCCACGGCCGCACGATGGGCGCGCTCGCGCTCACCGGCCAGCCGTCCAAGGCCGCCGCGTTCGCCCCGCTGCCCGGCGGCGTCCGCTACGTGCCCTACGGCGACGCCGACGCGCTGGCCGGCGCGGTCGGGGAGCAGACCGCGATGGTGCTGCTCGAGCCGCTGCTCGGTGAGGGCGGCGTGCAGCCCCCGCCGCCGGGCTACCTCGCCGCCGCCGCCCGCACCGCCGCCGACGCCGGCGCGCTGTTCGCCGTCGACGAGGTGCAGACCGGCACCGGCCGCACCGGCCACTGGTTCGCCCACCAGGCCGACGGCCTGCAGCCCGACGTGGTCACCACGGCCAAGGCGCTCGGCGGCGGCCTGCCGATCGGCGCCACGCTCGCCTTCGGCGACGCCGCGGAGCTCATGACCGCCGGCTCGCACGGCTCCACGTTCGGCGGCAACCCGATCGCCTGCGCCGCCGCGCTCGCCGTCCTCGACACGATGCGCGACGAGGGCCTGCTCGAGCGCGCCAAGGAGCTCGAGCACCGGTTCACCGCCGGCATCGAGGGCCTCGGGCACCCCGGCGTCTCCGGCGTGCGGGGGAGGGGCGCGCTGCTCGGCGTCGTCCTCACCGCCCCGGCCGCCGGCGCGCTGGAGGCGCAGCTGCGGGCCGCCGGCTTCCTGACCAACGCCGTCGCCCCCGACGTGCTCCGGCTGGCGCCCTCCCTGGTCCTCACCGACGCCCAGGTCGACGCCTTCGTCGCCGCGCTGCCTGCCGCCCTCGACACCGCCCTGCAGGAGACCGACTCGTGACCCGGCACCTCACCCGCGACGACGACCTCACCCCCGACGAGCAGGCCCAGGTCCTCGCGCTCGCCGCCGAGCTCAAGCGCACCCGGCACACCGACGCCGCGCCCACCCCGCTCCGCGCCGCGAACGGCGTGCCCCGCGCGGTCGCCGTGCTGTTCGACAAGCCCTCCACCCGCACCCGGGTGTCGTTCTCGATCGGCGTCGCCGAGCTCGGCGGCTACCCACTGGTGATCGACGCCGGGTCCAGCCAGCTCGGCCGCGGCGAGCCGGTGGAGGACACCACCCGCGTGCTCGACCGGCAGGTCGCCGCGATCGTGTGGCGCACCTTCGGCCAGGACCGGCTGGAGACCATGGCCGCCACCAGCCGCGTGCCGGTGGTCAACGCGCTCACCGACGACTTCCACCCCTGCCAGGTCCTCGCCGACCTGCAGACCGTCGTCGAGCACAAGGGCTCGCTGGCCGGCCGGTCGCTGACCTACCTCGGCGACGGCGCCAACAACATGGCGCACTCCTACCTGCTCGGCGGCGCCACCGCCGGCATGCACGTGCGGATCGGCTCGCCCGAGGGGTACCAGCCGGCGCCCGACGTCCTGAAGCGGGCGGCGGAGATCGCCGCCGAGACCGGCGGCTCGGTGCAGTGGACCGCCGACGCGGCGGCCGCCGCCGACGGCGCCGACGTCCTCGCCACCGACACCTGGGTCTCGATGGGCCAGGAGGACGAGTACGACACCCGGGTCGCGCCGTTCCTGCCCTTCGCCGTCGACGACGCCGCGCTGGCCCGCGCCGCCGACGACGCCCTCGTCCTGCACTGCCTGCCCGCCTACCGCGGCAAGGAGATCGCCGCCGACGTGATCGACGGCCCGCAGAGCGCCGTCTGGGACGAGGCCGAGAACCGGCTGCACGCGCAGAAGGCCCTGCTGACCTGGTTGCTGGAGCGATCCGGGTGACCGGGGCGCTGACCCGGTCGGCGCGGCAGGCCCGCATCGCCGAGCTCATCGCCGCCCGGCCGGTGACCTCGCAGACCCAGCTCGCCGCACTGCTGGCCGAGTCGGGCGTCGAGGTCACCCAGGCCACGCTCTCGCGCGACCTGGAGGAGCTCGGCGCGGTCAAGCTGCGCGGCTCGGACGGCGCCCCGGCGTCCTACGTGCTGCCGCCGGAGAACGCCCCGCTGCGGCCCGCGCAGGCCGCCCCCGCCCGGCTCACCCGGCTGCTCGGGGACCTGCTCACCAGCGCCGAGGGCAGTGCCAACCTGGCTGTGCTGCGCACCCCGCCCGGCGCCGCGCAGTTCCTCGCCTCGGCGTTGGACAAGGTGGGCCTGCCCGACGTCCTGGGCACCATCGCCGGGGACGACACGCTGCTCGTCGTCTCCCGCGAGCCCGACGGCGGTGCGGCGCTGGCGCAGCGCCTGCGGTCGCTGGCCGGCCGCGCGCCGGGCGAGCCGCCCCACCTGACCGACGAGACCGACGACCCCGCTGGAGGATCAGCCCCGTGACCGACCCGACCGCCCCCGCCTCGCAGACCCGGCTCTGGGGCGGCCGCTTCGGCGGCGGGCCGTCGCCGGCCATGGCGGCGCTGTCGAAGTCGACCGACGTCGACTGGCGGCTGGCCCCCTACGACCTCGCCGGCTCCCGCGCGCACGTGCGGGTGCTGCACCGCGCCGGGCTGCTCGCCGACGACGAGCTCGAGCAGATGCTGCGCGCGCTCACCGAGCTGTCGGCGGAGGTCGCCGACGGCACCTTCGCGCCGGTCGAGGCCGACGAGGACGTGCACGAGGCGCTCGAGCGCGGCCTGATCGCCAAGCTCGGCACCCTCGGCGGCAAGCTGCGCGCCGGCCGGTCCCGCAACGACCAGGTCGCCACCGACCTGCGGCTGTACCTGCGGCACAACGTGCGCGCCCTGGTCGGCGAGCTGGCCTCGCTGGAGTACGCGCTCCTGGGCCTGGCCGAGCGGTACCTCGAGGTCCCCGCGCCCGGCATGACCCACCTGCAGCACGCCCAGCCGGTGCTCGTCAGCCACCAGCTGCTCGCCCACGCGCACGCCTTCGCCCGCGACGTCGACCGGCTGCTCGACTGGGACCGCCGCGCCGCCGTCAGCCCGCTCGGCTCCGGCGCGCTGGCCGGCTCGTCGCTCCCGCTGGACCCCGACGCCGTCGCCGCCGAGCTCGGCTTCGACCGGGCCGCGGAGAACTCGATCGACGCGGTCAGCGACCGCGACTTCGCCGCGGAGTTCTGCTTCGCCGCCGCGATGGTCGGCGTCCACCTGTCCCGGCTGGGAGAGGAGGTCGTGCTCTGGACCTCGACCGAGTTCGGCTGGGCCCGCCTCGACGACGCCTGGGCGACCGGGTCGTCGATCATGCCGCAGAAGAAGAACCCCGACATCGCCGAGCTGGCGCGCGGCAAGTCCGGCCGGTTCGTCGGCAACCTCACCGGCCTGCTCACCGTGCTCAAGGGCCTGCCGCTGGCCTACGACCGCGACCTGCAGGAGGACAAGGAGCCGGTCTTCGACTCCCTCGAGCAGCTGCTGCTCCTGCTGCCCGCGGTCACCGGCATGGTCGCCACGCTCACCCTGCGCCCGGAGGTGCTCGAGGCCGCCGCGCCGCAGGGCTTCGCGCTGGCCACCGACGTCGCCGAGTGGCTGGTGAAGAACGGCGTGCCGTTCCGCTCGGCGCACGAGATCTCCGGCGAGATGGTCGCCGTCTGCGAGGCCGCGGGCCTGGAGCTCGACCAGCTCGGCGACGACCAGCTGGCCGGCATCGACGAGCGGCTCACCCCCGCCGTCCGCGAGGTGCTGTCGGTGCGGGGCGCCCTCGCCGCCCGCGACACCCGCGGCGGGACGGCGCCCGACCGGGTCGCCGCCCAGCTCGCCGCGCTCAAGGACGTCGTCGCCGCCCACGGCCGCTGGTCGGCCGACTCGCCCGTGGCGGCCGCGCTCTGAGCCCGCCGGGCCGCCTGCTGACGGCGGAGGAGCTGCTCGGGCCGGTCGACGACGTCGCCCCGGCGCTGCTGGGCTGCTGGGTGGTCACCGACCGGCCCGAGGGGACCGTCGCCGTCCGGCTCACCGAGGTCGAGGCGTACTCGGGGGAGGGGCAGGACCCGGCGTCGCACGCGCACCGCGGCCCGACCCCGCGCGCGGCGATCATGTTCGGCCCGCCCGGGCGGCTGTACGTGTACTTCAGCTACGGCGTGCACTGGTGCGCCAACGTCGTCGTCGGTCCCGCCGGCCGCGGCTCGGCGGTGCTGCTGCGCGCCGGTGAGGTCGTGGTGGGGGAGGAGGTCGCGGCGCTGCGCCGTCCCTCCGCCCGCGTGCCCCGGGACCTGGCCCGCGGCCCGGCCCGGCTGACCGCGGCGCTGGCGATCGGGCCGGAGGACGGCGGCGCCGACGTCCTCGATCCCGCCTCGCCGGTGCGGCTGCACACGGGGAAGCCGCCGGACGCCGTCTCGGCCGGGCCGCGGGTCGGCATCAGCCGGGCCACCGAGCTGCCGTGGCGGTTCTGGGAGCCCGGGGCGCCGTCGGTGAGCGCCTTCCGCCCGGGTGGCCAGCGCCGCCGCCGCGCCGCCGGGCAGACTGGTACCTCGTGACCTCCTCCGTCCTCGACGAACTGCGGCGCCGCGGGCTCATCGCCCAGACCACCGACGAGGACGCCCTGCGCGCCCACCTCGCCGACGGACCGGTCACCTACTACTGCGGTTTCGACCCGACCGCCCCGAGCCTGCACGTCGGGCACCTGGTCCAGGTGATGGTGCTGCGGGCGCTGCAGCGTGCCGGCCACCACCCGGTGGTCCTCGTCGGCGGCGCCACCGGGCTGATCGGCGACCCGCGGCCGACCGCCGAGCGACAGCTCAACGACCGCTCCACCGTGGCCGGCTGGGTGGACAGCATCCGCCGCCAGCTGGCGCCCTTCCTCGACCGGCCGGCCGAGCAGGACGGCCTGCCCGCGCCGGTGTACGTCGACAACCTGACCTGGACCGAGCCGCTGTCGGCCATCGACTTCCTCCGCGACCTCGGCAAGCACTTCCGGGTCGGCCGGATGCTGGCGAAGGAGGCGGTGTCCGCGCGGCTGAACTCCGAGGCCGGCATCAGCTACACCGAGTTCAGCTACCAGATCCTCCAGGCGCACGACTTCCTGCAGCTGTTCCGCCGCCACGGCGTCACGCTGCAGACCGGCGGCTCGGACCAGTGGGGCAACCTCACCGCGGGCATCGACCTGGTCCGCCGGGTGGAGGGCGCCTCGGTGCACGCGCTGTCCACCGTGCTGGTCACCAAGTCCGACGGGCAGAAGTTCGGCAAGAGCGAGGGTGGCACCGTGTGGCTCGACCCCGCGCTCACCTCGCCCTACGCCTTCTTCCAGTTCTGGCTCAACGCCGACGACGCCGATGCGCTCACCTGGCTGCCGCAGTTCTCCGAGCGGCCCGCCGAGGAGGTCGAGGCGGTCCTGGCCGAGAGCCGGGAGCGCCCGGCGTCGCGCGCGGCACAGCGGGCCCTGGCCGAGGAGCTGACCGCGCTCGTCCACGGGCCCGAGGAGCTCCGCCAGGCCGAGGCGGCCGGGCGTGCGTTGTTCGGCCGGGACGACCTGACGGCGCTCGGCGCCGAGACCCTCGCTGCGGCCCTGCGGGAGGCCGGCAGCGTCACCGTCGACGGCGGGACGCCGACGGTCGCGCAGCTGCTCCAGCAGACGGGGCTCGTCTCCAGCCTGTCCGAGGCGCGCCGGACGGTGAAGGAGGGCGGCGCCTACCTCAACAACGAGCGGGTGACCGACGCCGACGCCGTCCCGGGCGAGGACGCATGGCTGCCGGGCGGCTGGCTGGTGCTGCGCCGTGGCAAGCGGTCCGTCGCCGGGGTGCAGCGCGTCGCCCACTGAGGGTGTCCCGCTGCGTTAACGCCATGTGACACGCCGGTTCCGGAACGGTGTCTGGCGTCACGGCCGAGCGGGTTTGACACGGTCCCGACAGGCACGTAACTTTCTCTCTGCGCGCCGCACGGCCCGGGAGGGCCGGAGCGGAGGATCCCCTCGAGGGAACACTCCGGGCGGGCGCAGGGTTGGACAACAAGCCTCCAGCGGAACCCGAGAGGGTCGAGTTGGTGTGCGTCCGCTCCTTGAGAACTCAACAGCGTGCCGAAAGTCAGTGCCAAGTAACAAACCCCCGCACTGCACGGTCTGTGGATCGTGGAGTGAGGGTTCCTTTGGTTGATGGATATCGCGATCTGTCA
>NZ_JBJGZH010000050.1:0-16525 GCF_054050415.1 Geodermatophilus sp. SYSU D01180 | reverse complement strand
GAACCCGGAAGCTAAGCCTCTCAGCGCCGATGGTACTGCTCCGGAGACGGGGTGGGAGAGTAGGACGCCGCCGGACAACCATTCAGCAGGGCCCCTCACCATCCGGTGCGGGGCCCTGCTGCATTCCCCGACAGAAGTCGGCGGCAATGCACCACGGCCCCGGTTCCGTCCTGACGGAACCGGGGCCGTGTGCGTTTTCTTGGAGCCTGCCGACCTCGGGGGACGATGCGGCGGAGTCCCGCGAAGGACAGCGCCGCGGCGATCACTCCGAGCGCCGCCGGCACGAGGACCGCCAGCGTCACCATCGACTGCTCGGTCAGCCAGGTGCCGAGGTCGCCCCGGGCGCGCTGCCACGAGACGAGGATGGCGAGGCCGCCGAAGCGCAGGAGGCCGCCGACCAGCAGGCTCCACCGGCCCAGTTGGCCCCACCGCTTCATCACGACGCCGAAGGCGACGCCGAGGAAGGCGGCGGCCAGCATCGGAGCGCCGGAGACGACGACCTGCAGCGCCCAGTTGTCGACGTCGAGCTTGCCGGGCGCCCAGGAGTTCAGCCGGACGCCCCAGCCGCCGGTCGCGTCCTCGACGGCCACCAGGGTGGCGAGGACGACGCCGTACACGAGGGCGGAGCCGACCGCGACGACGGCGGTCCCCCGGTGGAACGTGCGCCGGCTGAGGCTCATCCCCATCGAGAAGGGCAGCAGCTGGGTCACCGACGGGACGAACACGACCAGCACCGCGATGTAGAGGGACAGGACGCCGCCGGTGATCCCTCCGCCGGGCCGGTCGCCGGCTCCCGTGAGGGCCCAGATCGGCAGGTTGATGGCGAAGCTCAGCAGGGCGATGCCCCACGGGATGCCGATGATCTGCAGGGGGTTCACCAGGTGCAGGCGGGCCGCGGCGAAGGTGCGGTCCATCGGGTGACCCCTTCCAAGGAGAGGTCGTCGTCGGAGGACGGGTCGTCGGCGGGCACCGCCGGGGCCTGCGGGCGGGACGCGGCGTTGTGGGGCGTTGAGGGCCGCGACGAGCTGCTGCAGGGGCGTGCGCTCGGCGGTGACGCCGGCCGCGGCGAGATCGTCGGTGTCCACCGGCCCGCGCAGCCGGACGACCGCGCGGCTGGAGCCGCCGAGCGTCTCGGTGGTCAGCACCTCGTGCTGCCGGCCCAGGGCGGCGACGGCGTCGGCGCGGCCGGTCACGGTGAGGGCGGCGGCCCTCAGGTCGTCGGCGTCGTCGTCGAGGAGGACCCGGCCGGCGTCGACGAGCAGGACGTGCTCGAGCAGACCGCTGATCTCGTCGATGAGGTGCGTCGACAGGACGATCGTGCGCGGGTTCTCCGCGTAGTCGGCGATCAGCCGGTCGTAGAACAGCTGCCGGGCGACGGCGTCCAGGCCCGGGTAGGGCTCGTCGAACAGGGTGAGCGGCGCCCGCGAGGCCAGGCCGATGGTAATGCCGACGGCGGAGACCATGCCGCGGGAGAGCTTCTTGACCGGGCGACGGGGCGGCAGGCCGAAGTCGGCGACCAGGGAGCGCGCCAGGTCCTCGTCCCAGTTCGGGAAGAGGGTGGCGGCCGTGCTCAGGGCGTCGCGCACCCGGAAGGTGTCCGGGTAGCGCGCTGGCTCTCCTCACGAAGCAGACCTGCTGCAGGACGGCGTCGTCCACGTACGGGTCGGCGCCCAGAACCCGCACGCTGCCGCGGGTGCACCCGGTGGCCGGTGAGCAGCTGCATGAGCGTGGTCTTGCCGGCGCCGTTGCGGCCGAGCAGGCCGGTGATGCCGTCGGTGGCGAAGCCGGTGGTGACGCCGTCGAGCGCGGTGTGCTCCCGGTACCGCATCGTCACGTCGATGAGCGGGGCGCGGCGTCGCGCATCGCTCGTCCTCCCAGCGGTCGATCATGGTGGCCAGCTCGCGGGTGGAGATGCCGAGCTCGTGGGCCTCGGTCATCAGGGGGCGGACGTACTGGTCGGCGAACTCGCTGCGGCGGCGCTCGAGCAGCTGCTCGCGGGCGCCCGTGGCGACGAACACCCCGACTCCTCGTCTCTCGTGGAGGACCCCGTCGGCCACCAGCTGGTTGAGGCCCTTGGCCGCGGTGGCGGCGTTGATGCGGTGGAAGGCGCTGAGCTCGTTGGACGAGGGCGCCTGGCTCTCCTCGGCGAGGGAGCCGTCGACGATCGCGTTCTCGATCTGCGCGGCGACCTGCCGGAAGACCGTGCCGGAGTCCTCGTTCACCGGGGACGCCGGCCGCCCTCAGGGTTCCCGAGATCCCTGGGTTCGTCACTCATGTGATGGACCGGAGAACCGGCTCGTCCGTGGCGTCAACCGCAACTACGGTCGCGCCCGTGGACGACGTCGTCAGGCCCTTCACCGTCGACGTGCCGCCGGACGCGGTGGAGGACCTGCGCCGCCGGCTGCGGACCACCCGCTGGCCGGACCCGCCGACGGTGGACGGGTGGACCCAGGGCGTCCCGGTGGACGTGCTGCAGGAGGTCTGCCGGTACTGGGCCGAGGAGTACGACTGGCCGGCCCGGCAGGCGCGGATCAACGCGTTCCCACAGGTGGTCACCGAGGTCGACGGGCTGCCGGTGCACGCGCTGCACGTCCGCTCGCCGCACCCGGACGCCCTGCCGCTGGTGCTCACCCACGGCTGGCCCGGCTCGGTCGTCGAGTTCCTCGACGTGATCGGGCCGCTCACCGACCCCGAGGACCCGCGCGACGCCTTCACCGTCGTCGTCCCGTCGCTGCCGGGCTACGGGTGGAGCGGGAAGCCGACCGCGCCCGGCTGGGGGCCGGCGCGGACCGCCGACGCCTGGGCGGAGCTGATGCGCCGGCTGGGGTACGAGCGCTTCGGCGCCCAGGGCGGGGACATCGGGTCGTTCGTGTCGGCCAACCTGGGCGCGCGGCACCCCGACCGGGTGGTCGGCGTGCACCTGAACATGGTGGTCACCCTCCCGCCGGAGGGACGGACGGAGCTCGACGAGCGCGAGCGGCGGGCGCTGGACCGCATGCGGGCCTTCCGCGACGACGGCTCGGCCTACAGCCACCAGCACCGCACCCGGCCCCAGACGCTCGGCTACGGCCTCACCGACTCCCCGGCCGGGCAGTGCGCGTGGATCCTCGAGAAGTTCCACGCCTGGACCGACACCGGCGGCGACCCGGTCGGGGCGCTCGGCGTCGACCGGCTCCTCGACGACGTCTCGGTGTACTGGTTCACCGGCACGGCGACGTCGTCGGCACGGATGTACTGGGAGATGGCCCGGGCGCCAGGGGAGCGGACGCCGCGGGTCGACGTCCCCAGCGGCGTGTCCATGTTCCCCGGCGAGATCTTCGTGCCGCCCCGCGCGTGGGCCGAGCGGCAGCTGACCGACCTGCGGACGTGGCGCGAGCACGACAGCGGCGGGCACTTCGCGGCGATGGAGCGCCCGGCGGAGCTGGTCGCCGACGTCCGGGAGTTCTTCCGCCCGCTCAGGTAACCGCCGCGACACATCGGGTCACTAGCGTCCGGGCTCCGCCGACCTGGAGGACCCCGCGTGCACCTCTCCCCGCACGAGCAGGAGCGTCTGCTGCTCTCCTACGCCGCCGAGCTGGCCCGCCGACGGCGGGCGCGGGGGCTGCGGCTGAACCTCCCGGAGGCGACGGCGATCGTCACCGACCACGTGCTGGAGGGCGCCCGCGACGGCGTCCTGGTCGCCGAGCTCATGCAGACGGGCCGCACCATCCTCACCCGCGACGACGTCATGGACGGCGTCCCCGAGCTGCTGGAGGAGGTGCAGGTGGAGGCGACCTTCCCGGACGGGACCAAGCTGGTCACGGTCCACCAGCCGATCCCGTGATCCCCGGCGAGGTGATCCCCGCGGAGGGGACGATCGAGACGCTGCCCGGAGCCCCGCGGTTCGAGCTCGAGGTGACCAACACCGGCGACCGGCCGGTGCAGGTGGGCTCGCACGTCCACTTCGCGCAGACCAACCGGGCGCTGCGGTTCGACCGGGCCGCCGCGCACGGCCACCGGCTCGACGTCGCCGCCGGCACCGCCGTCCGCTTCGAGCCCGGCGTCACCCGCACGGTGACGCTGGTGCCGCTGGCCGGCGCCCGCGTCGTCCCCGGCCTGACCGGAGAGGGAGGGCTCGGCTGATGGTGCTGCTGTCCCGCGAGCGCTACGCCCAGCTGTACGGCCCGACCACCGGCGACCGGATCCGGCTGGCCGACACCGACCTGCTGATCGAGGTCGAGGAGGACCGCTGCGGCGGCCCCGGCCGGGCCGGCGAGGAGGCGGTGTTCGGCGGCGGCAAGGTGATCCGCGAGTCGATGGGCCAGGGCCGCGCCACCCGCGCGCAGGGCGCGCCCGACCTGGTCATCACCGGCGCCGTCGTGCTGGACCACTGGGGGGTCGTGAAGGCCGACGTCGGCGTCCGCGACGGGCGGATCGTCGCGCTGGGCAAGGCCGGCAACCCGGACACGATGGACGGCGTCCACCCGGACCTGGTGATCGGGCCCGGCACCGAGGTGATGGCCGGCAACGGGCGGATCCTCACCGCCGGCGGCATCGACTGCCACGTCCACTTCATCTGCCCGCAGGTCGTGCCGACGGCGCTGGGCTCGGGCGTCACGACGCTCATCGGTGGCGGCACCGGCCCGGCGGAGGGCTCGAAGGCCACCACGATCACCCCGGGCGACTGGTACCTCGCCCGCATGCTCGAGGCGATGGACCCGTGGCCGGTCAACGTCGCGCTGCTGGGCAAGGGCAACACCGTCTCGCAGGAGTCGATGGAGGAGCAGCTCCGCGGCGGGGCGAGCGGCTTCAAGCTGCACGAGGACTGGGGCTCGACGCCCGCCGCGATCGACGCCTGCCTGACCGTCGCCGGCCGGCACGGCGTCCCGGTGGCGCTGCACTCGGACACGCTCAACGAGGCGGGGTTCGTCGAGGACACCCTCGCCGCGATCGCCGGGCGGAGCATCCACGCGTACCACACCGAGGGTGCCGGGGGCGGTCACGCGCCGGACATCATCACCGTGGCCGGGCACCCGAACGTGCTGCCGTCGAGCACCAACCCGACCCGGCCGCACACGGTGAACACCCTCGACGAGCACCTCGACATGCTCATGGTCTGCCACCACCTGGACTCCTCCGTGCCGGAGGACCTCGCCTTCGCCGAGAGCCGGATCCGGCCGACGACGATCGCCGCCGAGGACCTGCTGCACGACCTCGGCGCCATCTCGATGATCGGCTCGGACGCGCAGGCGATGGGCCGGGTGGGCGAGGTGGTCCTGCGCACCTGGCAGACGGCGCACGTGATGAAGCGCAAGCGCGGGTCGCTGGCCGGCGACGGCGCCGCGGACAACCTGCGGGCCCGCCGGTACGTCGCCAAGTACACGATCTGCCCCGCGGTGGCGCACGGGATCGACGGCGAGGTGGGCTCGGTGGAGCCCGGCAAGCTCGCCGACCTGGTGCTGTGGGACCCGCGCTTCTTCGGCGTCCGCCCGCACGCGGTGCTCAAGGGCGGGGTCATCGCCTGGGCGCAGATGGGCGACGCCAACGCCTCCATCCCGACCCCGCAGCCGCAGCTCCCGCGGCCCATGTTCGGTGCCTACGGCCGCGTCCCCGCGCAGACGTCGCTGCACTTCGTCGCACCCGCCGCGCTCGAGGCGGGCCTCGGTGACCGGCTCGCCGTCGACCGGCGGCTGGCCGCGGTCACCGACACCACCCGGCTGACGAAGGCGGACATGCCGGAGAACACCGCGCTGCCGGAGATCCGGGTCGACCCGGACACCTTCACGGTCACGGTCGACGGCGAGGTGTGGGAGCCCGAGCCGGTGCGTGAGCTGCCGATGGCGCAGCGGTACTTCCTCTTCTGATGACGGCGGCTCTGCTCACGCTGGCCGACTCGCGGCTGCCGGCCGGCGGGCACACGCACTCCGGCGGGGTGGAGCAGGCGGTCGCGGCCGGGCTGGTGCGCGATCCGGCGTCGCTGGCGGCCTTCCTGCTCCGCCGGCTCGCGACCTCCGGTGCGGTGGCGGCCGGGCTCGCCGCAGCGGCGTGCCGTGGGGGAGACCTCGCGGCGCTGGACGCGGAGGCCGACGCGCGGACGCCGTCGCCGGCGCTGCGGGCCGCGTCCCGGCAGCAGGGGCGCGGGCTGGTGCGGGTGGGCCGTCGCGCCTGGCCCTCACCGCTGTGGGACGCGCTGCCCGCCGCGCCGCACCACCCGGTCGCGCTCGGGGTCGCCGCGGCTGCCGGCGGGCTCACCGCCCGGGACGCCGCCGCGGCCGCCGCCTACCTGTCGGTCAGCGGCCCGGCGACGGCGGCCCAGCGGCTGCTCGCCATGGACCCGCTCACCGTCGCCGCCGTCACCGCGCGGCTCGCGCCGGAGATCGACGCCGTCGCCACCACCACCGCGGAGAGCGGCAGGAATGGCCATTCCTGCCACCTGCCCGCCGACACCGACCCGCTCCTCGACCTGCTGGCCGAGGTGCACGCCGCACGGAAGGACCGCTTCTTTGCCTCCTGACCACAACCTGGACGACTACGTGGACCCCTACGAGCACGGGCACCGGCACGGCGGGCCGCTGCGCGTCGGGCTCGGCGGCCCGGTCGGCTCCGGGAAGACCGCGCTGGCCGCCGCGCTGTGCCGCACGCTCGGCGCGGAGTACGACCTCGCCGTCGTCACCAACGACATCTACACGACCGAGGACGCCGACTTCCTGCGCCGCAACGCCGTCCTCCCCGACGACCGGATCGAGGCGGTGCAGACCGGCTGCTGCCCGCACACCGCCATCCGCGACGACATCACCGCCAACCTCGACGCCGTCGAGCTGCTCGAGGCCCGCCACCCGGGACTGGAGCTGGTGCTCGTGGAGTCCGGCGGGGACAACCTGACGGCGAGCTTCAGCTACGGGCTGGTCGACGTGCAGGTGTTCGTGGTCGACGTCGCCGGTGGGGACAAGGTGCCGCGCAAGGGCGGGCCCGGGGTCACCGCGAGCGACCTGCTGGTGGTGAACAAGACCGACCTCGCGCCGCTGGTGGGCGCCGACCTCGACGTCATGCGGCGGGACTCCGCGGTGGTGCGCGGGGACAAGCCGACGCTGCTCATCTCGCTGCGCGAGGACCCGGCCGCCACCGAGGTGGCCGAGTGGGTGCGCGCGCAGGTGCGGGCGCGGCAACTGCAGCAGGCGTGAGGACGCGGGTCGAGGTCGTCGCGCGGCGGGGGCCCGGCGGGCGCACCGTGCTGCCGGTGGTCCGCAGCTGCGGGCAGCTGGCAGTGCGCCGGACCGGTCCGTCCGCCGTGCACCTCGTGGCGACGGCGTTCGGCCCGCTGGGCGGCGACGACGCCGAGGTCCGGCTGGTGGTCGAGGAGGGCGCCGCGCTGGCGGTGCGCTCGGTGGCCGCCGCGGTGGCGCTACCGGCCCGGGACGGCGACCGCCCGTCGGAGCAGCGCGTCGTCGCCGAGGTCGCCGGGGAGCTCGACCTGCGACCGGAGCCCACGGTGGTCGCCGCCCGCGCGCACCACCGGGCGTCGCTCACCGCCGCGCTCGCGCCCGGCGCCGTCCTCACCGCCACCGAGCAGGTGCTGCTCGGCCGCACCGGCGAGGAGCCCGGCCGCTGGACCGGCACCACCCGGGTGGTCGTCGACGGGCGGCCGCTGCTGCACACGACCGTCGGGCTCGGGCCCGGCGCGCCGGCCTGGCTGCCGCCGGTCGCGCCGCGCGCCTGGGCGTCCACCGTGCACGTCGGGCAGGCTGCCGAGGTGCTGACCGCCGAGGACGCCGTCCGCCTGCCGCTGGAGAACGGGTGGGTGGCCACCGCGTGGGGAACCGAGCTGCACTCCGTGGTGCGCGCGGTGGAGGCGGTGGCGTGACCCTCGTCGTCCGGGCGCGGCGGGTGGTGCTGCCCGACGGCGAGCGCGCCGCCGCCGTGCACACCGAGGGCGGCGTGGTCACCGCGGTGACCGGCTTCGACGACGCCCCGGCCGGTGCGGTCACCCTCGCCGACGACGAGGTGCTGCTGCCCGGACTGGTCGACAGCCACGTGCACGTCAACGACCCGGGCCGCACCGAGTGGGAGGGCTTCGCCAGCGCCACCCGGGCCGCGGCCGCCGGCGGCGTCACCACGATCGTGGACATGCCGCTGAACTCGGTGCCGGCCACCACCACACTCGAGGCGCTGCGGGTCAAGCGCGAGGTCGCCGCCGGGCAGGTCGCCGTCGACGTGGCGTTCTGGGGCGGCGCGGTGCCCGGCAACGCCGGCGAGCTGCGGCCGATGCACGAGGCCGGCGTCGTCGGGTTCAAGTGCTTCCTGCTCGACTCCGGGGTGCCGGAGTTCCCGCCGCTGGACGACGCCGGGCTGCGCGCCGCGCTGGCCGCGCTGGCGTCGTTCGACGGGCTGCTGATCGCCCACGCCGAGGACGCGACGGTGATCGACGCCGCGCCGGAGCCCGCCGGCGTCAGCTACGCGGCCTATCTCGCCTCCCGCCCGCCCGCGGCGGAGGAGACGGCGATCGGCCGGCTGGTCGCGGCCACCCGGGACACCGGCGCGCGCAGCCACGTCGTCCACCTGGCCGACGGCGACGCGCTGCCGCTGCTGCGCGCCGCCCGGGCGTCCGGCGTGCGGATCACCGTGGAGACCTGCCCGCACTACCTGACCTTCGCCGCCGAGGACGTGCCCGACGGCGACACCGCGTACAAGTGCTGCCCGCCGATCCGCGAGGCGGCGCACCGGGAGGCGCTGTGGGGCGCGCTGCGGGCGGGGGACGTCGACCTGGTGGTCAGCGATCACTCACCGTGCACGCCCGAGCTCAAGCGGCTCGACGTCGGCGACTTCGGGCTGGCGTGGGGCGGCATCGCGGGGCTGCAGGTGGCGCTGCCGGCGGTGTGGACCGGCGCGCGGGCCCGCGGGGTGCCGCTGGCCGAGGTGGTGGGCTGGATGTCGGCGGCGCCGGCGCGGCTGGCCGGGCTGCCGGGCAAGGGCGCGATCGCCGTCGGCAGGGACGCCGACCTGGTGGCCTTCACGCCGGACGAGCGGTTCACCGTGGGCCGGCTCGAGCACCGCAACCCCGTGACGCCGTACGCGGGGCGGGAGCTCACCGGCGTCGTCCGGCGGACCTGGCTGCGCGGGCGGGAGGCCGACGGCAGCCCCCTCGGCCGGCTGCTCGGCCGAGGGGACCAGTGACGGGCTGGAACGGCCCGCCTGCAGGGTCCCGCCGCGAGCCTGCGAGCGGTGGGGGGCAGGCGGGTCCTTCTACTGTTGTTCTCCCTCCTCGCGGGCGGCGTCGTCCATGATCTGCGGGTCGTCGGTGGAGCCGCCGGCGGGGTCGGCGTTGCCCAGCGCGGTCTCGGCGGGCATCTGCTCGACGTGCTCGCGGGCGCGCTCGCGCAGGTCGTCGGTGGGTTCGGACACGGGTCCTCCTCGGATCTCTCGCGGACCCCGGCCCTCTACCCCGGCCGTGCCAGAGTGACCCGCGACCGCCGCCGACGAGGAGAGCGATGAGCGACCCGTTCGACCTGCCCGACCTGGCCGTCCGCACGCAGGGCGGCGCCGTGGTGGCCGCCAACGACGAGTTCTTCGCCGGCAAGGAGAACCTCGTCCTGCCCGGGCCGGCGCGGGCGCGCGACGACTTCGGCGCCCGCGGCAAGGAGTACGACGGCTGGGAGACCCGGCGGCGCCGGGAGCCCGGGCACGACTGGGCGGTCGTGCGGCTCGGCATGCCGGGCGTGGTGCACGCCGTCGTCGTCGACACCGCGTTCTTCCTCGGCAACTACCCGCCGCGGGCCGCGCTGGAGGGCGCGTCCGTCGAGGGGTACCCGTCGCCATCCGCGCTGGCCGGCGCCGACTGGTTCCCGCTGCTGCCCCTGGCGGACCTGGCCGGGGGCACGGCGAACCGCTTCGCCGTCGACCCGGGGCCGCGGGTGACGCACGTGCGGCTGTCCATCCACCCCGACGGCGGCGTGGCGCGGCTGCGGGTGCACGGCGAAGTCGTGCCCGACCCGCGGCTGCTCGACGCCGGCCCGTGCGACCTCGCGGGGCTGGAGAACGGCGGGCGGATCACCGGGGTGAGCAACGCCTTCTACGGCAGCCCGCACCAGCTCATCGGCCGCGGTGAGGCGCGCTCGATGGGCGAGGGCTGGGAGAACGCCCGCCGCCGCGACGACGGCAACGACTGGGTCGAGGTGGCGCTGGCCTGCGAGGGCACGGTGACCCTCGCCGAGCTCGACACCTCGTGGTTCCTCGGCAACGCGCCGGGTGCGGCGTCCCTGACCGGCCGGACGGCGGACGGCGCCGAGGTCGAGCTGCTGCCCCGCACGCCCCTGCAGCCCGACACCCGGCACCGGTTCGTGCTCCCCGGCGACGGCGCGGTGACCGCGGTGCGGATGGACGTCCTCCCCGACGGCGGCATGGCCCGCCTGCGGCTGTGGGGCCGCCCGACCGACGCCGGCCGTGCCGCCCTGTCCCGCCGCTGGCAGGAGACCACCCCAGGCTGAGCGGCGGAAATGGCCATCTCTGCCGCAACCGGCGGGTAGGGGCGGTCCGTGGCGACGATCGCGATCACCGGGTCCACCGACGGCATCGGCCGGTCGGCCGCGCGGCGGCTGCTGGGCGACGGGCACACCGTCGTCCTGCACGCCCGCAGCGAGGCCCGGGGCGCGCCGGTCGCCGAGGAGCTCGGCCGGCTCGGCGACGTCCGGCTGGTCACCGGCGACCTGGCCGACCTCGACCGGGTCCGCGCGCTGGCCGGGCAGCTCGGGGAGGTGGACGTGCTCGTGCACAACGCCGGCGTCTGGCCGCCGGACGGGGCGCCGGTCAGCGTGCAGGGCCACGAGCTCGCGTTCGCCGTCAACGCGCTCGCCCCGCACCTGCTCACCGCCCTGGTGCGGGAGCGGGTGCGCGGGCGGCTGGTCTTCCTCGGCAGCGGCATGGTCGGCTCCGGCCGCGTCGACCCCGGCGGCCTCGGCAGCGCGCGCGAGCCGGGGCGCGCCTACGCCGACTCCAAGGCGCTCGACGTCGTCCTGGCCCTCGGCTGGGCCCGCCGCCTGCCGCACCTGCGGGTCGGCGCGGTCGACCCGGGCTGGGTGCGCACCAAGCTCGCCTCCCCGGGCGCGCCCGGGGACGTCGAGGACGGCGGCGCGCGGGTGGCGCACGCCGCGGCCGGCGACTGGCCCGGCGGCTACACCGCCGGCCGCCGCCCGGCGCGGACGCCCCGCGCGCTGGAGGACCCGGCCCTGCAGGACCGCGTGCTCGCCGCGATGGACCGCCTGGCGGGGGTCACTGCGTAGGGCGGCAGAGCTGGCCCCGCGGGGTCACGTCCCGGTGACGTGCTCCGGGCGGACGGGCACACGGGTCAGGGGCAGGCCGGTCGCCTGGCGGATCGCGGCGAGCACCGCGGGCCCGGAGGAGATGTTGGGCGCCTCGCCGACGCCGCGCAGGCCGTAGGGCGCGTGCGGGTCGGCGTACTCCAGCACCTCGATGCGCATCGGCGGCATGTCCAGCACGGTCGGGATGAGGTAGTCGGTGAACGACGGGTTCTGCACCCGGCCGTCGCGGACCAGGATCTCCTCCATCACCGCCAGGCCCAGCCCCTGCGCGGTGCCGCCCTGGATCTGCCCGACGACGGCCTGCGGGTTGATCGCCTTGCCGACGTCCTGCGTGCAGGCCATCTCCACGACCTTGACCAGCCCGAGCTCGGTGTCGACGTCGACCACGGCCCGGTGCGCGGAGAAGGCGTACTGCACGTGCGCGAAGCCCTGGCCGGTCTCCGGGTCGATCGCCTCGGTGGGCCGGTGCCGCCACTCGACGGTCTCCTCGACCGCCGCGTCGCCGAGCACGTCGGCCAGCGGGAGCGCCACGCCCTCGAGGTCGGACACGACCTTCCCGCCGTCCAGCCGCAGGTCGGCCACCGGCCGGCCGACGGCGGACCGCGCGAGCTCCAGCACCCGGCCGCGGACCGCCTCGCAGGCGGCCTTCACCGCGCCGCCGGTGACGTAGGTCTGCCGGGACGCCGAGCTCGAGCCCGCCGACCCGACGCCGGTGTCCTTGGGGTGCAGGACGACGGCGTCCACGCCCAGCTCGGTGCGGGCGATCTGCTGCTCGACGGTGACCAGGCCCTGGCCGACCTCGGCCGCCGCGGTGTGCACGGTCGCGACCGCCTCGCCGCCGACCACCTCCAGCCGCACCCGCGCGGTGGAGTAGTCGTCGAAGCCCTCGGAGAAGGCCACGTTCTTGTAGGCGACGGCGTACCCGACGCCGCGGCGCACGCCCTCGCCGTGGGTGGTGTTGGAGACGCCGCCGGGCATGTGCCGCAGGTCGACGTCGTCGCCGGTGGCGGGGGCCGGCGGCAGCGGCATCGCCTCCAGCCGGCGCAGCAGCTCGGCGACCGGCGCGGGGCTGTCGACGACCTGGCCGGTGGGCGTCTCCGAGCCCTGCTCCATCGCGTTGCGGCAGCGCAGCTCGACCGGGTCCATGCCGAGCTCGGCGGCGAGGGCGTCCATCTGCGCCTCGTAGGCGAACGCGGTCTGCACCGACCCGAACCCGCGCATGGCGCCGCACGGCGGGTTGTTGGTGTAGGCGCCGTAGCAGTCGACGTGCACGTTCGGGACGACGTAGGGGCCGATGCCCATCGTGCCGCCGTTGCCCACGACCGCCGGCGTGCTGGAGGCGTAGGCGCCGCCGTCGAAGTAGATCTCCGCCCGCACGTAGACCAGGTCGCCGTCGCGGGTGGCGCCGTGCTCGTAGCGCATGGTCGCCGGGTGGCGGTGCACGTGCCCGAAGAAGGACTCCTCGCGGTTGTAGGACATCTTCACCGGCCGGCCGGTGTGCAGCGCGAGCAGGCAGGCGTGCACGTGCATGGACAGGTCCTCGCGCCCGCCGAACGCGCCGCCCACCCCGGCGAGCGTGAGCCGCACCTTCTCGGGCGGCATGCCCAGCGCCGAGCAGATCTGCCGCTGGTCCACGTGCAGCCACTGGGTGGCCACGTACAGGTCGACGCCGCCGTCCTCCCCGGGCACCGCCAGCCCCGACTCCGGGCCGAGGAAGGCCTGGTCCTGCATGCCGACCTCGTACTCGCCGACCACCACGACGTCGGCGGTGGGCGCGGGGTCGCCCTTGCGGACCTTGAGGTGGCGCACCAGGTTGCCGTGCGGGTGCAGGTGCGCGCTCTCCCGGCTGAGCTCGGTGACCTCGGCCGGCGCGTCGTGCACCTGGTTCCAGGTGGGGTGGCCCAGCGCCCGCCGCGCGTCGGTGACCGGCTCCCAGACGTCGTAGTCGACGACGATCCGCGCCGCGGCCCGGCGGGCGGTGTCGGGGTGGTCGGCGGCGACCAGCGCCACCGGCTCGCCCTGGTAGCGGACGACGTCGAGGGCGAGCACCGGCTGGTCGGCGAGCTCGAGGCCGTAGACCTTCTCGCCGGGCACGTCGTCGGAGGTGAGGACGGCGTGCACGCCGGGGACGGCCAGCGCCGGGCCGACGTCGATCGCGCGGATGCGCGCGTAGGGGTGCGGGCTGCGCAGAGTGACGCCCCACAGCATGTCGTCGGTCCACAGGTCGCTGGCGTAGGCGAACTCGCCGCGGACCTTGAGGACGCCGTCGGGGCGCTGCGCGTCGGTGCCGACCCCGCCCCCGCCGCTGCCGGGGCCGGTCAGGTGCGAGGGGGCGCCGCTCGGGGCGCGGGTGGGGGTGCTCATCGCGCGTCACCTGCCATGCGGTCGGCCGCGAGCCGGACGGCGTCCAGGATCTTCTCGTAGCCGGTGCAGCGGCAGAGGTTCCCGGCCAGCGCCTCGCGGATCTCGGCGTCGGCGGGCGTGCGGCCCTCGTCCCGCGCGCGGCGGACCAGGTCGTCGGTGGCCACCAGCAGCCCGGGCGTGCAGAAGCCGCACTGCACGGCGCCGGCCTCGAGGAACGCCTCCTGGACCGGGTGCAGCCCGTCCCCGCCCGCCAGCCCCTCGACGGTGCCGACCTCACGGCCCTGCGCCTGCCCGGCGGCGACCAGGCAGGCGCACACCGGCAGCCCGTCGAGGTAGACCGTGCACGAGCCGCACTCGCCCTGCTCGCAGGCGTTCTTCGAGCCGGGCAGGCCCATCCGCTCGCGCAGGACGTACAGCAGGCTCTCGCCCTCCCAGACGTCGTCCACCTGCTGCGGCGTGCCGTTGACGGTGCAGCTCAGGCGCACGTCGGGTCTCCCTTCCGGTAGTCGGCCCAGGCCCAGGTCAGCGTGCGCCGGGCCATGACCGAGAGCGCGTGGACGCGGTAGCGGGCGGTGCCGCGGACGTCGTCGATGGGCGCCGCCGCGGAGGCCACCAGCTCACCGAAGCGGGCGGCGGTGGCGGCGGGGAGCCCGGCGCGGGACTCCCACAGGCCGTCGAGCTCCCCGGCGAGGAACTCCTCGGCGGCGGGGGCGCGGCGCGGCGTGGGCGCGGCCGACCCGATGCCGGTGCCGACGGCGCGGCGGTCGGGGTGCAGCGCCAGCCCGAACGCGGCGACGGCGATGACCATCGCGTTGCGGGTGCCGATCTTGCTGTACTGCTGCGGGCCGGTGGGCGGGGTGATCCGGACGGCGGCGATCAGCTCGTCGTCGGCCAGCGCGGAGCGCTTCACGCCGGTGTAGAACTCCGCGACCGGGATCCGGCGGGTGCCGCGGACGCTCGCCACCTCGACCTCGGCGCCGGCGGCCAGCAGGGCGGGGTGCGCGTCGCCGGCCGGGGAGGCGGTGGCCAGGTTGCCGCCGACGGTGCCGCGGTTGCGGATCTGCGGCGAGCCGATGGTGCGGGCGGCCATCGCCAGACCGGGCAGCCGGTCGCCGAGCTCGGTGATGACCCGGGCGTAGGGGACGCCGGCGCCCAGCCGCACCGCGCCGTCGTCGGGCTCCCACGCCTGCAGCTCGGCGACCCGGGTGAGGTCGAGCAGCAGCGCCGGGCGGAGCCGGCCGAAGTTGATCGCGACCATGACGTCGGTGCCCCCGGCGATGGGCACGGCGTCGCGGTGGGCGGCCTTCGCCTCCAGCGCCTCCGCCCACGTCGTGGGCTGCAGGAACTCCATCGCCACTCCTCGTCGGTGTCCCGGGGGACGGCCACGGTAGCCCCGGTTCGTTCCGGCCGGGTTGCGCGACGGCACGTGGCGACTCGCCGTGTTCACACGGGATCGGCAGGATGCCGCGGGTGAAGACGACCGCCGACCTCCTCGTCCGCGATGCCGACCTGCTCGCCACCGTCGACGACGGGCGGCGGGAGATCGCCGGCGGCTGGGTGGCCGTGACCGCCGGGGTGGTGAGCGGCGTCGGCGGGCCCGGGGACCCGCGGCCGGCGGCGGCCCGCACGGTCGACGCCCGCGGCTGCCTGGTGACGCCCGGGCTGGTCAACACCCACCACCACCTGTACCAGAACCTCACCCGGTCCTTCGCGCCCGCGCTGACCGGCGGCCTGTTCGAGTGGCTGGTGACCCTCTACCCGCTGTGGGCGCGGCTGGACGAGGAGGCGGCGTACGTGTCGGCCTACGTCGGGCTGACCGAGCTCGCGCTGGCCGGCTGCACCACCTCGACCGACCACCTCTACGTGCACCCGCGCGGCGGCGGGGACCTGATCGGCGCCGAGGTGCGCGCGGCGCGGGACCTGGGGATGCGGTCGCACGTCACCCGGGGGTCGATGTCGCTGTCGGTGAAGGACGGCGGGCTGCCGCCGGACTCCGTCGTCCAGGACGACGACGAGATCCTCGCCGAGTCGCAGCGGCTCGTCGACGCCCACCACGACCGCTCCCCGCACGCGCTCACCCGCATCGCGCTGGCGCCGTGCTCGCCGTTCAGCGTGTCGACCGAGCTGATGACCCGCACGGCGGAGCTGGCCGAGCGGCTCGACGTCCGGCTGCACACCCACCTCGCCGAGACACAGGACGAGGACGCGTTCTGCCTGGCGCGCTTCGGCCGCCGCCCGGTCGACTACCTGGCCGACGTCGGCTGGATGACCGACCGGGTGTGGCTGGCCCACGTGGTGTGGCCCTCGGCCGAGGAGGTGACCCGGCTCGGCGCCGCGCGGGTCGGGGCGGCGCACTGCCCGTCGTCGAACATGGTCCTGGGCAGCGGGCTGTCCCCGGTGGCCGAGCTGCGGGCGGCCGGGGCGCCGGTGGGGCTGGGCGTGGACGGGTCGGCGTCGGCGGACGCGGCGTCGCTGTGGCTGGAGGCCCGCACGGCGATGCTGCAGGGCAAGCTGCGGCACGGCGCCGGCTCCTTCAGCGCCCGGGACGCGCTGGAGATCGCCACCCGCGGCGGCGCGGGCTGCCTCGGGCGCACCGGGGAGATCGGCGAGCTGTCGGTGGGCGCGTGCGGCGACCTCGCCGTCTGGCCGCTCACCGGGCCGGCGTTCGCGGGGGCGCTGAGCGACCCGGTGGAGGCGTGGCTGCGCTGCGGGCCGGTCGCCGCGCGGCACACCGTCGTCGGCGGGCGGTTCGTGGTGGAGGACGGCGTGCCGGTGCACCCCGGTCTCGACGAGCAGCTCGCCGTCCACCGGAGGGTGTCCGAGCGCCTGCAGGCGGCCCTGTAGTCCGCCTCCCGCGCGCGGGAGGCGGA
>NZ_JBJGZH010000049.1:0-18841 GCF_054050415.1 Geodermatophilus sp. SYSU D01180 | reverse complement strand
GTCCTACCAGAGGGCTTGGAGCTCGCTGAGGAAGGGCCCCCCCCCCCCCCCCCCCCCCCCCCCCCCCCCCACCCCCCCCCCCCCCCCCCCCCCCCCCCCCCCCCCGGTTCCCGGTCAGCCCCGCTGGCGGCGCCGGCGGCCGGCGAAGGCCCGCCGCACCCGGCGCCAGCGGTTGGGCGTGTGCTCGGCGTCGAGCAGCTCGGTCTCGGCGAGCAGCCGCTCCACCGGGTCGAGCTCCGGCGCCTCGAAGGCCACCAGCGAGCGCCCGGTCGGCCGCACGAGCGCGTCGACGGCGCGGACCAGCGACCCGCCGTGCTCCTCCACCGCGGCCGCGACCTCCTCCGGCGTGACCCCGAGGTGCTCGCCGAGCAGGCGGTGGCGCGTGCCCAGGACCGCGGCGGCCAGCTCGTCGTGGCGCGGGTCGCCGGTGCGGGCCTCGATCGACAGGTCGCACTCGGTGTCCAGGCCCATCGAGCGGTTGTTGAGGTTGGCCGAGCCGATCCGCAGCAGCCGGTCGTCGAGGCAGGTCACCTTGGCGTGCACGTAGATCGGCCGGCGCTCCTCGGTGACCGGCACGAGCAGGCGGAACCGATCGTACCGGTCGGCGCGGGAGACCAGGTCGAACAGCTTCACCCGGGCGGTGTCCATGGCCTTGCTCTCCAGCCAGCCGTCGGCCGACCGCGGCAGGACGACGACGAACTCCGGCCCGTCGGGCTCCTGCAGCCGCTCGGCGATCGCCTCGGCGACCCGGCGGTTGGCGAAGTACTGCGTCTCGACGTAGACGGTGCGCCGGGCGGCCGCGACCACGGCCAGCCACAGCAGCTCGATCTCGTGCACCAGCTCGGCGCCGCCGTACTCGGGGCGGGTGCGCGAGACCGCGACGTCGACGTCGGAGAGGAAGGTCTCGACCTCCTCGGGCCAGCAGGCCTCGACGTCGGTCACCGGCTCCAGGTGCTCCCCGGTGCCGCTCTCCCAGCGCTCGCGGGCGAGGTCGCCGATCGCGCGGGCGGCCGGGCCGGACACCAGGCTGGTGACGTCGTGCCAGGGGCCGCGCAGCCGGGTCGTGTGCGGCCGGTGCCGCAGCGGGTGGCGGTCGCGGTGCTCGGAGGTGTCCCAGCGGTCGGCGGTGACGTCGATGCCGCCGGCGAAGGCCAGGCAGTCGTCGATGACGACGATCTTCTGGTGGTGCGCGCCGCCGAGCGGGTGGTGCGTGTCGACGGTGAACCGCAGCCGGTCGGGCGTGCGCCGGTCGAGCAGCACGATCGGGGCCATGCGGCGGGTCAGCGCCACCACCATGCCGAGGTCCCACTGCAGGACGCCGATCTCCAGCCGCGGGTTGGCGCGCACGGCGTGCTCGAGCACGCGGCCCAGGCGGTCGTCGCGGGCGCGGCCGGGCGTGCGCGGGTCCATCCGGATGCGCGGGTCGAAGTCCCAGCCGATGAACAGCACCCGCCGCTCGGCGCGCAGCACCGCGCGCTTGAGGGTGGCGAAGTAGTCGGCGGCGTCGACGAACACGGCGTGCCGGTCGGCGCGCTCGATCCGCCAGCAGGTCTCCCCCGGGACGAGCAGCGTGTCGTCGGACGGGGCGGGGACCGGAGCGGTCCGGAGGGCCGGGAGGGAGGGGATGCGTGCGGTCGTCCCGGCGGAGTCGGCGCTCTCGATCACCCCGGCAGTCTGCCGACCGGCGCAAGCAGCCGCGCCGCGCCGTCCCCCGTCGGGGTGGGCGGCCCCGTCCCCGCCGTCGTCCCGGGACGCAGCGGAGGCTGCCGCGGCGCCCACCGGTGCGTCACTCTGTCGGGCATGGCGTCCCGGGAGGACAGCGGAGCACCGCCCGCCGGCGAGGCCGACCGGGTGCGGCACCTCGCCCGGCGGGCCGAGGCCGGACGGCGCCGGGCCGCGGACCTGATGCTCCGGCAGGAGGAGCTGGCCGACGCCCTCGCCCGGACCTCCCGCCACATCGTCGACACCGAGACGCGGCTCGCCGAGACCCTCGACCAGCTCGCCGCGACCCGCCCGGAGGACGGCGAACGCCTCCGCCGCGAGGCCCGCGACGCCCGCGAGTTCGCGTCGCGCGAGCGCGACCGCGCCGCCGAGCGCGAGGCGGACCGACGTCCCTGATCCCCCGGGGGGTCCGCGCCCGCGGTCAGGCGCCCGGGCGGCGGGACGAGCGCGCGGACGAGGCTCGGCCGGCGTCGGCACCGTGTGCGCTGTCCCGGCGGCGCGGCGGACCCCCGTACCAGTCCAGGCAGACCACGGTCGCGTCGTCGCGGAGGTCGCCGCCGGTCGCGCGCAGGACCGCGGCCCCCAGCTCCTGGACCACCTGCCGGGGGTGGAGGTCCGCGGTGTCGCGGAGGGCCGCCGCGACGTCGAGGACCGCGGCGTTGCGCTCCTGCATGCCGTCGGTGAGGAGGACGACCCGGTCCCCCGGGGTCAGCCGGAACTCCTGGGGCCGGAACGACGCGCGGGGCACGACACCGAACGGCGGCTCGACGGCCAGGCCGATCTCCCGCACCCTGCGGTCCCGCAGCCGCAGCGGCAGCGGGTGACCGGCGTTCACGACCATGGCCGCGCCGGACGAGAGGTCCACGCGCAGGAGCTGCCCGGTGACGAAGTGCCCGTCCGCGGCGCCGTCAGCGAGGGCGTCGTTGGCGTAGCGGGCCTGCCCGGCGAGGTCCAGGCCCTTCCGGCGGGCGTTGCGCAGGGCCCCGACGAGCAGCGTGGCCAGCAGGGCGGCGTCGACCTCGTGCCCGACGGCGTCGGTGATCGACACGTGCAGCGAGTCCTGGTTGAGCGTGTAGTCGAAGGTGTCCCCGCCCACCGAGGCGGCCGGCTCCAGCCAGCCGGCGAGGGTGAACTGCCCCGCCTCGCAGGTGTAGGACGCCGGGAGCAGCCGGCGCTGGATCTCCGCGGCCAGGGAGAACGGCGTCGTGCGCTGGCCCCACTCGAACACGTCGGTGTACCGGCGGGCGGCGATGACGACGTAGGCCAGGGTGTGCGCGGCAGCGGCGACGTCGGTGACCACCGCCGGGTCCGGGTGCGCCGGCAGGACCATCTCCAGCAGCCCGATCGCGTCTCCGCGGTCGCTGACCGGGGCGACCAGCCGGGCCCCGTCGTCGAGCGGCCGCACGTCGACCTCCTGGGTCCACAGCACGCGCTCGTACACGGTGCCGGACAGCGGCAGCGTCTCCGCGTGCGCGCCCGCCTGCGAGCGCCCGCCCTCGGCGCCGGCGATCCCCGTGGTGAGCCGCACGACGGCGTGGCCGCTGAAGTCGGCGATCAGGAACGTCAGGTCCCGCGCCCCGAGCATCTCCGCGAGCGCCTCCGCCGCAGCCTGCAGGGCCTCGATCGGCGCCGTCCCCTCGACCCGGTCGAGCAGGACGCCGACGTCCAGGCCCGAGACCGGCGGCATCGCCATGGAGCAACTCTAGGGAGGAGACCCGGGCTGCCGTGCGGCCGCGCCGACCCCGTACGACGACGAGGGCCCGACCTGCGGTTCTGCAGATCGGGCCCTCACCGACCGGGTGGAGCCGAGGGGACTCGGATCCCCGACTCCCACGGTGCAGGGTCGGGGGCTGGGGAGACCGCCGCTGGAGCGAGCCGCACACGCGGACCGGCCCCCGGCCACGGGTGTGGTCGGGGGCCGGTCGTGCGGTGCAGCTGGTTCAGGCGCGTGGTCCTGGTGCGCGTCGGGTGACCACCACGTCGAAGGTCGTCGGGTTGGACGTGTTCCCGGCCGTGTCGGTCGCCGTGCAGGTGACCTCCGTGGTGCCGATCGGGAACCGGGACCCCGAGGGCGGCGTGCACGTCGCCGTCACCGCGCCGTCCCGGGTGTCACCGGCGGTGACCGTGTACGAGACCTTCGTGCCGGCGGCACCCGGGGAGGTCGCGTGGACCGGGTCGTGACCGGCGACGCGCGGGGCCAACTGGTCGGCCGGGCGCTCCGCGAGCTGCGCCGGGTCGACGATCCCCCAGTACGCCGGGGTCACCTGCAGGTCGTCGTCGAAGGGCAGCGGCGCCTCCCACGGCCGGGCGGCCGGCCACGTCCGCAGCCAGCTGCGGGCGTTGCTGATGCCCCAGAAGGTCACCGACTCGATGGAGTCCGAGTGGCTGCGGAGCATGTCGAACAGGTCGCGGTAGTAGTACCCGTTCTCGGTCTCGGCCTCGTCCTGGTCGGTCATCCCGGGGCGGTGCTGCGGAGTGGTGCCGCTGCTGACGTCGGCGCCGTGGTTCTCGGCCGAGGTGCTGATGTCCAGCTCGGTGATGACCTGCAGCAGGGAGGGGTCGAGCTGCTCGACGGCGGTCAGCGAGTCGTCGAGCCACTGCACCGGGCGGGCGAAGTCCATGTGCGCCTGGTGGCCCACCCCGTCGATCGGCACGCCCCGCTCCTGCAGGGCGGCGATCAGCGACAGGTAGTCCGCCCGCTTCGTCGGCATCTCGGTGTTGTAGTCGTTGATGAACAGCTTCGCCTGCGGGAAGTACCTGTCCGCGAAGCGGAAGGCGTCGTCGACGAACCTCTCGCCGAGGACCTGGAACCAGCGGCTGTCGCGCATGTCGTGCGGGTTGGCGTTGTCGCTGTCGTTGATGACCTCGTTGACGACGTCCCAGGCCCAGATCGGGCTGTTCCCGTCGGGGTAGCGGGCGTCGACGTGGTCGGCGATCGCCTTGATGTGCGCCTCCATGCGGGCGCGCAGCAGGGCCTGGTCCGCGGGGCTGTTCGTCAGGTCGCGGTCGCCGTCCTTGAAGAACCAGTCCGGGGTCTGGGAGTGCCACGCGAGCACGTGCCCGTACACCTGCACGCCGGTGGCGTCGGCGTAGTCGAGGAGGGCGTCGAGGTCGCCGAAGGTGAAGTTCCCCTCGGTGGGCTGGACCTCGGCGGGCTTGCCGTCGTTCTCGGGGGTGAAGGCGTTGAAGTGCCGCTGCACCAGCTGTGACGCCCGGCCCACCGTCTCCCGCTGGTCGATGGCGACGCCGACGTGCTCGAAGCCCTGGCTCCCGAGGACGTCCTGGAGGGCCGGCACGTCCTGGACGGGCGTCTCGGTGAACTCGGCGACCGAGACGTCGTCGATGAGGAAGCTGACGTTCGCGTCGCCCTCGACGTAGAGCTGCGCCGTGTCGATCGGCGCGCCGAGGGTGTATCGGCCGGTGATCTGCGTCCACGCGTCGGAGGTGACGACGGCGCTGGCGCCCGGCACGTTGTCGTAGCCGGTGCCGGCCCCGGCGCGGTCGCGCTGGATGGACGCCTTCAGGGACGCCGACGTCGCAGACTGGCCAGCAGCCAGCTTCGCCCAGAAGGAGATCTGCACCGTCCTGCCGACGGCCAGGCTCTCGGTGACGTCGAGGGTCGGGCCCTGCCACGCCTGCAACCGGTTGGTGGTCAGCAGGCTGGTGGTGCCGCCGTGCGCGTCGGACGTCGTGGTGGCGACCTGCGCGTCACCGCGCGGGCCCCAGCCCTGCAGGCCGCTCTCGAAGTCGCTGCTGACCGGCTGGATGGCGCCCGGCTCGCCCGGCGCCACGGCCTCGCCGACGACCGTGACGTCGTCGACGTAGAAGTCCTGCGTAGGGTCCGGGCTCTCGAGGTACAGCTCGAGCTCGGTGTTCTCGGTCGCGTGCGTGTAGTCGCCCGTGACCAGGGTCCAGTCGGTGTCGTTCACCGCGACCTGCCAGGCCACCGTCCCATAGGCGGTCTCGCCGCCGCTGACCCGCTTCACGCTCATGGTCACCTGGTCGCTGCCGGAGCCCGCGGGCAGCCGGACCCAGGCCGCGACCTCGTAGGTGCCGGCCGGCATGAACGGCAGGGCGTTGACGCCGGGACCCTGCCAGCCCTGGGTGCGGCCGCTGGAGAAGAGGCTGTGCGCACCGGTGCGGGCCACGTCGGTGGTCACGGCCGCGGAGGAGCCGCGGCCATACCAGCCGCTGGTCCCGTTCTCGAAGCCGGTCTCGTGCACCGTCGCCGGAGCAGCGGCGGCCGAGGGCGCCAGGGCGACCCCCAGCGGTGCGAGCAGGCCCAGGACGGTCGTCCCGGCCGCGAGGCGTCGTCGGCTCATTGCGTCGTGGTTCTCCTCGGAGAGGGGCGCCGCGCCGGCGCAGAGAAGTCCGAAAGGAGCGCAAGACCTTCCGGAAAATATCGGTACGGAGTGAAACACCCCACATGTGGCGTGGTCAACAGTCCGGCGGCGTCGGCCCGGGGACGAACCGGTCCGCGAGGACCGGCGGGTGCGAGCAGTCCGGGACGCCGAGCGAGGAGCGACCCGGAACGCAGTCCTCGGGCTCGTACCGCTTCGTCCCCGACCAGACCGAGGCGGCGCTGGGAGGGGCGTGACAGGCGGTGGCCGGTGCGGACCTGCAGCGGATCCGCGTGCACGTCCACCAGCGAACCGCTCGCTGGAGGTGGCGGATCCCGGTGTCCCGTCGAGGCCACGGGTGACCCGACCCCGCCGTGCCACCCCTGGCCCGCGAGGCCTCCGGTCGCATGGGCGCCGTGCTCGTGATGCGACGTCGACTGCAGCGAGAGACGACTCAGGCCGCTCTCCCGAGGGAGAACGGCCTGCTCATCGAGGTGGAGCTGCGGGGAGTCGGGCCCCTGGGACCCACACTGCCATGCCGTCATGATCGCGTTCGTGGCGGTTCGCCTGCGTTCTGCGAGCCGCTCGACCTGCCGGTTCGTGCCGCGGCGGACAACGGGGCACGAGGGCGAACACCACCACCTGCACCCACCACTGCAAGCACGCTGAGCACGTCCGTGCAGGGTCAGGGGTCCACCTCCACGGCCACGGGAGGTGCACGGCCGCCGACGGCCGGTCCGGCAGGTGCGCGTCGGCGAGTGCACGCGGGCCGCTCGACGCGGCCGGCCGGTCGAGGGCGCAGCACCGTGGACACCGCGCCGGCCGTCACCCCGGCGCTGTCCCCGCTGCCCCACGTCGGTCACCAGGTCCACCGCCACGGTGATCACCACGGCGCCGAACAAGTAGGACAGCAGAGCGTGCCCGGGCGATCCTGCGGATCGACGTGTCCTCGACCTGCGTGTCGGGCATCGCGGAGCTCATCCCGCCGGTGCACGCGACGTAGGCGAAGTCGCTCTGGCCAGGCGGCTCCCGCTGGCCGAAGTCGATGCCGCCGTCGCCACCGGCGTAGTGGTGGCGCGCGAACTCGAGGGCGGAGACCGTGTCGACCAGCCCCCACGACAGGATCACCACCAGGACGCCGAGCACCACGGTGGCGACCCCGACGACACCCCCGGAGCCGGACCGGACGAGGACCTCCACGACGGCGGCGAGGCCGGCCACCGCCGCACCCAGCACGGCCGTGTCGGTGACCCGGGTCTGCCCCTCCTCCTCGGCCAGCCGTTTGGTCCCCTCCGCGTCGCGCGGCCGGCTGATCCGCCACACCCAGGACAGCAGCCCGCCGGCGGCCACGACCCAGCCGACGAGGACCGCGAGCTCGGGGACGCCGGCGACCGTGGTCAGTCCGCCCGCGACGAGGCCGCCGCCGAGGCAGATCAGCAGGCGGCGCGACGACAGGATGGTCGGACGTCGGGTCGCCTGCACCGCCGTCCTGCCGGGTGCGACGCTCATCCGGTCGCCCCGCACCGGGCCGGCGGGGGCCCGGCACCGGCCCACCGTCGGGCGCGGCGCCGGGCCCCGTGGCGGTCCGTCCGGCGTCGCCTCAGCCACCCGGACGGAACACGGCACGGACGCACCCGTCCTCCTTCTCCTTGAACATCCGGTAGCCCTTCGGCCCGTCGTCGAGCGGCATCACGTGGGTGGCGAGGTGTTCGGTCCGCACCTCGTCCCGGCTCATCAGGTCGAGGATCTCCGGGACGTAGCGGTGCCCGTGCTGCTGGGCGCCGCGCAGGGTCAGCGCCTTGTTCATCACCGCCCCCATCGGGAACTTGTCCACCAGGCCGCCGAACACGCCCAGCGCGAACACCGTCCCGCCCTTGCGGCAGGCGTAGATGGCCTCCCGGAGGGCGGTCGGCCGGTCCGACTGCAGCCGCAACTGCTGCTTGACCTGGTCGTAGAGGTACTGCGGGCCCGGGCTGTGCGCCTCCATGCCCACCGCCTCGATGCAGACGTCCGGACCGCGCCCGCCGGACATCTCCCGCAGCTCCGCGGGGACGTCGACCTCCTCGTAGTCGAGCGTCTCCGCCCCGACGTGCGCGCGCACCTGCGCCAGCCGGTTGTCGAACCGGTCGATGACCACGACCCGCTCGGCGCCCATGAGCATCGCCTTGCGCGCGGCCATCTGCCCCACTCCCCCAGCACCCCACACCGCGACGACGTCACCGGGCCGCACGCCGGCCTGGTCCGCCCCCGTCCATCCGGTGGGGGCCGCGTCGGAGGCGAACAGGGCCCGCTCGTCCGAGACGCCGTCAGGGATCGCGAAGGCGCCGTTGTCGGCGTAGGGCACCCGGATGTAGCGCGCGTGGCTGCCCGCCCAGCCGCCCATCGCGTGGGAGTACCCGAAGCAGCCGCCGATGGACTGGCCCCACAGCGCCTCGGTGATCCCCGGGTTCGGGTTGCCGTTGTCGCACAGCGACCACAGCCCCTGCTTGCAGTACCAGCACTGCCCGCAGCCGATGAAGGAGACCACCACCACGCGGTCGCCCACCCGGTGCTTGGTCACTCCCCGCCCGACCTCGGCGACCGTGCCCATGAACTCGTGGCCCAGCACGTCACCGGCGCGCATCGCGGGGATGTAGCCGCCCAGCAGGTGCAGGTCGGAGCCGCAGGTCACCGACAGGCCGACCTCGAGGATGATGTCGTGGTCGTTGAGGATCGTCGGCTCCGGGACGTCCTCCACGCCCACCTCGTTGACGCCTCGCCAGGTGATCGCCTTCATCGCACACCTGCCTTGGGCGCCACCTTGGTCCACGCCTCCAGGAGCGCGCCGCCGGGTGTCGCCGTCCGCCTGCCGTGCGGTGCGGGGTCCACCGCCAAGACCTCGCCCACCTCGATGAGCTGCTTGGCCCGGCGCAGCGCCGACCGCAGGTCGGCCTGCGGGTCGTTGCCGGTCAGCCGACCGAGCGCGCTGCCGGAAGGCTGGTCGCGCAGCCGGACCGCCAGCTCCGCGCCCTTCTCGCCCGCGGCCGGGCGGACCCGTACCTCGATCCGATCGCCGAACTCAGCCAGGGGTGCGGGCAGCCGCGCGGTGTCGATGTCGGCCGGCTCGCGGAGCAGGGTCACCGCGAGCCAGCCGGACGCCGGCGCGCCCCCGTCGGCCGGACGGGCGGCCGAGGGGTCGATGGCCGACCGCACCTGGCGGACGACGCTCCCGCCGGCGCGGGCGGCGAGGGAGGCCACGTTCCCGAGGGACGAGCTCATGCGCCACCTCCGGCCGCGGCGGGCTGCGGCGCGCGGGCGAACTCCTGCACGATGCGCTCGCAGAAGGCCGGCAGGTCGTCCGGCGACCGGCTCGTCGTGATGTTGCCGTCGGTGACGACCTGCTCGTCGACCACCTCGGCGCCGGCGTTGCGCAGGTCCGTGCGGATGCTCGGGAACGACGTCAGCCGCCGTCCTCGCGCGACGTCGGCCTCGACGAAGTTCCACGGCCCGTGGCAGATGCTCGCCACCGGCTTGCCCGACTCGACGAAGTCCCGCACGAACGCGACCGCCGCCGGCTGCATGCGCAGCTGGTCCGGGTTCACCGTGCCGCCCGGCAGCAGCAGCGCGTCGTACTCGTCCACCGACGCCGCGCCGACCAGCCGGTCGACCCCGAAGGTGCCGGCGTCCTCCAGGTCGTTGTTCCGTGCCGCGATCTCGCCGTCGTGGATCGACAGCACGTCGGTCCGCGCGCCCGCGTCGTCCAGGGCCCGGCGCGGCTGCTCCAGCTCGACTCGCTCCACGCCGTCGGCCGCCAGGATCGCGACCCGCCGTCCGTTCAGCTCCCCGGCCACGTCAGCTCCCCGCCATCGCCGGGTGCAGGACGACCTTCGTCCAGCCCTCGTCCCGGGCGTCGAAGTGCTCGTAGGCCACCGGCGCCTGGTCCAGCGGCAGCTCGTGGCTCACGATGAACGACGGCTCGGCCTTGCCCGCGGCGATGAGGTCGCGCAGCTGCCGGTTGTACTTCTTGACCGGCGCCTGGCCGCTGCCGATGTGCTGGCCCTTGAACCAGAACATGCCGAAGTCGAAGGCGAGCTTGCCCTGCTTCGCCAGCTCGTCGCTGGCGCCGGGGTCCTGCGGCACGTAGACGCCGACGGTGCCGATCGTCCCGGTGAAGCGCACCGAGGCGACCAGCCGGTTCATCGTCAGGTTGGCCTGCTCCTGGCCGTCGGGCTCGTGCGCCTGGTAGCCGACGCACTCGCAGCCGTTGTCCGCCCCCAGCCCCATCGTCTGCTCGAGAACGGCCTGCACCGGGTCGACCTTCGAGTCGTCGATGGCGATCGCGCCGATCGACTCGGCCAGCTTGAGCCGGTCGGGGTGCCGGTCGACGACCATCACCTTGCCGGCCCCGCGGATGGTGGCCGAGAGCGCGGCCATCAGCCCGACCGGGCCGGCGCCGTAGATGACCGTCTGGTCGCCGGGCTTCACCCCGGCCATCTCGGTGGCGTGGTAGCCGGTCGGGAAGATGTCGGCGAGCATCACGTAGTCGGTCTGGCGCTGCTCGGCGTCCTCACCCAGCCGCAGGCAGTTGAAGTCACCCCAGGGCACGCGCAGCAGCTCCGCCTGCCCACCGGCCCAGGGGCCCATGTCGGCGAAGCCGTAGGCGGCACCGGCCATCTTCGGCTCCGGCTGCGCGGTCAGGCAGTAGTTCGTGAGCTGCCGCTCGCAGTTCTTGCAGTGCCCGCAGGCGATGTTGAACGGCAGGACGACCCAGTCCCCCACCCGCACCTTGTCGACCCCGTCGCCGACCTCGACCACCTGGCCCAGGTTCTCGTGCCCGAACCAGCGGCCGGTCTCGAAGTCGGTGCGGCCCTCGTACATGTGCAGGTCCGAGCCGCAGATGTTCGCCGAGGTGATCCGCACCAGGACGTCGGTCGGCCGCTCGATCCGCGCGTCCGGTACGTCCTTGACGCTGACCTGGCGGGGTCCGTCGTACACGACTGCCTTCACGCTGCCTCCTCGTCAGGGTGGTCCCGTGCCCGGCTGGGGTCGGGACCTCGATTGCACCCGGCGCGGCGGGGCGCCCGGAATCGGCAGACATGCCGATACCGGCCCGGTCGACGTACACCCGGGGGTTCGACCGCGCCGGGGAGTGCGCGCCCACGGCGGGTGGCCCGCGCCCCGGTCAGGACGGACGCGGGCGATGGACCGGGCCCCGGAGTGCGCAGGAACGGACACCGGCCTGCTCCGCGGCTCGGTCCGCATCGCCACCGTCGCCGTGCCCCGCAGGCTCGACGTGATCGAGACGATCGCGGGCGCACCCCTGTGGGAGCTCGGCATCGCCAGCCGGGACGAGGTGTTCCGCGGCGCGGCCGGACCCCTCGTCCTCGCCGCCTACCGCTCGCAGTGCCGCCGGCCCGTCGACGGGCAGGCCGGCGGGCCTGTCGAGGTCCAGGTCGCTCGTGAGGCGCCGGACACCGACGAGCCACACCCTGACCGCTGACCCCTGGTCGCGGAGCCGCGGATCGGTCGCTCTGCCGATACCGGACGCCGGAACGCGCCCGCACGCTGGCGTCCGTCGCAGGAGAGGCCCACGGCGTGCAGGCGACGACGCACCGGCCATCCGCACACCGGTCGTACAGCAGGAGGACCAGGACACGATGACCGTCGACCCGTCAGTGGAGGCGCCGGCCGCGCACGTGCACCGCCTCGCCGTCCTCGCCGAACTCGACCAGCTGCACGCGCGGGTCCGATCGGCGGAGGACAGGGCGGCCAGCCTGCAGCAGGCGCTGACCACCAACCGGCAGATCGGCATCGCGATCGGCATCCTGATGTGCCAGCGCCAGCTCACGGCCGACCAGGCCTTCGCGATGCTCGCGACGCACAGCCAGAACAGCAACGTCAAGGTGCGAGTGCTGGCCGAGACGGTGATCTACACGGGGAGTCTGTGAGACGTGCCCCGCAGGACGGTGGCCGCCGACGCTCCTGCGCTCGAGTCGCCAGAGGGCGCACGTGGGGCACGTCCCGGCCGGGCTGCCGGCACCGACGCGAACCCGTGCCGTTGACCGTGCCGAACGCCTCGGGCTGCGCGTCCACCCGTGAGTGAGGGAGGGTGAGCCGTGATGAGCGGGAGCGAACCGCAGCTCCAGCGTGGGGGGTCGGAGGTCGCGGGCGTCGCGTCGTCCGCCACCGTGCAGGAACGGGCTGCCGAGCACCTGCAGAAGCTCAGGCGGATCCTGCCCTTCGACACCGGCTGGCTCGCCCTACGCGACCCCGAGCGGCAGACCCACGTCCCGCTGGCCACCACCGGTCCGGCCGAGGCGCTCGTCGCCTACTTCGGCCGTCCGGAGGCCGACGAGGAGGTGGACCGGCTCGGCCTCCACCGGCACCGCCCGCCGATGCTGGCCAGCGAGATCCCGGGCCCGCTGTCCGAGGTCCGCGCGTGGGCCGACCACCTGCTCCCGGCCGGCTTCCGCCAGGGTCTGGCGGCCCCGCTGGTCACGACGGACGGGCGGCACATCGGCTTCCTCAGCCTGCTCTCCGACGATCCGTCGCGACCGGGCCGGGCGGACCGGAGGGTCGTCGCAGCCGTCACCACGGTGATCGCCGACGACCTGGACCGGACCCGGGACATCGCCGAGACCGCCCGGATCGTCGGGAACGCCGGCGCCGGCGTCGTCCTCACCCGCGGGGGCGACGTCCTGCCGCTCCCGGGTCTGCCCGACGACCGCCTGTTGACTCCGGGCTCGCCGATCCTCGGGGTCGCCGCTGACGAGCTGGCCGTCAGCGGCGCGTACACCTCGTTCCTCGTCCCGGCACCGGGGATCGGCCGCGAGGAGCTGGTCCGGGTCACCGCGCTCGACTTCGCCCGCCCGGACCTCGACCACCTCTCCGCCGCGGTGCTCCTGTGCCCACCGGGCGACCTGCACGGCCTCACCGTCCTGGACCTCCGGGTCCTGGGCCTCGTGATCGAGGGCGTCACCGGCGTCCCGGCCCTCGCGCAGTCACTCCACGTGGCCGCGGAGGCGGTGGCCGACTCCCTGGGGCGGAGCCTGGTCGCCCTCGGGACCAGCGACCTCCCGGCCGCCGCGGTGCGCGCCCTGCGCCGCGGGATGCGCATCCCGCTCGGGGTGACGGGAGCGGCCTGAGCCGGATCCCGCGCCGGCCGGGAACCGGTCGTTCTGCCGATGGCGCGGGCCGGGCTCCGCGGATGTGCTGCACGCCGACGGCGTGCCGCCTCGTCCTCACTCACGGCCGACCTCGTCGTCATCACCGCCGTCGACCTCCACGCAGCCGTCACCGGGACCAGGCGAAGGGGAGAGCCGGACCGCCATGGAACTGACCTCGACCACGACCGTGACCAGGCCACCGGAGGAGGTGTACGCCTTCTGGCGGCAGCTCGACCGGCTGCCGACGTTCATGGCGCACCTCGAGGAGGTGCGCGCCACGGACGCGCGCCGCAGCCACTGGAAGGCGAGCGCACCGTTCGGCCGGGACGTCGAGTGGGACGCCGAGACCACCGAGGACGTCCCGGGACAGCGCATCGGGTGGCGCTCGGTCGACGGCGCCGACGTCCCCAACTCCGGCGTCGTCCGTCTCGTCCCCGCACCGGGCGGCCGCGGCACCGAGGTGCACGTGACCCTGACCTACGAGCTGCCCGGCGGCGCGCTGGGCAGGGCCGCGGCCAAGTACTTCGGCGAGGAGCCCTCCCGGCAGCTCGACGACGACCTGCGCCGGTTCAAGCAGGTCGTGGAGACCGGCGAGGTGATCCGCAGCGACGGCGCCCCGTGGGGCAAGCGGGCCCGCGAGGAGTTCCCGCAGCACCCCGCCCGCCCGCTGACCGACGAGGAGCGCGAGGAGGTCCTGGCGTGAAGGCCGACTGCTGGGTCAGCCCGAACACGGTCGAGGTGCAGGACGTCCCCGACCCGGAGATCCTCGACAGCCGGGACGCGATCGTGAGGATCACCGCGACAGCGATCTGCGGCTCGGACCTGCACCTGCTCGACGGCTACGTGCCGACGATGCAGAAGGGCGACGTCATGGGCCACGAGTTCATGGGCGAGGTGGTCGAGGTCGGCCCCGGGGTCGACCGCGACCGGCTCCGGGTCGGCGACCGCGTCGTCGTCCCTTCCCCATCGGCTGCGGCGCCTGCTCCGCCTGCCGGAACCAGCTGTGGTCCTGCTGCGAGAACACCAACCCCAACGCCGGTGTGGCCGAGGGGATGTTCGGCCACCCGGTCGCCGGCATCTACGGCTGCTCCCACCTCACCGGCGGCTTCGCCGGCGGCCAGGCCGAGTACGCCCGCGTGGTGCTCGCCGACGTCAACCCGCTGAAGATCGAGTCCGACCTCACCGACGAGCAGGTGCTCCTCCTCTCCGACATCCTGCCCACCGGCTACATGGGCGCCGAGAGGTGCGAGACCACCGACGGCGACGTCGTCGCCGTGTGGGGCGCCGGGCCGGTCGGGCAGTTCGCGATGGACAGCGCCCGGGTGCTCGGCGCGGCGAAGGTCATCGCCATCGACGACGTCCCGTACCGGCTGGAGATGGCCGCCGCGCAGGCTACGCGACGATCGACTACTCGAACAGCGACGTCCGCTCGGCCCTGCTCGAGCTGACCGGTGGCCGCGGGCCGGACAAGTGCATCGACGCCGTCGGCATGGAGGCCACCCACGGCGCCGCCCACGTGCAGCTCCACGACCGGGCCAAGCAGGCGGTCCGGTCCGAGACCGACCGGCCGCACGTCCTGCGCCAGGCGATCACCTCCTGCCGCAGCGGAGGCATCGTCTCGGTCATCGGCGTGTACGGCGGCTTCGTCGACAAGTTCCCGGCCGGCTCCTGGATGAACCGCTCCCTGACCCTGAAGACCGGGCAGTGCCACGTCCAGCGGTACATGCGCCCGCTGCTCGAGCGCATCGAACGCGGCGAGATCGACCCCACACGGGTGATCACCCACCGGCTGCCGCTGGCCGAGGCGCCGCACGGCTACGACGTCTTCAAGCACAAGCAGGACGGGTGCGAGAAGGTGGTCCTCAGGCCCTGACCGTCACTGCCGCCGGCCGTCGCCGGGACCACGCGTCGCCTCGATGAGCGTCTGCGGGTCCCGGGACGACTCGACGAGGAAGTCGACGAGCCTGCGGACGGCGGGGGTGGCCGGCGCCCGCCAGACCACCTCCAGAGCCCACGTCAACGCCGGAGCGAGAGGCCGCACCGTGATCCCCTCGACCCCCAGGTGATCGACGAGCCGGAGGATGCTCAGGGCGATGCCGGTGCCGGCTGCCACCGCGCGCAACACCGCCTGCGGCGCGTTCAGCAGGTCGGGTTCGATGACGACCTGGTCGTGCGCGGCCCCCGCGGGGAACAGGTGGTCCACGGCCCGGTCCCACGTCCCGGCGAACGGCTCCCGCGGGAACATGACCAGCACCTCGCCGGCGAGCGCGGCCACCGGCACCGTGACCGCGCCGCTCATCGCGTGCCCGTCGGGGAGCACGACGCCGAAGACGACCGAGCCCAGCACCACGCCGGCGAGGTCACGCTGCGGGTGGGACCGGCTCCAGACGATCGCCGCGTCCGCCCTGCCCTGGCGGACGGCCTCGACGGCGTCGTCCCCGCGGGCGGAGCTCACCGACACCTCGACCCCGTCGATCGCCACCGCGGCGTGCCGCAGTGGGTCGGCGAGGACGAGGTCGGCCATGGTGGCCACCCGCAGGCTCAGTTGCTCGCGGGAATGGGCGCTTGCGGCACGCACGTCCGCCAGCGCCCGGTCCACCTCTGCCAGGACGACCCGGGCCCGCTCGACCAGGACGACGCCGGCGGAGGTCAGCCGGGCCGCTTGCGGGGTGCGCTCGAACAACGGGACCCGGAGTTCCCGCTCCAGCGCACGGATCTGCTGCGAGAGCGACGGCGCAGCGATGTGGAGGCGCTGCGCGGCCCGGCTGAAGCGGCCTTCCTCGGCCACCGCCAGGAAGTAGCGCAGCTGGCGCAACTCCACGGTGCATGCTACTGCCGAAGCCGCGCCGTCCGCGGACCATAGTTGCGATGGCAACTGACTAACACCACCAAGGTTCCCGATCACGGGAACACGGGTTGCTCTCCCAGCCGGTGCGGTATGCACAGTCGCAGCCCGGTCAGCCTCGTCCAGGGCCGCAGCCGTCCTCGACGGCTCCGTCCGACCGCGAACACCCTGGACCGGTGAATCGACATGACCGAGGCCCCGGATCTCCGCCTTGCAGAGATCGCCGCCACTCCGGGACGGCTCCTCGACCGCGCCCAGGCGCTGCTGCACGAGCTGGGCCGCCACATCCCCTTCGACGCCTCCTGGATGGCGCTGGCCGACCCGCTGGGCAACGGCTACTCCTCCTTGACCAGCACCTCGCTGGACCAGAGCACCGTCCGGTACCTCAGCGGTCCCGAGATGGCACACGACATCGAGGTGACCGGGACCCATCTCGCCCGCCCACCGCTGAGCCCGTCGGACCTCCCCCATCCCGCCGAGGACCTGCCGACGTGGGCCCAGTGCCTCGTTCCCGCCGGCTATCGCGAGGCCCTCGCCGTCGCACTGTTCGTCCCGGGGCAGCGCCACGTCGGGTTCCTCGCGCTGCTCTCCGCCGGCACCCGGCCTCCGACGGAGGCCGTGCGGCACCGCCTGGCGCAGCTCGCCCCGATCCTCGCCCGCGGCGTCGACCCGATGCACTCGCTGCTCACCGCCGCACGCCTGGTCCAGGGCGCCCGGGCCGGTGTGGTGCTCTGCAGGGACGGCGGCACCGCGCCGTTCCCGGGTCTCGGCGACGACGCGCTGCTCGCGGGAGGCTCTCCCGTCCTGGACGCCGCTCGCGCGGCCACCCGGAGCGGCCAGGTGTACGCGTCCTTCCTGTGGCCGCGCGGTGGCCGGCACGCCCCGGACGGCCACGTCCGCGTGACGGTCCTGACGGGCACGGGCGACGAGTTCCACGTGCTGTCGGGGATGGTGCTGCTCTCCCCGAGCGGCGACCTGCGCGGGCTCACGCCCCGGGAGCTGGAGGTCCTCGGGCTGCTGATCGAGGGGTACGCCAACCAGGAGATCGCCCGGGCCCTCGTGGTGGCGCCGCGGACGGTCGCCGCCCACCTGGAGCACATCCTCGCCAAGCTGGGGGCGCCCTCGAGGACGCTCGCCGCCGTGCGCGCCGAGAGGGCGGGCCTCTACGTCCCGGCGGGAACGAGCGCGGATGGCCGGCGCTGAACCTCGGCGGAGGACCCACGGCCACAGCACGGGACGGTCCCGGCCACGTGGGCCCCGGGGAGAGGGGACGACCCACGGCCGGCGGGTCCGGTCCCGGGCCGCCGGGCGACCGACGGGCATCGGCAGGTCTGCCGATCTCGGCCGGCGGCTCCGGTTCCGACGGCGGCTCGGGGTACCCCCACGGCATGGACGGCGGAACCATCCCTCCGCAGGACGACGCACCCGCGGCTGCCGACGAGGTCGGTATCCGGCCCCCGGACGACCCGCGGGTGCCCCAGCCCGACGACGCCGATCCGACGGTGAGCAAGGAACTCGGCGGTGCGGCTCCGGCCGTCGGCCCCGGGCGCTCGCGAGAGGAACCCGGGACCCGGGACACGGACGGCTCTCGGCCGGGTGCAGATGACTAGCCGCTGACCGGACACCCCGGTCTCCGCAGTGCTCCCTGACACGGAGACGTGGGGCGGGCGATCACGTCCGGCGCGTCCGTCGTGAAGGGCCTGCAGGCGTGCGGTCGAGCCGCCCGCTCCTCTCCCGACGGTCCCCGGGTCGCGAAGCAGAGCCGTCGCCGCGGGTTCCCTCCCCGCGCGGTCGGCCGTGCAGGAACACGGGGGCCGGAGGCCGGATCGGTCGATCGACCGATGTCCCTGCGTCGCGACCGGTCCTAACGTCTGAGCCGCGGTCGGGACGACGGGATCCCCACGACCGGCGCCCGGCGGCGCCTCCGGAAGACGGTGCGGGAGGCGGTCGCACCCGGGGAGATCGCCGCGGTCGGGTCCGCCGGCTGCCCCCCGGCCCTCCGGGCACACCGACGACCGCGACCAGGAAGGCAACCGACCGTGACCGCTCCCAACACCCCTGAGGACGTCCTGCGGTACCTGGAGGACGTCGACTACCCGGCCGGCAAGGAGGCGCTGGTCGCCGCCGCCGAGCGGGCGGGCGCACCCGAGGCGGTGGTCCGCAGCCTCCGGGCCATCCCGCCGGTCGAGTACCGCAGCCGTGCGGAGGTGGTGCGGTCGGTGCCCGTCGACCCCGGAGCCGGCCGATCGGCGAGCCGGGCGGCCGAGCAGGCCCGCACCCGTGCCCCCGCGGGGGTCGCCGAGCACATGCGTGAGCCCCGGTAGGACCCGGTCGCCGGCCACGTCACCGTCCGGCCGGCCGTCCCACGAGCCCGAGGAACTCGTGGAGCGCACTGCGTGATCACCGACGTCGTACGACCTGGATGAACGACCTGGATGGAGGAGTCGTGAGCGAATCAGAGCTGGAGGAGACCGGGACCGGGGATGCCGCCAAGCGCATCGGTCAGGCACCGACGACCACCGACGTGACCGATCCGGAGCGGTCCTCCCGGAACACCGCCGCCGGCTCCGGTTCCGAGCCGGGCGAGGGCCCCGTCCAGCCGGACGCCGACGAGGGGGTGGACCCCTCGGCCAGCATCGAGCCCCACAACGAGGGACTCGTCTGACCACGGCGGGGGGGGGGGGGGGGGGGGGGGGGGGGGGGGGGGGGGGGGGGGGGGGGGGGGGGGGGGGGGGGGGGGGGGGGGGGGGGGGGGGGGGGGGGGGGGGGGGGGGGGGGGGGGGGGGGGG
>NZ_JBJGZH010000048.1:0-19150 GCF_054050415.1 Geodermatophilus sp. SYSU D01180 | reverse complement strand
GGCGGACCGGTCCGTTCCAGGGCCGGTCCGCCGCGCGCAGGTAGCGTGGATCGCCGTGGCACTCGCACAACCGGCCGGACGAACGCTCGCCGCAGCCGTCGCGGACCTCAGGCGCGGCTGGGAGCAGCGGACGCTCTGGGGGCACCTGGGCTGGCAGGACATCCGCCAGCGCTACCGCCGCTCGGTCCTCGGCCCGATCTGGATCACCATCAGCATGGCGGTCACCGCCGTCGCGCTCGGGATCCTCTACTCGGGGCTGTTCGACATCGAGCTGTCGCGGTTCCTGCCGCACGTCCTCGTCGGGTTCATCGTCTGGAACTTCATCAGCGGGTGCATCAACGAGGGCTCCGAGGTCTTCATCGCCAACGAGGGCCTGATCAAGCACCTGCCCGCGCCGCTGTCGGTGCACGTCTACCGCCTGGTGTGGCGGCAGACGCTGTTCTTCGCCCACAACATGATCGTCTACCTGGTCATGTTGCTGGTGTTCCCCCAGCCGCTGAAGTGGACGGCCGTCGCCGTCCTCCCGGCCTTCGTGCTGCTCGCCCTCAACGGCGCCTGGGTCTCCCTCGCCGTCGGCGTCATCACCGCCCGGTTCCGCGACATCCTGCCGATCACGCAGAGCGTCGTGCAGCTGGCGTTCTTCCTGACGCCGATCGTGTGGATCTACGACGAGCTGGTGAACAGCCCGAACCCCGCCATCGCCGAGCGGGCGCGGCTGGCCGAGTTCAACCCCTTCCTGCACTTCGTGGAGATCATCCGCCGACCGCTGCTGGGCCAGGACCAGGAGCTGCGGTACTGGGTGGTCGTCCTCGCCATCACGGTGGCCGGCTGGGCGTTCACGATGTACGTGATGCGCCGCTACCGGTCCCGCGTCTCCTACTGGGTGTGAGCGTGAACGACGTCAACGAGGCCGGCACGGACGGCTCGATCGGGATCACGACCAAGGACGCCTGCGTCGACTTCCCGATCTTCGACGCCAAGAGCCGGTCGCTGAAGAAGACCGTCATGGGCCTGGTCGGGGGCAACATCGACAGCGGCGCCAAGGTGCCGGTCATCGAGGCGCTGCGGGACATCACCCTCACCCTCGAGCACGGCGCCCGCGTCGGCCTGGTCGGGCACAACGGCGCGGGCAAGTCCACGCTGCTGCGGCTGCTGTCGGGCATCTACGAGCCGACCCGCGGGCACGCCGAGGTGCGCGGCCGCGTCGCGCCGGTGTTCGACCTCGGCGTCGGCATGGACCCCGAGATCTCCGGCCTCGAGAACATCATGATCCGCGGGTTGTTCCTCGGGATGAGCCGCAAGCAGATGCAGGAGCGGGTCGACGACATCGCCGACTTCACCGAGCTCGGCGACTTCCTGCACATGCCGCTGCGCACCTACTCCACCGGCATGCGGGTGCGGCTGGCCCTCGGCGTCGTCACCAGCATCGACCCGGAGATCCTGCTGCTGGATGAGGGCATCGGCGCCGTCGACGCCGCCTTTCTCGAGAAGTCCAAGCAGCGGCTGGTCGAGCTCGTCGAGCGCTCGGGCCTGCTGGTGTTCGCCTCGCACTCCGACGAGTTCCTGCGCGAGCTGTGCGACACCGCCATCTGGATGGAGCACGGCCGGATCCGGCAGCAGGGCGACCTCGACGACGTGCTGCGGGCCTACAAGGGCCTGCCCGCGTGAGCGCCGCGGTCCCGGCCGCGGGGGAGTGCGTCGTCGCCGTCGTCGTCACCCGGCACCGGCGGGAGCTGCTCGCCGGGAGCCTGGCCGCGCTGGCGTCCCAGACCCGCCGCGTCGACCACGTCCTCGTCGTCGACAACGGGCCCGACGAGTCGGCCGCCGACGTCGTCGCGGCCAGCGGGCTGCCGGCCACCCACCTGCCCAGCCGGCGCAACCTCGGCGGCGCCGGTGGCTTCGCCTACGGCATGCTGCACGCCCTCGCGATGGGCGCGGACTGGGTCTGGTGCGCCGACGACGACGGCCGCCCCGCCGACGCGACCGTGCTGGCCACCCTGCTGGACGCCGCGCAGCGGCACGGCCTGGCCGAGGTCAGCCCGCTGGTCACCGACATGGCCGACCCCGACCGGCTGGCCTTCCCGCTGCGCCGCGGGCTGCGCTGGCGGCGGCGCCGCAGCGACTTCGCCGGCCTGGACCTGCTGCCGGACTACGCCTCGCTGTTCAACGGGGCGCTGTTCCGCGCCGAGGCCCTCGACGTCGTCGGCGTCCCGGACTACCGGCTGTTCTTCCGCGGCGACGAGACCGAGATCCACCGCCGGCTGCTGCGCGCGGGCCTGCCCTTCGGCACCTGCACGCAGGCGGCCTACCTGCACCCGGAGGGGACGACGGAGTTCGCGCCCATCCTCGGCGGGCGGCTGTCGGCGCAGTACCCGGCCAACGACGTCAAGCGGTACTTCACCTACCGCAACCGCGGCTACCTCATGGCCCAGCCGGGCATGCGCTGGCTGCGCCCTTTGGAGACCGTGCGTTTCGGCTGGTTCTTCCTCGTGTCCCGCCGCGACCGCGCCGGCTGGCGGGAGTGGCTGCGGCTGACCCGCGCCGGCCGCCAGGAGCGCTTCACCCGCCCCTGACGCCCGGCCCCCACACGCGCGAAGGGCCCCGACCGGAGATCCGGTCGGGGCCCTTCGCGCGTTCACGGCCCCTGCAGCGGGGTCCTCCCTCAGACGCGGGTGTAGCCCCACTTCTCGAATGCCTCGGTCCAGCGGTCCATCGAGGTCAGCTCGCCGGCCGCGGCCTGATAACGGCGCTGCAGCTCCGGGAAGTCGGCGGACATGCGGCGCAGTAGCTGCACCGACGTCGCCACCAGCCGGCGGAAGGTCGCCGGGTCGCGGCGCCGGAAGGTGACCCCGCGGCCGTCCGCGGTGCCCACGGTCGCGCTGTCGAGCCGGGACAGCAGGAACCACTGCGCGTCCTGGAACGCGAGGTTCAGCTGCGGGGTGTCCAGGTTCTCGGGGTCCACCGGGCGGGCGTTGTGCACCAGCGCCTTGACCAGCGTCTTGCCGATCTGCAGCGGGTTGACCGGGATCCGGCGGAAGCGCACCGCCTTGGCCGTCGGCATCGAGGGCAGCGGCAGGTCCGCCGAGGAGGGCAGCACCTTGCCGTCGGCGTGGGTGGCCCGCACCTCGCGGGCGGTGACCACCGACTGCGGCATGCCGCTGAACAGCGCCTCCGGGCCGGCGAGGAAGTCGCGGTAGGCCCGGTGGTGCAGCTCGACCGTGGAGTACTGCAGGTTGATGAGGAACCGCAGGTCGGCCTTGAGCATCTCGCGGAACAGCTTGCCGCCGTGCCTGTGCGGCGAGTGCAGCGCCGCGGCGACCAGCCGGTTGCGGATGTGGAAGTACGCCTGCCAGTCGCTGGCGTCGTCCTTGTCGCCCCAGGACAGGTGCCAGATGGCGGTGCCGGGCAGCGACGCGGTCGGGAAGCCGGCGGCGAAGGCCCGCAGGCCGTACTCGGCGTCGTCCCACTTGATGAACACCGGCAGCGGCATGCCGATCTTCTCCGTGACGACGCGGGGGATGAGGCACATCCACCAGCCGTTGTAGTCGACGTCGATGCGCCGGTGCAGGTCCGCCGACTCGCGTAGCGACTTCTTCCCGAAGTCGTGGTGGTACTCGGTGTTCGGCGCGTTGGTCCAGAAGAACGTCTCGCGGTCGACGATCTCGCCCATGCTGTGCAGCACCGAGCGGTTCTGCAGCGCCAGCATCTGGCCGCCGACGAGCATCGGGCTCTTGGCGTAGGCGGCGAACGCCCGCGCCCGCAGGAGGCTGTCGGGCTCGATCATGATGTCGTCGTCGAGCAGCACCACGTGCGTGGCGTCGCTGCGGGTGAACGCCTCGTGCATGGTGCGGGCGAACCCGCCGCTGCCGCCGAGGTTGGGCTGCTCGACCACGTGCAGCCGGTCGCCCAGGGCGCCCTTCACCTCGGCGTAGCCGGCGGCGTCCTTGACGTGGTTGTTGCCCTGGTCGGCGATCGTCACCAGCGACAGGATCTCGAGCACCGCGGGGTCCTCGACCAGCGCGCGGGCCGCGGCCAGCGCGTCGACCGGGCGGTTGTAGGTGCAGATGCCGATCGCCAGGCGCGGCTCCTCGGCCGGCGCCTGCGGGGCGTACCAGCCGGCCTCGCGGACCACCGTGTCGCTCTCGGCGGTGACGTCGAACCAGTACCAGCCGCCGTCGATGAACGGCGCGAGGTCCAGCTCGAGCTCGAGGGTGCGCTCGTCGTCGCCCTCGTGCGAGACGCCGGTGACGTGCATCGACTCGCCGTCGGCCTTCGAGCGGTGGACGTCGAGGCGGCAGGTGCCGGACACGGTCACCCGCAGCACCACCGAGTCCAGCACGCTCCACCGGCGCCAGTAGCTGGCCGGGAAGGCGTTGAAGTAGGTGGCGAAGGAGACCTCGGCGCCGGCGACGATGGTGCCGGAGTGGCGCCCGTCCTGCCGGACGCGCACCGGGGAGTTCTCCTCGTCGAGGTAGAGGCTGCGGACCTTCAGCGGGTCGGCCGGGCGCGGCATGAGGACCCGCTGGACCAGCGTGACGGCCTTGTCCGGGGTGAGCTCGGTGTCCGCCGGCTCGCTGACGGTGTCCGGCTTGACCGGCGCGTCAGCCACCTGGGATGCGGTCGTCGTCATGGGGGATCAGTCCTCGGCTCAGTCGTCGAGGCGGCCGTCGAGCGAGCCGCCCTCGTCGAAGAAGGGGCGGATGCGGTTGTCGAACATGCTCAGTGCCGAGCCGATCGCCATGTGCATGTCCAGGTACTTGTAGGTGCCCAGCCGGCCGCCGAAGAGCACACGCTTCTCCGCGGCCTCGTTCTTGGCCAGCTCGCGGTAGCGCTCGAGCTTGGCGCGGTCCTCGGGCGTGTTGATCGGGTAGTACGGCTCGTCGCCGGTCTCGGCGAAGCGCGAGTACTCGCGGACGACGACGGTCTTGTCGGCCGGGTAGTCCCGCTCGGGGTGGAAGTGCCGGAACTCGTGGATCCGGGTGAAGGGCACGTCCTCGTCGGCGTAGTTCATGACCGAGGTGCCCTGGAAGTCGCCGATCGGCAGGACCTCGGTCTCGAAGTCCAGCGTGCGCCAGCCCAGCTCACCGGCCTCGTAGCCGAAGTACTTGTCGATCGGGCCGGTGAAGACGGTCGGCACGTCGGCCGGCAGCTCGTCCCGCACGTCGAAGTAGTCCGTGGACAGCCGCACCTCGATGTTCGGGTGGTCGGCCATCTTCTGCAGCCACGCGGTGTAGCCGTCCTTCGGCAGGCCCTCGTACGTGTCGTTGAAGTACCGGTTGTCGAAGGTGTAGCGCACGGGGAGGCGGGCGATGACCGCGGCGGGCAGCTCGGTGGGGTCGGTCTGCCACTGCTTCTTGGTGTAGCCGCGGATGAACGCCTCGTAGAGGGGGCGGCCGATCAGGGAGACGGCCTTCTCCTCGAGGTTCTGCGCGTCGGCGGTGTCGATCTCACCGGCCTGCTCGGCCACCAGCGCGCGGGCCTCGGAGGGGGAGTAGCTGCGCTCGAAGTACTGGCAGATCGTGGCCAGGTTGATCGGCAGCGAGTAGGTCTTCCCCTGGTAGATGGAGTAGACCTTGTGCTGGTACTTCGTGAACTCGGTGAACTGGTTGACGTACCGCCAGACCCGCTCGTTGGAGGTGTGGAACAGGTGGGCGCCGTAGACGTGCACCTCGATGCCCGTCTCGGGCTCGGGTGCGGAGTAGGCGTTCCCACCGATGTGGTCGCGTCGGTCGAGGACGAGCACGCGCTTGTCCAGCTGGCTGGCCACCCGCTCCGCGACGGTCAGCCCGAAGAACCCGGAACCGACGACGACGAGGTCAGGTCTCGCTGAGGTCACGCCTCGCGACTGTACCGGCGGGGCTTCCCGGGCTCAGGGCTTCCACGGGGCACTGGCGGCATTTCGTGACGGGCCCGTCCCCCACGTCCCATGGGCCACACCCAGCCCGTGCGCCCCCGGGCCACCGGCCGGTCCCGAGGCTGACTCATAGAGTCAGCCCGTGCTCGGCTCCTCTGACGTCGCTCCGCTACGTGTGGTGGCGGTGACGTACTCACCCGGCGAGGCACTCGAGGGCTTCGTGTCCTCGCTGGCCGAGGCGACGACCCGGCCCGTCGAGGTGATGCTCGCCGACAACGGGTCCACCGACGGCGTCCCGGAGCGGGTGGCCGCCGAGCACCCGCACGTGCGGCTGCTGCACACCGGCGGGAACGTCGGCTACGGCGCGGCGGTCAACGCCGGCCTGGCCGGGGCCGCGGGCCGGTACGCGCTGGTGGCCAACCCCGACGTCCGCTTCGAGCCCAGGTCGGTCGACGAGCTGCTCGCCGTCGCCGCCCGCTGGCCGCGCGCGGCCACCGTCGGCCCGGCCATCCGCACCCCCGAGGGCGAGCTCTACCCGTCGGCCCGGGAGCTGCCACGGTTGTCCACCGGCGCCGGGCACGCGCTGGTGGGCTGGGCGTGGCCGGGCAACCCGTGGACCGCGCGCTACCGCCGCGAGCGCGAGGCGCCGCGCGAGCGCACCGCCGGCTGGCTGTCGGGCTCCTGCTTCCTCGTCGACCTCGAGGCGTTCCGGGCGGTCGGCGGCTTCGACCCCGGCTACTTCATGTACTTCGAGGACGTCGACCTCGGCGAGCGGCTCGGGCGCGCCGGGTACCTGCACGTCTACGCGCCGAGCGCCGTCGTCGTCCACGAGGGCGGGCACGCCACCCGCCGCGAGCCGCACCGCATGCAGCGGGTGCACCACACCAGCGCGCTGCGCTACCTGTCCGGCCAGTACCCCGGCCCCCGCAACGCCCCGCTGCGGGCCGCGCTCCGGGCCGGCCTCGGCGGCCGGATGCTCCTGTCCTACGTCAGCGGGCGGGTGGCCGCCGGGGCCCGCTTCCAGCGCCGCGCCGACGACGTCGGCCGGGCCCGTCGGGGAGGCACGGCATGAGGCACGCGGTGATCATGGCCGGGGGCTCCGGCACGCGGCTGTGGCCGCTGTCCCGCTCCGCGCGGCCCAAGCAGCTGCTCGACGTCCTCCAGGACGGGGACGGCGGCGCGCACAGCCTGCTGGCCGAGGCCTTCACCCGGCTGGAGGCGGTGCTGCCGGCCGAGCGGATCTGGGTGTGCACCGCGGCCCGCTACGGCGACCAGGTGCGGGCCGCCCTGCCGCGGCTGCGGCCGGACCGGCTGGTGCTCGAGCCGGTCGCCCGCGACACCGCCAACGCCGTCGGGCTGGCCGCCGCCCTGGTCGCCGAGGCCGACCCCGACGCCGAGCTCGCCGTCGTCAGCGCCGACCACGTCATCCGCCCGGTCGAGCGGTTCGCCGCCACGCTGACCACCGCCTTCGACGCCCTGACCGCGCGGCCGCGGGCGCTGGTCACCCTCGGCATCACCCCGACCGCCCCGGCCACCGGCTTCGGCTACGTCCGCCGCGGCGCGCCCACCGAGGTGCCCGGGGTCGCGGAGGCCGCCGCGTTCAAGGAGAAGCCCGACCGCGCCACCGCCGAGGCCTACCTGGCGTCGGGGGAGTACCTGTGGAACTCCGGCATGTTCGTCTGGCGGGCCCGCACCGTGCTCGACGCGCTGGCCGACCACCTGCCGGCGTCCGCGGAGGGCCTGGCCCGCATCGTGGCCGCGCCGGCGGGGGCCGGGCGCGACGCCGTCCTCGCCGAGGTGTTCCCGACGCTGCCGAAGACCAGCGTCGACTACGCCGTCCTCGAGCCCGCGGCCACCGAGCCCGGCCGGGTGCTGGTCGCCGACCTCGACGTCGAGTGGCTCGACGTCGGCTCGTGGCCGGCGCTGGCGCAGACGCTGGCCGCCGCCGACGGCAACGCCGTGGGCGGGCTCGCGGTGACCCTCGACAGCGCGGGCAACATCGTGTTCAGCGACGACCCGGAGCACCTCGTGGCGCTGGTCGGGATCCGCGACAGCGTCGTCGTGGCCACCGCCGACGTCACGATGGTCTGCGCCGTGTCCGACGCCGAGCGGGTCAAGCAACTGCTGGCGGCGGTGGAGGAACGGCATGGCCGCCGGTTCAGTTAGGCCCTCGCCGGGTGCGGTCGCCGGGCGTGGTGTGATGCCGGTCATGAAGAACTTCGACGTCGCAGCTGTCGTGTCCGGTGGGGCCTCCGGCCTCGGGGAGGCCACCTCCCGTGCGCTCGCCGCGCGCGGCGCCGCGGTGACCGTCCTCGACCTCAACGAGGAGCGCGGGAAGGCGCTGGCCGACGAGCTCGGCGGGCACACGACCTTCGTCCGCACCGACGTCACCGACGAGTCCCAGGTGGCCGCCGCGATCGAGGACGCCACCGGCAAGGACCGGCCCCTGCGCGTCGCGATCAACTGCGCCGGCATCGGCTGGGCGCAGCGCACGGTCGGCAAGGGCAACACCCCGCACGACCTCGACCCGTTCCTCCGCACCGTGATGGTCAACCTGGTCGGCACCTTCAACGTGCTGCGCCTGGCCGCCGCCGCCATGGCCGCCACCGAGCCGGAGGAGGACGGCGAGCGCGGCGTCGTCGTCAACACCGCCTCGATCGCCGCCTTCGACGGCCAGATCGGCCAGCTCGCCTACAGCGCCTCCAAGGGCGGCATCGTCGGCATGACGCTGCCGGCGGCGCGCGACCTGTCCAGCGTCGGCGTGCGGGTGTGCACCATCGCCCCCGGCCTGGTCGACACCCCGCTGCTCGGCGGCCTGCCCGAGGAGGCCCGCACCGCGCTGGCCAACGGCATCCCGTTCCCCAAGCGGCTGGGCCGCCCCGACGACTTCGCCCAGCTGGCGCTCGCCATCGTCGAGCACGGCTACCTCAACGGCGAGGTCATCCGGATGGACGGCGCGCTGCGCATGGCCCCCCGCTGACCCTCCGGAGACCCGTGTGACCGCTGCACTGCCGGCCCCGACCCCGCCGGCACCCGCACCTCCCGCCGTCCTCGCCGGCGCCGACTTCACCGACTGCTGGCGGCCGGACTGGCGCTTCGACCTGGAGGCGGTGCTGCGCCCGCACCAGCGCAGCGCCGGGGACCCCGCGATGCAGTGGGACGGGGACGCCGTCTGGCGGACGACGACCACCCCGTGCGGGCCGGCCACGGTGCGCGTCACCTACCGCGGCGGCGAGGTGCGGGTGCAGGCGTGGGGCCCGGGCGCGGAGTGGGCCGGCACGGCGGTGCCCGGCTGGCTCGGCGCGTTCGACGACTGCGCGGGCTTCGACCCGGACTGCCACCCGCTGGTCCGCGAGATCGCCCGGCGCACGCCCGACCTGCGGCTGGGCCGCACCGGCCGCACGTGGGACGCGCTGGTCCCGGCGGTGCTGGAGCAGAAGGTCACCGTCGTCGAGGCGCACCGGGTGTGGCGGGCGCTGCTGCGGCTGGCCGGCGACCCCGCGCCCGGGCCCGCCCCCGAGGGCATGCGGGTGCTGCCCTCGCCGCGGCGGCTGCGGGAGGTCACCGACTGGGAGTGGCACCGCTGCGGCCTCGACGGCGCCCGCCGGCGGGCGCTGCTGCACGTGGCGTCGGTCGCGCACGCCCTCGAGCCGGACGACGGCTGCGACTCGCCGACCCTGCAGCACAAGCTGCGCACGGTGCCGGGCATCGGCGTGTGGACCGCGGCCGAGGTCGTCCAGCGCACCCACGGCTGCCCCGACACCGTCAGCTACGGCGACTACCACCTGAAGAACCTGGTCGGCTGGTCGCTGACCGGCCGCAAGACCGACGACGACGGGATGATGGAGCTGCTCGAGCCCTGGCGTGGGCACCGGCAGCGGGTGGTGCGGCTGCTGCACGTCGGCGGGAGCATGCCGCCCCGCCGCGGCCCGCGGATGGCGCCGACCAACTACCGCCGGATCTAGGACACCCGAGTTCCGCGGCGGATGACTGGGCGATCTGCGCTTGGCTGTACGAGTGGTGGATCTACATGGGGTCGGTGACAGGGAGCAGGTCCGCCTTCCCGACTTGCGCAGCCCGACGGCGTCGAGCCCGCCACTGAGTCAAGAATGCGACCTGTACCAATTGACAGAGGTCGGCTATGTCCCCTCCCTGCCGGCCGTCACCGGGGCTGGTCTACCCAGCGTCGCTGTCTAGGTCGGTGGTGGTTCGGTGAGCGAATCACCGCACCACCATCCGGCAGGCAGTACCCCCTGTTCTTTTCTGTTGATTCCTACCCGATGTGGGGAGTCGCCTTAGTAATCCGCTCGCATCTGCCGAATCCCTTGCCGACCAGCCACCGGTTCTCGGCGACAGGGATACCAGATCGTGAACTCGAGGTCTCGAGGACGCACCCACTGCGCGCTCATGGGCATCACCCACACAGAGGGGATGCTCGTCCTCGGCACTCGCAGGCGGACCGGCTGGAGGCGAACGGTTCTGGTCACCGCCCCGACAGTTGCTGTGCTTGCCGCCGTTCTTCCGGCTCTGCCGGCGTCCGCCGCTCCAGGCGCCGGGGACGTGGAATCAGCTGACGTCGTTCCTGCGACGCCCGGAGGCGACCTACCTAGAGTCGAACCCCAGACGTCGTCGAGTTCAGCGGCCGAGTTGCAGTCGGTCTCGGCCATCGTGATCAATGACGACGACCTGCGGGTCATCACGCGTGAGGCCGAGCCAGACGCTCTCGTGGAGGTCGCCGCCGAGCTGGCTGCACAGCCGGGGGTCGTAGACGTCAGCGTCGACACATCCGTTGCGATCGCGGGGGAGGTCGACGTCTACCGCGGCGAGCAGTGGAGTCTGGATGCCTTGGGATACGACCGGCTGCCTGCCGACGCTCCAGACGGTTCAGGACAGATCGTCGCCGTCCTGGACACCGGCATCGATGCGGCGCATGAGGACCTCGCTGGTGTGGTGCGTTGTGACCTCGGGGCAGACTTCGCCACCGACGCCGGGCTCTACCCTCAAAGCAGGGGATGTGTCGACCCGCACGGCCACGGTACTCATGTCGCCGGACAGATCTCCGCGATCAGCAACAACGGCATCGGCATCACTGGGGCCAGTGCCGCACAGCTCATGCCTGTCCGCGTGCTGGCGACTGACGGCCGAGGTACTTCAGCCACGGTGACCAACGGGATCATCTGGGCGGTCGACCACGGCGCGGATGTCATCAACCTGAGCCTCTCGGGTCCGTACAACTCCCAGTTCGATACCGCGGTGAAGTACGCCATCGACCGCAACGTTGTAGTCGTGGCGGCGGCAGGAAACAATCGCATGGAAGGCAACGCCGTCGGCTACCCAGCGGCCTTGCCTGGCGTCATCGCGGTCGCCGCCACCAACGACTTGGGCGTTTCTGCTGAATTCTCGTATTCCGGTCCAACCAATGTCATTGCCGCCCCTGGCTGGTCGGTTGTGTCTACTGACAAGACCTACGGCTACGCATATCGATCAGGAACGTCAATGGCTTCTCCGCATGTTGCTGCCGTGCTTTCCCGCTACTTGGATGTCCACCCTGGTTCAACTGTCATGTCGGTGCACACGGCTGTGCGGAACACCGCCATCGACATCGAGGCGCCTGGATTCGACAGCAACACCGGTTACGGGCTGCTCGGCGCCTATCAACTGATCGCCGGGCATCGAACAGCACTGCCAACCGTCCCAGCCGCGCCCCACATCACTGCCGTTACGCCGGGCAACGCCTCAATCGCCGTGCGGTGGACCGTTCCTGTCGACGACGGCGGCGCCCCGATCACCGGCTACACCGTCACGAGCACTCCCGGCGGACGGCGTTGCACGACCACGGAAGCCATCCAGTGCACGGTGACCGGTCTGGTCAACGGCATCACCTACACGTTCACCGTCGCTGCGACCAACGCCATCGGTACCGGTCCGGCCTCCGCGCCCAGCGCAGTAGTTGCACCGATTGCACCGGTCGTGACGGACTACGTGAGGTACCCGTGGTCGCCGACGATCTACGCGGTCACGTACGCGGGTCCTAGCGAGACTTCCTGGCAGTGGGAGCGGCTGACTTACGAGCGGTGGGTAGCCCTCGGCAGCCCCGTCCCGCGGAACACCGGGTGGATCGCCGGCTCGTACTACTACAAGTGGGGCACCTCGAGTGAGTTGTTCGTCGAGGGCCCGGACGGGGTCAACCACAAACTGACCTACGCCGAGTGGCAGGCGTCAGGGTTCCGGTCCTTCGTCGACTGGGGAAACTACGGCTTCCTGAAGTTGTCCTGGGCGTCGGATATCACTCGGATGCCAAATCTGGCCACTGGCTACGGCTACGCCATCGGCTACCCGGAATGGAGCGAGGAGTCCTTCCCCACCCCCCAGGTCGTGCAGCGCGTCACCGGCGACCACTTCTACCAGTGGTATGGCAACCCCACGATCTACTACCAGGGCCCGGCCTTCCACCGGCCAATCACCTACTCGGAGTGGGTCGCCGCCGGGCGGCCCGTCCCAGAGGTGCGGCGCTGACTGGCTAGACGGGCGACCGGACCACTCTGAGATCGGGCTGGCCCCTGCCTGTCGCCTGAGACCGGTCAGCTGAGCAGATCCAGGGGCGGGCAGAGGACCATCCCTTGCACAGAGGGTCGTTGGACTGTGGCCCCATCGCTGGTCCTCAGCCGGTTGAACCGTTTACGGCAGGACTGGGCACCCGCGTCGGTGACGGTCCTCGCCAGGCAGGGATGTCGCAGTGGGCGGGGACGATGTCACGGTCACATCCCCTCGGTGTCGGCGACGCCGTACGCGGCGACTCAAGCCGTTGCCCGTCGTGAGAAGCCGGCGCGGGTCACCTTCCCGTCGACGGCCACTGCGGCGTAGGTGGGTGAGGGCGGTCTTCGAGAGCGCGCGCAGGCGGTCATGGCCGACACGTCGGCCTGCCAGATGCTCGCTGCGACAGGGACCGCGCGTTGGACCCATCTGCGGTCGTGCGCGCGCCAGTCCGTTGGGCTGTGCGCTTCATGGACAAGCACCATGCCGCGGTGCGTAGCGGCTCGCTGCAGCGCACCAGGTCGCCGCTGGGCCGGTCCAACTAGGCCAGCTACGAAATGTCGGAGGCGATCAGGATGCAGTCAACCTTCGTGGACGCCGCCCCAGGATCTCAGTGAGGCAGCTGGTCCCTGCCTCCGGTTTCGGCACAGGGCCACGATTGCCGCCGTCGTCCCGGTGCGCCGTCTGGTCGGCGAGAAGTGCGGGCGTAGGAGTGATCAAGCCATCGGGAAGGTCCTCGGCGGGGTGTCAACGAGGTCCGCATTCACTGCCTCTACGGGCGCGGGTCGTCCAGGAGACTGAGCAGGTAATCACCGTAGCCGCTCTTGGCCAGCGGCTCGGCGGCGCGGCGCAGGCCGTCGTCGTCGAGCCAGCCCTGCCGCCAGGCGACCTCCTCAATGCAACCGATCTTGAGGCCCTGCCGCTCCTCGACGACCGAGACGAACTCCGTCGCCTGACGCAACGAGGCGAAGGTCCCGGTGTCCAGCCAGGCGGTGCCGCGGTCGAGGACGGTGACGGTCAGCCGGCCCTGCCGCAGGTAGTGCTCGTTGACCGCGGTGATCTCGAGCTCGCCGCGGGCACTGGGCCGGATGCCGCGGGCCACCTCGACCACCGACGACTCGTAGAAGTACAGCCCCGGCACGGCGTAGGAGCTCTTCGGCGTGGCCGGCTTCTCCTCGATCGAGAGGACCTTCCCGCCGCCGTCGAACTCCACGACGCCGTAGTCCTGCGGGTTGGCCACGTGGTAGGCGAACACGTGCCCGCCGTCGGGGGCGGGCAGCCGTCCCAGCGCCGTCCCGAGGCCCGCGCCGTAGAAGATGTTGTCGCCCAGGACCAGCGCCACGGCCTCGTCACCGACGAAACCGGCGCCGATGAGGAAGGCCTGCGCCAGACCCTCGGGCTTCTCCTGCACGGCGTACTCGATCCGCATCCCGAGCCGGCTGCCGTCGCCGAGCAGCGCCCGGAACGCGGCCTGGTCGCCCGGAGTGGTGATCACCAGCACCTCGCGGACGCCGGCCATCATCAGCGTCGAGAGCGGGTAGTACACCATCGGCTTGTCGTACACCGGCATGAGCTGCTTGCTCACCGCCTGCGTGATCGGGAAGAGTCGGCTGCCGGTACCACCGGCCAGGATGATGCCGCGCATGCTCGGGACGTTACCGATGGTGTCGGTCAGCTCGCCGCCTGGTCACCGCGCAGCTGGGCGTATCGGGCGCTGCACTGTTCCATGGTCGGGAGTATTCCTCGGTCCCGGGCCTCCTCCAGAGTGGGTGCCGCCTCGTCCTTGGCCGACAGGGAGAAGTCGAGGTCGCTAGGCCAGGGCAGGTCCAGCGCCGGATCCAGGGGATGGATGCCGAACTCGCGCCCGGGGGAGTACCCCGTCGAGACGAGATACGTGACGGAACTGTGGTCTACCAGGGACACGAAGGCGTGCCCGAGTCCCTCGGACAGGTAGACCGCTCGAGGCTGCTCGCTATCGAGCACCACGGCGTCGTGGGCCCCGAAGGTCGGCGAGCCAACCCGGATGTCGACGATGACGTCGAGGACCCGACCGGCGAGGCAGTAGACGTACTTGGCCTGTCCTGGCGGCACGAGGGCGAAGTGGACACCTCGTAGGACGCCTCGGGTGGACACGCTGTGGTTGGCCTGAGCGAGCGTCAATCCGAAGCCGGTCGCCGAGGCGAGCACGCCCGCGCGATACCACTCGGTGAAGCGGCCGCGGGGGTCCCCGTGGGGAACGAGGTCGATGCGGTAACTGTCCGGTACGGCGAGCTCGCGGATCTCCACCAGGCGACCGTAACGAAACCGGCCTTCTCGCTCAGGTCCGCACGGAGCCCAGCCACAACCTCCCGACGAGTGAGGACCCGCCCGGGGTGCCGACCGGCTCCCAGCGGGTGGCCCAGCCCTCGGCGTGCAGCTGGACGAGCACGGCCCCGATCAGCGCGCCCAGGTTCAGCGCGGCGGTGACCGTGGCGCGCTCGGGGAGGTGGACGTCGACCACGCCGTCGCCCTCGCCGCCGTGCCGCAGCACCACCGGGAACTCCGGCAGCGCGGCGCTGGCCACCCGGAACGCCTCGGCCACCGCCTCGCGGTCGCCGTCGCGGGGCACGAGGTCGGGAGCCGGCTGCCGGCTGGCCACGAGGTCGCGGCTGCCGTAGGGGAACAGGTCGCCGGGGCCCAACCGCACCAGCGGGCGGGTGCCGGCGTCCTCGGCCGGCACCTCGAACGGCAGCCCCCGGACGACGGCGACCGGCACGCCGGCGAGCTTGCCCTTGACCAGGTCCGCGGCCGCGGCGACCTCGTCGACGAGCGCCATCTGGGTGGTCTCCAGCCGGTTGCCGTGCGCGTCGACGGCGCCGCGGTGGTCGGTCAGCGCCGCGATGCCCGCCGAGCCGACGGCGACGTCGGTCAGCCCCTCCCGCCAGGTGCGGCCGAAGGTGTCGCTGACCACCACCGCCACCTCGACGCCGAGCAGCTCGCGCAGCCGGTCGCGCAGCCCGCGGGCGGAGGCGTCGGCGTCGGCGGGGAGCAGCACGAGCGAGTCGCCGGGCACGTTCGAGGCGTCGATGCCGGCGGCGGCGACCACCCAGCCGTGCCGCGTCTCGACGATCTTCAGCGGCCCGCGCCGGGCGACGACGCGCACGGTCTCCTCGTCGATCGCCCGCTGCCGCACCGCCTCGCGGTCGGCGCCCGGCGGCACCGGCACCACCCGGCCCTCCACCTTGGACACCACCTTGGAGGTCACGACGACGACGTCGCCGTCGGCCAGCCACGGCGCGGCGCCGGCGACCGCCCCCGCCAGGTCGTCGCCGGCGGCGAACTCCGGCAACCCCGGGACGGGCAGGACCCGCAGGCCCCCGGCCGGTTCAGCCATCGACGGTGACGCCCGCGGCGTCCAGTGCGGCCCGGGCCATCGCGGCCGTGGCCTCCGGCGAGCTCATGAGCAGCGGCACCGCGCGCACGTCGACGCCGGGCACCTCGGCGCGGTCGCCGGTGTGCACCAGCCAGGCGTCGAGCAGGCCGCCGTCGGACCGCGCGCCGTAGTGCCGCCCGACGCCCTGCGCGCTGACCTCGACGCCGAGCACCGGCAGGCAGCGGTCGGCCATGCCGCGCACCACGTCGCCGCCGACGACCGGGGAGATCCCGACGACCCGACCGGGGGTGGCGCGCAGCGCGTCGCGCAGCCCGGGCACGCCGAGGATCGTGCCGATCGACACCACCGGGTTCGACGGCGCCAGCACGACGGCGTCGGCGCGGGCCAGCGCCTCGACGACGCCCGGCGCCGGGCGGGCCTGCTCCGCGCCGACCTGCACGAAGGCGTGCGGCTCCGGTTCGGCGCGGTGGCGCACCCACCACTCCTGGAAGTGGATCGCGCTGCGCCGCCCGCTGCCGGGGTCGTCGACGACGACGTGCGTCTCGACCCGCTGGTCGCTCATCGGCAGCACGGTGACCCCCGGCCGCCAGCGGTCGGCGAGCGCGGCGGTGACGTCGGAGAGCGGGTAGCCGGCGTCGAGCATCCGGGTGCGGACCAGGTGGGTGGCCAGGTCGCGGTCGCCCAGGCCGAACCAGGTGGGCTCGGCGCCGTAGGCGGCCAGCTCCTCCTTGACCGTCCAGGACTCGCCGGCCCGGCCCCAGCCGCGCTCGGGGTCGATGCCCCCGCCGAGGGTGTAGACGACGGTGTCGAGGTCCGGGCAGATCCGCAGCCCGTGCATCGTCACGTCGTCGCCGGTGTTGACCACCGCGGTGACCGACGAGGGCGGTGCCACCTCCCGCAGGCCGGTCAGGAAGCGGGCCCCGCCGACGCCTCCGGCGAGCACGACGATCTCCACGAAAGTCATCGTGCCCCATCGGCAGTTGTCCACTGTTCGACGGGCGTGTCGGATACGTGGACGAGAAGTGACGAACGGCGTGTGACGGGTGTGGCCCGTGTGGTCAACCGCTTACACCGGGCGAAGTTGACGCTCGGGCAACGACACGCGTGTAATTCCCGCGGTGTGCGGCGCGGAGCAACCGCGTCCGGGACGAGAGCGAGAGGGGACGCATCGTCATGGCAGAGGTCTCGTGGCTGAGTGACTACATCGGCGGGTCGGAGCGGGGCTCCCGCGGCAGCGGGCCGGCCGACCCGGGCCTGATGGGGCTGCTCGGCATGGGCCTGTCCGACGACGTCCAGTCCTGGCAGGAGCGGGCGCTGTGCGCCGAGACCGACCCGGAGGCGTTCTTCCCCGAGAAGGGCGGCTCCACGCGCGAGGCGAAGAAGATCTGCACCGGCTGCGAGGTCAAGGCCGAGTGCCTGGAGTACGCGCTCGCCAACGACGAGCGGTTCGGCATCTGGGGCGGGCTCTCCGAGCGGGAGCGCCGCCGCCTGCGCCGCCGCGCCATCTAGCCGACGACGTCCCGGGGACGGACGGGACCGCCCAGCACACCGGCGTGCGACGTCCCCTCCACCTCTCCCGCAGCCCCCGACGGCAGCCACCGTCGGGGGCTGCCTGCGTCCCGGGGCCCGGACGGCGGTGTGGTCGGATGACCCGGTGACCGGCGCGGGCAGGGACACCCGGACGGCGCTGGGCCGGGCCCGCGTGGTCCGCGAGGTCCGGGCCGCCGTCCCGCTCGCCCGGGACCTCGCCGCACCGCTGACCGCCGCCGCGCCCTGGCTGACCACCGTGCTGTCGGTGCAGTCGGCGCACCCCCGGCCACGGCTGCTGCCCGCCGCGGTCGTCGTCGAGCCACGCTGGTCGGGCCGGCCCGACGCGCTGGCCCTGCTCGCCCTGGCCACCGCCGGCCCGGTGGTCACCGCGACCCTGCTCGGCGACGGCCTCCCGGTCCCCGGCGGCCGCCCGCCGGCGCGGCTGCTGGCCCGCGACGACGACGCCGCCGAGCGCCTGGCCGCGGGCGTGCTGGGCCTGCTCACCGGGCTGCGCCGGCCCTGGCGGCTGCGGCTGGCCGGGCTGCCCCTCGGCGACCCGACGGTCCGGGCACTGGCCCGGCTGCGCCCCGACGCCCGGGTCGCCACCTCCCGCAGCACGCTGCTCGTCGACGGCCTGGACGACGTCGCGGCCGGCCGGGTCGTCCGCAGCCGCGACCCCCGCGACCTCGACCGCGCGCTGCCCGCCCTGCTCGCGGCCGCGCCCGACGCGCGGGCCCGCGACCTGGTCCGCGCGGCCGCCCGGCTGCACGCCGCCCTCGGCCGGGTCGAGGTCGCCACGGTCACCGACGGCGGGCGGCTGCGCGCCGGGCTGCTCACGCTGGTCGACGGCGCGGACCGGCTGCCGTGGTGGGGCCGCTCCGAGATCGGCGGGCTGGGCACCGTCCGGGGCGCGCCGCTGGTCGGCGTCGCGCTGTCCGGCCGCGGCCGGGTGCTGCGGCCGGTGCTGGACCGGGCGGTCCGGCTGGTCCCGGCGCTGCCGGTCAGCCGGCGACGCGGATCCGGCTGAGCGCCGGGTCGGGCAGCGCCTCGGCCCGCTCGGTGCCGAGGAACAGCGTCCCGTCCGCCGGGGCCTCGCCGCCGTCGAGCCCGCCGGCCGGGGCGACGGTGACGCTCAGGTCGTAGACCCGGCCGGTGTACGCCGGCGGCGTGGCCGTGGGCCGGGTGTAGGTGGGGAAGCGGCCGGCCAGCCGCAGCGCGTCGCCGTCGCGGGTCACGGTCAGCGCCGGGGTGGGCAGGTCGGCGTACTCGGTGAGCACCGGGGTGCACCCGGCCGCCTCCGGGTCCCCGGGCGCGGTGGTGCCCAGGCAGTTCCAGGTCGGCAGCAGCACGTGGGCCAGCGCCGTCCCGTCGGTCCCGACGCTCACCGTCACCGACGGGTAGCCCACCGTGACGCCGACCGCGCGCCGCTCCAGCACCAGCCCGCCCAGGGCCAGCCGGGCGGCGACGCCGTCGTCGCCGAGGGGTACCGACCGCGCGGCGAGCAGCCCCGCGCCGCGCTCGCCGGGCAGCGGGTCGGCGGGGACGGGCGGCAGCTCGGGCCGCGCCGTCGTGGGGGAGGCCGACGGCGTGGACGGCCCGGGGGCGGCCGCCGGCGGCGCACCGCCGGCCACCGGCTCCCCGGGGTCGGTGCCGAGCGCGACGCCCGCGAGGACGGCGACCAGCGCCAGGGCCGCGGCGGCCAGCACGGCCACGGTGCGGGCGGACGGATCCGGTCCCACCGGCGCCACCGGCGCGGGGGGGGGGGGGGGGGGGGGGGGGGGGGGGGGGGGGGGGGGGGGGGGGGGGGGGGGGGGGGGGGGGGGGGGGGGGGGGGGGCGGGGGGCGGGGGGGGGGGCGGG
>NZ_JBJGZH010000047.1:0-23591 GCF_054050415.1 Geodermatophilus sp. SYSU D01180 | reverse complement strand
GCCGGGCACCCGATCGGGTGCCCGGCCCTCCGTCGTGCTCAGGCGGGGACGCGCTCCGGGCCGGTGACCTGGCGGCACCAGCGGACGACGGCGCCGAGCACCTCGGCGTCGACCGGCCGGCGCAGCTCCTCCCGGTAGGCGCGCAGCGAGGCCGGCCCCGGCTGCCGGCGCAGCGTGTGGGTGAGATCGGGGACCAGCAGCGTCTCCACCGGCCCGCGGACCGTCGCCGCGATCGTCGCCAGGTCCGCCGCGGGCACCTGCACGTCCTTCGCCCCGGCCACCGCGAGTACCGGCACGGTCAGCCGGGCGAGGTCGGTGCGCGGGTCGTGGTCGAGGAACTCGCGGTGCCAGCGCGCGTTGATCCGCACCCCGTCGACCCGGGCGACGTCGGTGGTCGTCGCCCGGAGGCGCTCGTGGTTGGCGGCCACCCGCTTCTCCAGGTCGGTGCGCAGGAGCCGGAGCAGGGCACGGACCGGCGCGGGCAGCGTCGGCCCGATCTGGCGGGCCTGCCAGCGGAGCAGCTCGGCGCCGGGCGTCGCGGAGCCCGCGAGCAGGACCACCCCGGCCACCGGGACGCCGCGGGCGGCGACCGCCGCGGCGAGCAGCGCGCCCTCGCTGTGGCCGGCCAGCACGATCCGCCCGGGGTCCACCTCGGTCCGGGCGGCCAGGGCGTCGCGCGCCCGGGCGAGGTCGTCGGCGGCGTCGAACAGCCCGGCCCGCCGCCAGTCGCCGGGCGTGCCGCCGACGCCGCGCTTGTCGTACCGCAGCGAGGCCAGGCCGCCCTCGGCGAGCGCGTGCGCCAGCTCGCGGGTGATGCCGAACCGGGCGCGCCGGTGGTCGGAGTCGCGGTCCAGCGGGCCGGAGCCCGGCGCGAGCAGTACGGCGGGGACGGGGCCGGGCGCGTCGGGGAGGGTGAGCGTGCCGGCCAGCGGGGGCTCGCCGGGCACGGTCACCGGCACCTCGCGGGGGCTCACCGCGGGGTCCCGGACAGGGCCGCGACGACGGCGGGGGCGTCGTCGACGGTCAGCAGGACGGTGTCGAGGCGCTGACCGGCCAGCTCCAGGCGCACGGCCGGCCCGCGCCGGACGCTGACGAACGCCTTGCCTCCCCGTCGGCGCCAGGTGCCGATCTTGCGCACGCCGGGCAGGCCGAGGCCGGGGGCGCGCAGGCCGCGGGCGGCGGCCAGCCCGTCGGGGACGACCTCGGCGGAGCGCACCGCGGACAGCGGGACCTCGAGGTCGCGCAGCAGGCCGAGCACCCGCTCGGCCGGGGTGAGGGTGATCCGCAGGGTCTGGGGTGTCGTGGTCACGGTCGCCATGGCATGATCATTCCCAACAGTGAGACCGTTGTCAATCATGAGAGAGGTCGAGCGCGTGGCGTCTGCGGACCTGCTGCTCCACCCGGTGCGCCTGCGCGTGGTGCAGGCCCTGCTGGGTGACCGGAGCCTGACCACCGGCGAACTGCACACCGAGTTGCCCGACGTCCCGGTGGCCACGCTGTACCGGCACGTCGGCGTGCTCGCCGAGGCGGGCGTGCTGGAGGTGGTGGGGGAGCGCCGGGTGCGGGGCAGCACCGAGCGCACCTACCGGCTGGTGACCGCCGCGGCGTCCGTCGGACCGGCGGAGGCGGCGGGCATGACGCCCGAGCAGCACCGCCGCGCCTTCGGCACCTTCGTCGCGGCGCTGCTCGCGGACTTCGACCGCTGGGTCGACGCCGGTGCCGCCGCCCCGGACGGGCTGGATCCCGCCCGGGACGGCGTGGGCTACCGGATGACCGGGCTGTGGCTGGACGACGACGAGTTCGCCGGCCTGCTCGACGACGTGCGCGCCGCGCTCCGCGCCCGCCTGGAGAACGCCCCGCGCGAGGGTCGCCGCCGCCGGCTGGTCGGGACGGTGTTCCTGCCGGGGGAGTGAGGGCTCACGAGGCGCGGGCGGCCTTCCGCTCGGCCCGGCGCTCGGCCTTCGACACCCGCGCGTTGGCCTTGGCCAGGGTCTTCGCGGCCCGCTGCACCCGGCGGGACCCGCGGTCCACGGTGCCCCGGGTGAGCAGGCCGACGCCGATGCCCAGCAGCCACACGTCCTTGGCGACGGTCAGCCCCTGCTCGGTCGGCGCGAGGCTGCCCTCCTTGCGCATGCCGGGCGTGCGCAGGTACAGGCCGAGCAGGCCGCCGGCGAACCCGGTGAGCAGGGCGCCGGCCAGTGCGGTGGGCACGAACGGCGTCAGCAGCGCGGCGCCGACCGCGATCTCCGCCGTCGACAGCGCCTGGACGAACTGGCGCGGCTCGACGTCCTTGAGGAACGGGTAGGTGCCGGAGGCGAAGCCGTGCAGGCCGGCGGCGGTCTGCTCGTCGGCGCCGCGCTTGCCCAGCCCGCTGTTGAGGATGAACGCGCCGGCCGAGATCCGCGGGCCGATCTCGGACAGGGTGATGGGCAGGGCCATCGGGCACCTCACAGGGTCGTCGGGGACGGTCGGGACGACTCTTCCCGACCGTCCCCGACGTGACACCCCGGGGGTCAGCGGCCCCCGCGCCGCGAGCGGCCGCTGAACGACGCCGCCGAGTGGGTCCCGGCGCGGGCGGCGAGCTCCGCGCGGGTGCGCGCCGGGCCCTGCGGGCTGCGGGACTGCGCGCGGCTGCCGGCCGTCTTGGCGGGCGCCGCGGCGGTGGCGGCGGTCCCGCCGGAGCGCCGGCGCCGGCCGCCGCCCTGGCCCTGTGGCTGGGGAGCCGGGGCCGGGGCGGGCTCGACGTGCGGGGCGGCCGGGCCGGTGAGCGCGGTGATCTGCTCCGCGCCGGGGCGCACCTGGCTCACGACCGGGGTGATGCCGGCCTGGCGCGTGAGTGTGCGCACCTCGCCGTTCTGGTCGGGGGTGGAGATCGTGACGACGGTGCCGCCGGCGCCGGCGCGGGCGGTGCGCCCGGAGCGGTGCAGGTAGGCCTTGTGCTCGGTCGGCGGGTCGACGTGCACGACCAGCGCGACGTCGTCGACGTGGATGCCGCGCGCGGCGATGTCGGTCGCGCACAGCACCCGGGTGCCGCCGGTGCTGAACGCCTCGAGGTTGCGCTCGCGGGCGTTCTGGCTGAGGTTGCCGTGCAGGTCGACGGCGGGGATGCCGGCCGCGGTGAGCTGCTTGGCCAGCTTCTTCGCCTGGTGCTTGGTCCGGGTGAACAGCACGCTGCGGCCCAGGCCCGAGGCGAGCTGGCGCACGACCTCGGCCTTGTCGGCGGCGCTGACCTGGAACACGTGGTGGGTCATGGTGGCGACCGGCGCGACGGCGGGGTCCACCGAGTGCGTCACCGGCTGCGACAGGTAGCGCTTGACCAGCACGTCGACGCCGTTGTCCAGCGTGGCGGAGAACAGCAGCCGCTGGCCGCCCTGCGGGGTGCGGTCCAGCAGTCGCTTGACGCCGGGCAGGAAGCCGAGGTCGGCCATGTGGTCGGCCTCGTCGAGCACGGTCACCTCGACGGCGGACAGGTCGGCGTGGCCCTGGCCGATGAGGTCCTCGAGCCGGCCGGGGCAGGCGACGACGACGTCGACACCGGCGGCCAGCGCCTGCACCTGCGGGTTCTGCCCGACGCCGCCGAAGACGGTGGTGGTGCGCAGGCCGAGCGCCGTGGCCAGCGGCTCGACGGTGGCCATCACCTGGTTGGCCAGCTCGCGGGTCGGCACCAGCACGAGCGCCCGCGGCTTCCGGGCCTGCCGCTTCGTCGTCGAGGCGGCCAGCCGGGCCACCAGCGGCAGGCTGAACGCGATGGTCTTGCCCGAGCCGGTGCGGCCGCGGCCGAGCACGTCGCGGCCGGCGAGGGAGTCCGGCAGCGTCGCGACCTGGATGGGGAACGGCGCGGTGATGCCGCTGGCGGTGAGCACCTCGACCAGCGGGGCGGGCACGCCGAGCTCGGCGAAGGTGGCGTCGGTGGGGAGCACGGTGGCGACGTCGCCGGCCGGGATCTCCTGCGGCTGCGGGGCCTGGGGCTGCACGGCCGCCGTCGTGGCGGGGGCGGGGGTGCTGCCGGCGCCGCGGCCGCGGCCGCCGCGACGGCGGCGACGGGGCCGGGACGTGCCGGCGGGCGTGGGGGACTGCGGGGAGGTCATGGGTTCCTCGGTGGTACTCGGGTCGCCGTCCTCGGTCACCGCACGCGGGCGCACGCCGGCCCCGTCTGCGGGGCGGGTCGCGCCGTGGGCGACGTCGGACAGCCGGGCGCGCCTCCGTGGCGCTGCACCAGCCCGACGTCGAGTCCTGCAGCTCCGGATGAGCGAGGGCGGCGCCGGTATGCCCCACTCAACCAGACGCGGGGGCCGATCCTGCCGCCGTCCCGGGGAGTCGCGTGTCACACCGCCGTGCGGCCGGCCCCGCGGTAGGTGCGGCGGTAGGCGCCGGGCGAGACCCCGATCGCGGCGCGCAGGTGGGCGCGCAGCGACGCGGGCGTGCCGAACCCGGCGTCCGCGGCGACCCGGTCGACGGGGGCGTCGGTGGACTCCAGCAGCCGGCGGGCCAGCGCGATCCGCTGCCCGGCGAGCCACCGCTGCGGCGACACCCCGGTCTCCTCGCGGAACCGCCGGGTGAAGGTGCGCACGCTCATCCGCGCGTGGGCGGCGAGGTCGGCGAGGGCCAGCGGCTCGCCCAGGCGCTCGAGCGCCCAGGCGCGCGTGGGCGCGGTCCCGGCGTCGCCGGCCTCGGGCAGCGGCCGCTCGACGAACTGCGACTGCCCGCCCTCCCGCCACGGCGCGACGACGTTGCGCCGCGCCACCCGGTTGGCCACCTCGCTGCCGTGGTCGCGCCGCACCAGGTGCAGCAGCAGGTCGATGCCCGCGGCCACCCCGGCCGAGGTGAGCACGTCGCCGTCGTCGACGAACAGGACGTCGGGGTCGAGCCGGACGGCGGGGAAGTTGCGGCGGAAGTGCTCGACGTCGCGCCAGTGGGTGGTGGCCGGCCGCCCGTCGAGCAGGCCGGCCGCGGCGAGCACCGAGGAGCCGGTGCAGATCGACACCATCCGCGCCCGGCCGGCCGCCTCGCGCAGGGCGTCGCGCAGCGCGTCGGGGATCCGGCCCTCGACGACGGCCGGGCCGCCCATGATCCCCGGGACGACGACCGTGTCCGCCTCCGCGAAGGCCGAGCCGTCGTGGTCGGGCAGCACCGAGAAGCCGTCGGCCGTGCGCACCGGCCGCCCGTCGAGGGTGGCCACCCGCACCCGGTAGAGGGGCCGGCCCTGCGCATCCTCGGCCAGCCCGAGCAGGCGGTAGGGCAGCCCGAGTTCGAAGCCGACGACGCGGTCGACGGCGACGACGACCACCTCGTGCAGGGCCGGGTCCGGTGTCATGGCCGGATCCTTGCACCTGTTGACCGCCGGGCCACTGGTCCGGGAACCGGACCGTCGGTCATGCTCTCCGCTCGTGACGACCACCCTGCCTCGCAGGCGCATCCACCCCGCCTGGTGGGTGGCCGCGGTGACGTTCCTGGCGCTGGTCGGGGCCGCCGCCTTCCGCGCGGTGCCCGGGGTGCTCATCGACCCGCTGCGCGAGGAGTTCGGCTGGTCGGTGTCGACCATCTCGGCCGCCGTCGCGGTGAACATGGCGCTGTACGGGCTGACCGCGCCGTTCGCCGCCGCGCTCATGGAGCGGTTCGGCATCCGCCGCGTCGTCGTCGGCGCGCTCCTGCTCACCGCGCTCGGCAGCGGGCTGACCGTGTTCATGACGGCGAGCTGGCAGCTGGTGCTGCTGTGGGGGTTCGCGGTCGGGCTGGGCACCGGGTCGATGGCGCTGTCGCTGGTGGCCACGGTGACCGGCCGCTGGTTCGTCGCCCGCCGCGGGCTGGTCTCGGGGATCCTCACCGCCGGCGGCGCGACCGGGCAGCTGGTGTTCCTGCCGGTGGTCGCGGCGGTCGCGCAGACCGGCGGCGGCTGGCGGGCGGCGTCGCTGGGCACCACGGCCGCCGCGCTCGCCGTCGTCCCGCTGGTGGCCTGGCTGCTGCGCGACCGCCCGCGCGACGTCGGCGCCGTGCCCTACGGCGGGACGGCGGCCGACGACGTCGACCCGGTGCGCACCGGTGCCGCGCGCACCGCCGTCCGCGGGCTGCTCGACGCCGCGCGCACCCGGCCGTTCTGGCTGCTGGCCGCGGGCTTCTTCATCTGCGGCGCCTCCACCAACGGGCTCGTGCAGCCGCACTTCATCCCGGCCGCGCACGACCACGGCATGCCGGTGACGACGGCGGCGTCGCTGCTCGCCGTCGTCGGCGTCTTCGACATCGCCGGGACCGTGCTGTCCGGCTGGCTCACCGACCGCACCGACCCGCGGGTGCTGCTGCTGGCCTACTACGCGCTGCGCGGGTTCTCGCTGTTCCTGCTGCCGCCCCTGTTCGGGCCGGACCTGCACGTCAGCATGATCGCGTTCATCGTCTTCTACGGGCTGGACTGGGTGGCCACCGTGCCGCCGACCCTGGCGCTGTGCCGCGAGCACTTCGGCCCGCGGGCGCCGGTCGTGTTCGGCTGGGTGTTCGCCTCGCACCAGGTGGGGTCGGCAGTGGCCGCGTTCGGCGGCGGCGTGGTCCGCGACGTGACCGGCTCCTACGACCTCGCCTGGTTCGGCGCCGGCGCGCTGTGCCTGGTGGCCGCGGCGCTGTCGATCTCCATCCGCCGCCGTCCTGCGTCGTCCGCCCCGCCCGCGGCGCCCACCGAGCCGACCACCGCCTCGGCCGCCACCACCCACGGCTGACCGGCGCCGGCGGCAGAAATGGCCATCTCTGCCGCCGGCAACGCCCGCGCGGTGCGTCAGGCGTGGGCGACCAGGGCGGGGTCGACGGCGCGGCCGGCCATGAGGTCGGCCGCGCGCTCGGCGATCATGATCGTCGGCGCGTTCGTGTTGCCGCGGACCAGCGTCGGCATCACCGAGGCGTCGACCACCCGCAGGCCGTCCAGCCCGTGCACCCGCAGCTGCGGGTCGACCACCGCGTCGCCGTCGGTGCCCATCCGGCACGACGACACCGGGTGGTACAGCGACTCCAGCGTCTCCCGCACCTTCTGCCGGAGCGCGTCGGCCGTGCGCACCGTGCCGCCGGGCGACCACTCCGCGCCCAGCACCGACGCCAGGGGCCCGGCCGACGCGATCTCCCGCGCCTTCTCCACGCCGGTCACCAGCGCGTCGAGGTCGCGCTCGTCGGTGAGGTAGCCGGCGTCGATGGCCGGCGCCCAGGTCGGGTCGGCCGAGCGCAGCCGCACCGAGCCGCGCGAGTGCACGTGCACCAGGACGGCGGCGGCGGTGAACGCGTCGACGTCGGGGTCCACCTCCGCCTGCCGCCAGAACTTGACCGGCAGGAAGTGGTACTGCAGGTCGGGCTGGTCGAGGTCCGGCCGCGAGCGGGTGAACAGCCCCGCCTCGGCCAGGTTCGACGACAGCGGCCCGCGGCGGGCGCCGAACCACTGCGCGTACCCCGAGGGCGACTCCGCCCGGAGCAGCGACTTCCCCGAGCGCACGTCCCAGATGACGGGGACCAGGGGGTGGTCCTGCAGGCCGCCGCCCACGCCGGGCAGGTCGAGGACGACGTCGACGCCGACCTCGCGCAGGTGCGCGCCCGGCCCGATGCCCGACAGCATCAGCAGCTGCGGCGAGTGCACCGCGCCGCCGCACAGCACGACCTCGCCGGCGGCGTGCGCGGTGTGCGTCTGCCCGCCGCGCCGGTACTCGACGCCGGTGGCCCGCCCGCCCGAGACCAGCACCCGGGTGGTCAGCGCGCCGGTGAGCACGGTGAGGTTCGGCCGGCCCAGCGCCGGGCGCAGGTAGGCGTCGGCGGCCGACCAGCGGCGGCCCCGCTTCTGCGTCACCTGGTACTGGCCCACGCCCTCCTGGTCGGCGCCGTTGAAGTCGTCGTTGCGCGGGTGGCCGGCCGCGACCGCCGACTCGACCACCGCGCGGGTCCACGGGTGCGGCGAGCGCAGGTCCTCCACCCGCAGCGGCCCGCCGACGCCGTGGAACCGGTCGGCGCCGCGCGCGTTGTCCTCCATCCGCCGGAACAGCGGCAGCACCGCCTCGTAGGACCACGACGGGTCACCGGTGAGCTGCGCCCACTCGTCGTAGTCGGCCGCCGCGCCGCGGACGTAGATCATCGCGTTGATCGACGACGACCCGCCGAGCAGCTTCCCGCGCGGCCAGAACAGCCCGCGCCCGCCGAGGCCCGGCTGCGGCTCGGTCGTGTAGTTCCAGTCCCGCCGGGTGCGCCAGACCTTGTAGAGCGCGGCCGGGATCTGCACCTCGAGGACGTCGTCGGAGCCGCCGGCCTCCAGCAGCAGCACCCGCACCGACGGGTCCTCGGTCAGCCGCGCGGCCAGCGCGCACCCGGCGGAGCCCGCCCCGACGACGACGACGTCGTACTCGTCGGCGCTCACCGGTGCCGCCCGTGGACCATGCCCATGACCCGGGCCAGCGCGTCGGCCGCGGCCGGCGGCCGGGCGAAGGACATGAGGTTGACCGGCAGCGCGTACCTCTGGCGGGTGATCGCCTTGGCGCGGGTGAACTCCTTGAGCCCGTCCTCGCCGTGGATCCGGCCGAAGCCGCTCTCGCCCACGCCGCCGAAGGGCAGCGCCGGGATCGAGGCGAAGGTCAGCACCGAGTTGACGCTGGTCATGCCGCTGCGCATCCGGCGGGCGAGGTCCATCGCCCGCGCCCTCGACCGGGAGAACACCGCGCCGGCCAGCCCGTACGACGTCGCGTTGGTGCGCTCGAGCGCCTCCTCGGCGTCGGCCACCCGGGTGATGGTCAGCGTCGGCCCGAAGGTCTCCTCGCGGACCGCGGCCGAGGACTCGGGCACGTCGAGCAGCACGGTCGGCGCCACGTAGCCGCCGTCCACCGTGCCACCGAGGACCGCCCGGCCGCCGGACGACGTCGCGTCGTCGAGGTGCCGCCGCACGACGTCGGTCTGCGACGCCATGGTCATCGGGCCGTAGGCGGCCTCGTCGTCGGAACCGGGACGCAGGCCGCGCACCCGCTCGGTGACCTCGGCGACGAAGGCGTCGTAGACCTTCTCCGTGGCGTAGACCCGCTCGATGCCGATGCAGGTCTGCCCGGCGTTGCTCATGCCGCCCCACACGGCGGCGTCGGCGGCGGCGGCCACGTCGGCGTCGTCGTCGACGATCATCGCGTCCTTGCCACCGAGCTCCAGGAGCACCGGGGTGAGCGTCTCGGCGCAGGCGGCCATGACCTTGCGGCCGGTGGGCCCGGAGCCGGTGAAGGCGAGCTTGTCCACGCCGGCGCGGCACAGCGCGGCGCCGGTCGAGCCGTCGCCGGTGACCACCTGGAAGGCGTCGGCGACGTCGGGGACGGCCGCGCGCCACGCGGCGGCGAGCCACGCGCCGACGGCGGGGGTGAACTCCGAGGGCTTGAAGACGACGGCGTTGCCGGCCGCCAGGGCGTAGGCGATCGAGCCCATCGGCGTGAACACCGGGTAGTTCCACGGGCCGATGACGCCGATGACGCCCAGCGGCTGGTACTCGAGGTGGGCGGCGTGGTTGGCCGCGAGCAGCCCGGCGCGCACCCGGCGCGGGCCGAGCGTCCTGCGCGCGTGCGCCCCGGCCCAGGCCAGGTGGTCGACCGCGAGGGTGATCTCGAGGATCGCGTCGGCGTGCGGCTTGCCGTTCTCCCGGTGCACCAGGTCGGCCAGCTCGTGCATGCGGCGGGCCAGGTAGCCGCGGTAGGCGGCCAGCCGCTGCCGGCGGCCGTCGAACCCGAGCCCGGCCCAGCGCGCGGCGGCCGGCCGGGCGCGCTCGACGGTCTGGCGGACGGCGTCGGCGTCGTGGACCGGGAAGACGCCGACGACGGCGCCGGTGGCCGGGTTCGTCGACTCGAAGGTCTGGGTGGTGGCGTGCCGGTCGACCGTGCCCGCGGCGGCGTCGGTGACCGTGTCCATCTGCTCGGCGAGCGACATGTGGCGCAGGTTACCTGCGCAAGTTACCGGCGCGTAGCTCCGGTCCGGGACCCGTCCGGGTGGTCCGCGCGCTGCCATGCTGGCGCCCGTGGCCGACCCCTTCGACACCGCGGGGCTGCGCCGCCGCGTGCTCGCCGCGTGGACCGACTCCCCGGCGCGCTTCCGCGAGGACGCCAACGCCGAGGAGGACCTGGTCCGCGGCGGCTACCGGGACCGGCTGCTGGTCGAGCTGGCGCAGAACGCCGCCGACGCCGCGGTGCGCGCGGGCGTGCCCGGGCGGCTGCGGCTGCAGCTGGCCACGGTGGGCGGCGGGGGAGAGGTGCTGCGCGCGGCCAACACCGGCGCCCCGCTGGACGCCGCCGGGGTGGGCGGCCTGGCCACGCTCCGTGCCTCCGCCAAGCGCGACGAGGTGCAGACCGTCGGCAGGTCCGTGGGTCCGGGTGGGCCACAGCTCGAGACGGTCGGCAGGTTCGGGGTCGGCTTCGCGGCCGTCCTCGCCGTCAGTGACGAACCGGCCGTCCACTCCACCACCGGCGGCGTGCGGTTCAGCGCGGCGCACACCCGCGCGGCGGTGGCCGACGTCCCCGCGCTCGCCGGCGAGCTGGCCCGCCGCGACGGCGCCGTGCCGGTGCTGCGGCTGCCGTGGCCGGCCGACGGGCCCCCGCCCGACGGCTTCGCCACCGAGGTGGTCCTGCCGCTGCGCGCCGGGTCCCGGGCCGCCGTCCGGGGCGCGCTCGACGCGCTGGAGGCCGAGCTGCTGCTGGCGCTCCCGGGCCTCGCCGAGGTCGAGGTGGTCGTCGACGGCGCCGTCCGCACCCTGTCGTGCACGCGCACCCCGCCGCTGGCCCGGGTCCGCGACGGCGACCGCACCACCACCTGGCGGCTGGCCACCCGCAGCGGCGAGCTGCCCGCGGAGCTGCTGGCCGGCCGCCCGGTGGAGGAGCGCGCCCGCCGCGGCTACGACGTCACCTGGGCGGTGCCCCTCGACGACGACGGCCGGCCGGTGCCGCTGACCGGCCGCCAGGTGGTGCACGCCCCGACCCCGAGCGACGAGCCGCTGTCGCTGCCGGTCCGGCTCGTCGCGCCGTTCCCGCTCGGCCCCGACCGCCGGCACGTGGCGCCCGGCCCGGTCACCGACGCGCTGGTCGACGTCGCCGCGGACACCTACGCCGACCTGGTCACCGGGCTCCCGGCCGACCCCGCCGTGCTGGGCCTGGTGCCGCGGATCGGGCTGGCCGCCGCCGAGCTCGACGCCGCCCTGGGCTCCGCCGTCCTCGACCGGCTGCGCGCCGCGGCCTGGCTGCCGGCCGCCGACGACCCCGGCTCCCGGCAGCCCCCGGACCGGGCCGCGGTCCTCACCGACGATCCCGACGAGCGGGTCGCCGTCCTCGCCGGGGTCGTGCCCGGGCTGCTGCCGGCGGGCTGGTCCCGGCGCGACGGGGCCCCCGCGCTGGCCGCCCTCGGCGTGCGGCGGGTCGGCCCGGCCGAGGTGGTCGAGGCGGTCTCCGGGATCGGCCGGCCGGCGGACTGGTGGGCGCGGCTGTACGCCGCCCTCGACGGCGCCGACCGCGAGGAGCTGGGCGCGCTGCCGGTGCCGCTGGCCGACGGGCGGACCGCGCCCGGCCCGGCCGGCGTGCTGCTGCCCGGCGAGGACCTGCCGGTGGCCCGGCTGGGTCCGCTGCACCTGCGGGTCGCCGACCCCGGCGCCGTCGCCGACCCGGCCGCCCGGCGGCTGCTCGAGCGGCTGGGCGCGCGCCCGGCGACCGCCGCGGTCGTCCTCGCTGACCCGGCCGTGCGCGGCGCGGTGGAGGAGTCGGTCGACGCGGTCGAGGAGGGCTTCGACGACGGCGACCCGGCGGCGCTCGCCGAGGCCGTGCTCGCGCTGGTGGCCGCCGCCGGCACCGCGCCGGGGGAGCTGCCCTGGCTGGCCGAGCTCGCGCTGCCCGACGCCGAGGGCGCGTGGGCGCCCGCGGGGGAGCTGCTGCTGCCCGGCGCGCCGCTCGCCGCCGTCCTCCGCGACGGCGCGCTCGGGACGCTGGACCCGGACTTCGCCGCCGCGCACGACCCGGCCGTGCTGCGGGCCGCGGGGGTGCTCGCCGACTTCGCGCTGGGGCACGCGGAGGACCCCGACGACCTCGACGTCGACGGCGCGGACGCGTGGGCCGACGCCGTCCTCGACCGGCTGCCGCCCGGCGGGCCACCGCCGGCGTGGCCGCCGCTGACCGCCGTCCGGGACCTGGAGCTGGTCGCCGACTGGGCCGGCGCGCTGCCGCTGCTGGCCGCCGCGCCGGAGCAGGCGTGGGCCGACGTCGTCCTCGACGGCGTCGCGGTGCCCTCCTACCTGCGCTGGTGGCTGACCACCCACCCGGTGCTCGGCGGCCGGCGTCCCGACCGGCTGTGCGCGCCCGGCAGCCGCGAGCTGCAGGGGCTGTACGACCCGGCCGAGGGGCCGCCGGAGGTGCTCGGGCGGCTGCGGCTGCCGGCCGGTGTCGACGACGTCCTCGCCGACGTCGACACCGCGCTCGACCTGCTCGACCGGCTCGGCGACCCCGGGCGCACGGTGCCGGCGCCGGTGCTGCGCACGGTCCACGCCCGGCTGGCGCGCGCGCTCGACGGCGTCGACGTCGACCCGCCGCGCCGCGTGCGGGTGGCGCCGGACCGGGTCGCCGACCCCGCGCGGGAGGCCGTCGCCGTCCTGGACGCCCCGTGGGTGCAGCCGCTGGTCGACGCGCTGCTGGTCCCGGCCGGCGGCGCGCCGGCGGCGGTGGCCGACCTGCTCGACCTGCCGCTGGCGGGCGAGCGGGTGCGCGCGGAGGTCACGAGCACCCCGGTGCGCCGGCAGCCGTGGGCGGCGGTGCCGGGAGCCGCCCTGGCCGCCGCCCGGCTCGGTGTGCCGGAGCTGACCGGCGAGGTCGCGGTGCACGAGCCGCTGCTGGCCGGCGGGCGGCCGGTGCCGTGGTGGCCGGGCGACGGCGTCGACCACGTGGACGGCAGCCCCGCCGCACTCGGCCGGGCCCTGGCCTGGCGGGCCGGGGCGTGGCCGCTGCGGCAGGCACTGGCCGAGGCGTTCGCCGAACCCGGCCGGGCCGCCGACCTCGCCGCGGAGGACGCGGTCGGCTGACCCGGCCGGCAGGAGGGTCCTCCTAGAACCAGCGGGGGACGGCCTGGGCGCCCGGGGCGTGCCCGTGCGCGGAGGCCCGGCCGGCTGTCTTCCGGCCCCTCTGCAGGGGCCCGCCGCGAGCGTGCGAGCGGTGGGGGGCAGAGGGGTCCTTCGACCATTGGCTGGCGGACAGGGACCCGGCGCGGGCGGTCGGGGCGAGCCCCGCGGACCGCAACCAGCGGACCCCGGCGACGCCGGGGAGCTGGGCGCGCAGGACCGGGCCCAGCGCCGCACCCGGCGAGGCGAGCACGGCCGAGGCCAGCCGCTCGAAGGCGGCGGCGTCCGCGGGCGGGAGGGCGTCGCGCGCGGCGGCGGCCGCGGCGGGCAGGCGACGGGAGGGACGTGACACGGGGGCCTCCGGGAGGAGGTCGGACCGGCCGCGGGCAGCCGGCAGCCAGGGGAGGGCGCGCCCGGGGAGGGCGGAGGGGAGCGGGGAGGGGGGCTCGACCCGCGGGCGTCCCGGTCACGGGACGCGGACGTCGCGGCGAGGCGGTCGGCTCAGGAGCGCATGCGGCGACGGTAGGGAGACCCGGCCCGGCCCGTCGAGTCCTTTTCCGGGAGGCGGTTACCGCTGCCCGGCGTCGTCGGCGCCGGTCGAGCGGGCGGCCTTGCGCGCCTGGTGGGCCTCCCACCGCTCGCGGTCGCGGGCGCGGGAGTCCGCGGTGCGCTCCCAGCGGTCCTTGCGCCGGCGCGCGCGGAGCATCTCCCGCTCCTCGAAGGAGGAGTGCGTGTCCCAGTCGCGGGCCATGAACAGCACCAGGAGCAGCACGGCGCCGAAGATGACCAGTCCCGAGGCGACGATGACGTCCGGGATCGCGAGGAACGCCACGACCGAGACCGCCGCCCAGATGAGGCCTGCCAGCACCAGTCGCGCGTTCACGCCGTCCAGTATCCCCGCCTCCGGTGAGCGGCGGCCGTCCCCGGCCTCCCGGGCACGGAGTCCCTGGTCACGGACCCGCGCGCCGCGGGCGACACGCCGGTCACGGCACGGTGGACACCCCGTGGCGGACCTTGCGCCCCATCCGCCCCGCGCCTACCGTCCGGGTTGCGGTTCAACATCCAGCCGTGCTCCGCCAATGCCGGACTCCGCGCCGTGGTGTGGCTCTCGAGCCGCTGTCCTCCGCACGGGCCCGCCCTCGACCGAGAGGCGCACCGTGACCACCATCTCCTCAGGCCCCCCGACGACCTCGGGCTCTGCCGACGAGCTGCTGACCGTCGAGACCGTCTCCCGCGACGGCGTCACCCGGCTCGTGTGCACCGGCGAGGTCGACTGCGCCAGCGCGCCGCTGCTCCGTCGCGAGCTCGACGACGCCTTCGCTGCGGACCCGCGGGTGGTCACCGTGGACCTGGAGGCCGTGACCTTCCTCGACTCGGCCGGCCTGTCCGCGCTGGCGGTCGCGCACCGCACCGCCGAGGCGCAGGACACCCGGCTGCGGGTGCTGGTCGGCACGCGGGCGGTGGTCCGGGCGCTGCAGGTCACCGGCCTGTGGGACCTGCTGGGCGTCGAGCAGGCCCGGCCCGGCGCGGGAGCCGGCGCCGCGTAACACGCGCCCCCCGACCTGGCTGCGCGCGGCCCCTCGCCGGGGAGCACACTCGGCGGCGGTGCGGGGCCTGCCCGCCGGCCGAGTCGAGGAGGAGGACGCCGTGCGTGACGCGGTCATCTGTGAGCCGCTGCGGACCCCGGTCGGGGGCTTCGGGGGGTCGCTGCGGGACGTGCCCGTGCAGGACCTCGCCTCCACCGTCGTGAGGGCGCTCATGGAGCGCACCGGCCTGCCGCCGGAGTCGGTCGACGACGTCGTCCTCGGCCACTGCTACCCGACCATGGAGGCCCCGGCGATCGGCCGCGTCGCCGCCCTCGACGCCGGCCTGCCGGTGACCGCGAGCGGCATCCAGGTCGACCGCCGCTGCGGCTCGGGCCTGCAGGCGGTGCTGTACGCCGCGATGCAGGTGCAGACCGGTGCGGCCGACGTCGTGCTGGCCGGCGGCGCCGAGTCGATGAGCAACGCGCCGTTCTACTCGACCGCCATGCGCTGGGGCGTCAAGGCCGGTCCCGGCGTCCTGCTGCAGGACGGCCTGGCCCGCGGCCGCGTCACCGCCGGCGGCGTGAACCACCCGGTGCCCGGCGGCATGCTCGAGACCGCGGAGAACCTGCGCCGCGAGTACTCGATCGGCCGCGAGGAGCAGGACGAGTACTCCGTCCGCAGCCACCGGCGCGCCGCCGCCGCCACCGCGGAGGGCCGGTTCGCCGACGAGATCGTCCCGGTGACGGTGAAGGGCCGGAAGGGCGACACCGTCGTCGACCGCGACGAGCACATCCGCCCCGACTCGGACGTCGAGACCCTCGCGAAGCTCCGCCCGATCATGGGCAGGGACGACCCCGAGGCCACCGTCACCGCCGGCAACGCCAGCGGCCAGAACGACGGCGCCGCCGTCTGCGTCGTCACCTCGCCGGAGAAGGCCGCCGAGCACGGCCTGCGCCCGCTGGCCCGCGTCGTGTCCTGGGCGGTGGCCGGCGTCCCGCCGCGGACCATGGGCATCGGCCCGGTCCCGGCGACGGCGAAGGCGCTGGACCTCGCCGGCCTCAAGCTCTCCGACATCGACCTCATCGAGCTCAACGAGGCCTTCGCCAGCCAGGTGCTGGCGGTGACCCGCGAGTGGGGCTTCACCGGGTCCGACTTCGACCGGATGAACGTCAACGGCTCCGGCATCTCGCTGGGCCACCCGGTCGGCGCCACCGGCGGGCGGATCCTCGCGACGCTGACCCGCGAGATGGACCGCCGCGGCGCCCGCTACGGCCTGGAGACGATGTGCATCGGCGGCGGGCAGGGGCTGGCCGCCGTCCTCGAGCGGGTGTGACACCCCACCCGGCGTGTAACACCCCGCCCGGCGTGTCCGGGGGCTGCCCGGCATGATCGGCCGGCAGCCCCCGACCCCGAGGAGAACCTCCCCATGAGCGAGTCCCCCGCCCGCGTCGCGATCGTCACGGGCGCCGCCCGCGGCATCGGTGCGGCCACCGCGCTCCGCCTGGCCGCCGACGGCTTCGCCGTCGCGGTGCTCGACCTCGACGAGTCCTCGACCGCGGGCACCGTCCAGGCGATCGAGTCCGCCGGCGGGCGGGCGCTGGGGGTGGGGGCCGACGTCGGGGACGCCGAGCAGGTGCAGGCCGCCGTCGACCGGATCGCCGCGGAGCTCGGCCCGCCGGTCGTGCTGGTGAACAACGCGGGCGTCACGCGCGACAACCTGCTGTTCAAGATGACCGACGCCGACTGGGACCTGGTCATGCACGTCCACCTGCGCGGCTCGTTCCTCATGACCCGCGCCTGCCAGAAGCACATGGTCGAGGCCGGGTGGGGCCGGGTGGTCAACCTGTCGAGCACCTCGGCGCTGGGCAACCGCGGCCAGGCCAACTACGCCACCGCCAAGGCCGGGCTGCAGGGCTTCACCAAGACCCTCGCCATCGAGCTGGGCAGGTTCGGCGTCACCGCCAACGCCATCGCCCCGGGCTTCATCCAGACCGAGATGACCAAGGCGACCGCCGAGCGGATCGGGCGCAACTGGGAGGAGTACGTGGCCGAGCGCGCCGCGGGGATCCCGGTGGCCCGCGCCGGCGTGCCCGAGGACATCGCGCACACCGTGTCGTTCTTCGTCAGCGAGGGCGCGGGCTTCGTCTCCGGCCAGGTCGTCTACGTCGCCGGCGGCCCCCGCACCTGAGCCCCTGAGGGATGGCAGAGATGGCCATCTCTGCCACCCCGGTCAGGACGACGGGTCGCGGTCGGGGTAGCGGGCGCGGGCCAGGGCGTAGACGCCGAACGCCGCGAACCCGGCCGCGACGACGGTGAGCAGCCACGGTCCCGCGCCGGTGCGGCCGATCGAGGTCATCGCGCCGTCCAGGCCGGTGGCGGTGGAGACGTCGGCCGTCGTCGCCGCGCGCCACAGCAGCACCCCGACGACGCCGAACGCCACGCCCTTCGCCACGTACCCGACCCGCCCGACCGCCTCGATCAGCGGCTCCCACCGGTCGGGCGCGGCGGGCAGGTCGACGTCCTTCATGAAGCCGCCGGTGGCCCCGCGCCACAGCGAGTACAGCCCCACGGCGACCACGCCGGTGGCCGCGGCCGCCACCGCCACCGCGCCGCCGGGCACCTCGAGGGTCTCGCCGGTCAGCTCGCGCAGCCGCTCGTCGGCCTCGTACTCGGCGCCGACGGCGAACAGCAGCGCGGTGACCCCGAGGACGGCGTACACGAACGCCTTGGCCAGGCACTTGGCGCAGACGACGGCGGTGCGGGTGCGGTGCGCGGGGTCGAGCAGTCCGCGCCACCACAGCAGCACCTCACCGCCCTGCCACAGCGCCAGCGCCAGCAGTCCCAGGCCGATCGCCCACAGCAGCACCGACCCGCCGGGGGTGCCGGCGACCGTCTCCAGCGCCCCGGTCTGGTCGGCGTCGGTGCCGGACGCGCCGCGGGAGACCCGCCAGGTCAGCCAGCCGATGAGGAGGTGCACCACCCCGTAGGCGACCAGCCCGATCCGGGCGGCGGCCGCGAGCACCGGGTGGTCGGTGACCTCCCGGGCGGCCGCGACCGCCCGGTGGATGCGGTGGAGTGGCCCCGTCACGTCCGCTCGGGGTAGCGCGCGCGGACGAAGCAGAAGACGCCGAACGCGGCGATGCCCACGGCCACCAGGGTCAGCAGCGCCTTCCCGAACGGTGCCTCGAGGATGGTGCGCAGGGCGCCGTCGAGACCCGACACCTTGGACGGGTCGAACGTGACCGCCGCGTAGACCAGCAGCCCGCCCACCACGCCGAACGCCACGCCCTTGGCCGGGTAGCCGACCTGGCCGAGCCGGGTGACCGTGCGGCGCGCCGCCGGCGGCGCCGAGGCGAGGTCGATCTCGTCGACGAAGCTCTTCCTCACGCCCTTGACCACCTGGTGGACGCCGATGCCGATCACCACCAGCCCGGCGATGCCCACCAGCCATCGACCGCCGGGCCAGCCGAACACGCCGGCCGCGGTCTGCTGCTGCTGGGCCGCGCTCGACTGGCCGGCGCCGGTGGCGAACCGGAACGCGGTCACCGCCAGCACGACGTACACGACCGCCTTGGCCAGCGCCTTGACCGACTTGGTGACCGCCTTCTTGCGCAGCTCGCCCGACGCCGACCAGCCGTACCGCCAGCGCAGCACCTCGGCGGCCTGCCACAGCGCCAGCGCCACCAGCCCGATGCCGAGCACCCACAGCAGCGGCTTGCCGACCGGCGTCTCGGCGAGGGTGCCGAGCGCGCCGGACTGGTCGGCCGGCTGATCGCCGCCGCCCCAGGCCAGCTGCAGCGCCAGCCACGCCACGAGCAGGTGCACGACGCCGTAGGCGACCAGCCCCACGCGGGCCAGGTTCTCGAGGGCGTCACCCCTGCCCGTCGCCGTCCCCGTTCCGGTCATGGCCGCCCTCCTCGGTCCTGCGCCTGTGCGGCGATCAGCGTGGCACGGGGGCGGCCGCCGCGCTGGTCAACCGACGGGGTGCCGGGCCCGCGCCAGCAGGTGGACGGCGAAGGAGGCCGGCCCGGTGGCGACGACGAGCAGCAGCCACCGGGGGTGCGGCTCCGCGGCGACGGCCCGCAGCGCGCCGTCGAGACCGGTGGCGCGCGCCGGGTCCGGCGGCCGATGCGGGACACTGGGCTCCGTGGTCAACGCGACGACGGCACGCACGAAGACAGCTCCCGCTCCGCTCCGCACCGAACGGGACGTCGCCCGCCGCGCCTGGCCGCTGCGCGCCGCCCTCGGGGTGGTGCTCGTCGTCCTCGCGGTGCTCGCCGTCGTGACCGGTGACCTCGGGGCCCGGCTGCTGCTCGGCGGCCTGGGCGTGCTCGCCGCCGCCCGTGGCGCGGGGCTGCTGCGCGCGGGGTCGGGTCCGGCCGGGGCGGCCGCCGTCGCCGGTGGTCTGGCCGCGGTCGCGGTCGCCGTCGTCTCCGCCGCCGCGACCGGCTGGGTGCTGCTCGCCGGCGTCCCGCTGGTGCTGCTGGCCGGCTCGGCCGTGGCCTTCGCCCGCGGGGGCGCCGCCCGCCGCGGCGGCGCGGCGCTGCTGGTGTGGACGGTGCTGGTCGGCGCGCTGCTCGCCGGCACGCTCGCCGTCCAGGGCGCCGGGCGCGCCGCCGACGTCGCCACGGTGGTCGCCGCCCTGGCCACCGGCCTCGCGGCGGTGCCGCTGCTGGTCGCCGCGGCCGGCCTGCGCGCGGTCGCGAACGCCCCGGCGCCGGCGCGCCCGGCCGGGTGCGGGGGCTGCGCCTGCTCGGCCGGCGGCTGCGGCGTCCCGCAGGCGGGCTAGCGCTCCACCCGCCAGACCGTCGCCCGGTCGCAGGTGGTGACGGCGACCAGCGCGCCGTCGGAACCGACCCCGAGGCCGTCGGCGGTCCCGTCGGCGCACAGCTCCACCCGGCCGGTCACCGCGCCGTCGGCGAGGTCGACGCGGGTGAGCGCGACCCGGTCGTGCAGCACCCACAGCGCCCCGTCGACGACGGACAGCGCGGCCGGCGCGGCGTCGACGACGGCCACCCGCGCGGGCGCGTCCGCGCCGGGGGCCAGCGCGACCAGCGCCGCCGGGCCCGAGTCCTCGGGCGCCACGACGGTGTAGGCCGTCCCGTCCGGGCCGACCGCGAGACCGGTCGCGGTCGACGCCACCGCGTCGGGGAGCAGCACCACCGGCTCGCCCACCGGGGCCAGGTCCGCGCCGAGCCGGGCCAGCACCGCGACCGACGGCCCGCGGCCCTCCCGCGGCACGGACGCCGACACGACCACCCCGCCGTCGGGGGTCGGTGCGAGCGCGTCGACGGCGAACCGGCCCGTGCCCTCCGCGAGGCCGGCCAGTCCCCGCAGCTCGGCGGTGCCGGTCACCGCGCCGGTCGCCGGGTCGACGTGGAGCACGACCGGCACGCCGTCGGCCCGCTGCACCCCGACCAGCAGGCCGCCGTCGGGGGTCGCGACGGCCACCGTGCCGACGGCGTCCGCGGGGAAGGGCGCGACCGGGGTGGTGCCGGTGACCCGCCCGGTGCGGGGGTCCACCGCGGCCACGGCGTACCCCGCCGGGAACCCCCCGGCGACGAGCGTCCCGCCGCCGGTGACGAGCACGACGTCGGCCTGCGTGTCCTCGGGCAGCGGCACCTCGCCGGGCACCTCCCCGGTGGTGGGGTCGACGACGGTCAGCCCGGCGCCGCCGTAGGGGCCGGCGACCAGGAGCAGCACCTCCTCGCCGGTGACCGTCACGCCGCTGACCAGCCCGCCGGTGCTGCCGGTGACGACGGTCGACGTCAGCACCGTCAGCGGCACCGCGCCGGTGGCGGTGCCGGGGACGGTCGTCGTGCAGGCGGTCAGCGCGGCGGCGAGGGCGAGCGGCGCGGCGGCGGTCAGGAGGCGGCGGGTCACGGGGCCACCCTCGGGGCGCCCGCTCGCGCCGGGCTTGGGCGCGACTTGCACCCGGTCCCGTTCCGTCGTGGCGGTGCCGTGGGTAGGGAGCGGGCGTGAGTGGACACGTCTTCGTCGTCGGCGCCGACCTCACCCGCCTGTCCTGCGACGACGTCCTGGTGCCCACTGGCCGCACGCTGCGCGTCGGCGCCAGCTGGCGGGCGCTGCTGCCCGACGACCTGGTCACCGACGAGGACGCCGACGGGGTGTGCGTCGACCTGGCGTGGCACGGCGACGAGCGGGTGCTCGAGGTCCCCGGCACCGGGCCGCGGCGGGCCTGGCTGCTCGACACCGTCGACGACTGCGGCCGCGGGCTGGGCTGGCTGCTCGACGGCGCCCGCGAGGCGCTGGCCGCCGTCGCCCGCCGCGAGGTGGCCGAGCCGGTGCACGGCCGGGCGCGGCGGCTGGTCGGGCTGCCGGCGCTGGGCACCGGATGGGGCGGCGCGGCCGGGCGGCGCGGCGACCTGCTGCAGCAGCTGCTGCCGGTGCTGCGCGAGGCCGCCGACGAGCACGGATTCGACGTCGCGCTGGTGCTGCGCGGGCCCAGCGACCTCGCCGCCGCCCAGCGGGTGCGCCGCGGCGACGACGCCGGCTGGGACCTGCCCGAGCCGCTGACGGCGCTGGCCGAGCAGCTGGGGGAGCGCGCCCGCCGCGGCCAGCTGGCGCTGTTCATCGGCGCCGGGGTCAGCGCCGCCGCCGGCCTGCCGACGTGGGAGGAGCTGCTCGGGGAGCTGGCCGCCCGCTCCGGCCTCGACGACGACCTGCGCGCGGGGCTGTCCCGGCTGCCCCCGCAGGACTCCGCGGCGCTGCTGGCCCGGGAGCTCGGCCGCGACGAGCTGGAGCGCTTCGTGCAGGAGCGCTTCGGCCCCGGTCCCTACGCGCTGGCGCACGCGCTGATCGCCGACCTGCCGGTGCAGGAGTTCGTGACCACCAACTACGACCCGCTGGTCGAGCTCGCCGCCGCCGACATGGGCCGGGAGCTGTCGGTGCTGCCCTACGACGAGCCCCGGCCCGGCCGGCCGTGGCTGCTCAAGCTGCACGGCGACGCCGCGCACCCGGCCGGCGTCGTGCTGACCCGCGAGGAGTACCTGCAGCTCGGCGACTCCCGCGCCGCGCTCTCCGGCGTCCTGCACTCGCTGCTGCTCACCCGGCACGTGCTGTTCGTGGGCACCTCGATGCTCGACGACGACCTCATCCGCATCGCCCACCAGGTGCGCAGCGCGGTCCAGGTGCCCGGCCGCGAGCCGCGCCGCCGCTCCGGGACGGTGCTCGCGCTGCGTGAGGACGCCGCCCGCAGCCGGCTGTGGGAGCAGGACGTCGAGACCGTGGCGATGGGCGGGGCGGACGCCTCGCCGGCCGAGGCCGCGCGCCGGCTGGAGGTGCTGCTGGACCTGCTCGGCTGCCTGTCCACGCCGCCCACCGGGTACCTGCTCGACCCGGCCTACCGGGGGATGCTCTCGGACGAGGAGCGGGTGCTGGCCGAGGCGCTGCAGCCGGTCGCCGAGGCGCTGCCGGAGGGGGCGTCGACGCCGTCGGCGGCCGGGGAGGTGGCCGCGCTGCTGCGGCGGCTGGGCGCCGGGCGCTCGGGGGGCCGGCGCGACGGGTCCGCCGACGACCGCCCCGCCGACGACCGCCCCGTCGACGCGGCCACCGACGCCCGGGACGACCGGCTGCAGCAGCAGCGCCCCGGCTGAGGTCGGCCCGCCTCGGCACGGGGTTGGCCGGCCTCCCAGCGGGGAACCGCGGGACCCATGCGCCTGGAGAACTCCCTCGCCCTGCTCACCAAGGGCTACGCCTGGCTGCCCGACCTGCGCCGCGCCTCCGGCCGGCACGCCGTCGGGACGCGGCTGGGCGGCCTGCCCGCGGTCGGCATCGAGGGCCCGGAGGCGGCGCGGTTCCTCTACGACGAGGACCACGTGCACCGGGCGCACGCCATCCCCGAGCCGGTGCAGGGCACGCTGTTCGGCAAGGGCGCGGTGCACACCCTCGACGGGGAGGCGCACCGGGTGCGCAAGGCGATGTTCGTCCGCGTGCTCATGGACCCCGCCGCGATCGACGCCCTCGCCGAGCGGGCCGGCGCCGCCTGGGACGACGCCGCGCGGGAGTGGGCCGGCCGGCCGGAGTTCGTGCTGTTCGACGAGTCGGCGCGGGTGATCGCCGGCGCGGTCACCCGGTGGGCCGGGATCACGGTCGCCGACGCCGAGGTGCCCGCGCTGGCCCGGGACCTGCTGGCGATGGTCGACGGCTTCGCCACCGGCGGGCCGCGGCACTGGCGCGCGCGGCGGGCCCGCGGCCGGCGCGAGGAGTGGCTGGCGGGGATCGTCCAGCGGGTCCGGTCCGGGGAGCTGGTCGTGCCGGCGGGGTCGGTGCTGCAGGTCGTGGCCGCGCACCGGGACGCCGACGGCGGGCTGCTGGACCCGCGGGTGGCTGCCGTCGAGCTGCTCAACGTCATCCGCCCGACCACCGCCGTCGCCTGGTTCCTCGCCTTCTCCGGGCACGCGCTCGCCACCTGGCCGGACTACCGCGGCAAGCTGGCCGCCGCCGACGCCCCCTTCGCCGAGGCGTGGGCGCACGAGGTCCGCCGCTTCTACCCGTTCGCGCCGTTCATCGGCGGCCGGGCGCCGCAGCGGCTGGAGTTCGCCGGGCAGACGATCCCGAGGAACGCGATGGTGCTGCTCGACCTCTACGGGCAGAACCACGACCCGGACCTGTGGGAGGAGCCCTACGCCTTCCGGCCCGAACGGTTCCTCGACCGCGAGATCGGCGAGTTCGAGCTTGTGCCGCAGGGCGGCGGTGACCCGCGGACCAACCACCGCTGCCCCGGCGAGCGGCTCACGGTCGCGCTGCTCGCCGCGCTGGCGCCCCGGCTGGCCGGGCTGCGGGCGGACTTCGCCCCCGGCCAGGACCTGACCATCTCGCTGCGCCGCATCCCCGCCCTGCCGGCCAGCCGCGTGGTGATGCAGCCGCGCTGACCGGGTCCTCTCCGCGCGCTCGTGCTCTGCCCACCACTGTGGGGCGAGAACGAGCGTCCGCGGAGCAGCGGTCACCGGGGGTCGAGCCACCAGAGCACGGCCGCGCGG
>NZ_JBJGZH010000046.1:0-24070 GCF_054050415.1 Geodermatophilus sp. SYSU D01180 | reverse complement strand
GTTGAAGGTCAGGAGGGGGGGGTCGGGGGCGTCGGCGTAAGGGGTGTCGACGGCCGGGTGGTCGGTGACCCGCGGGGGGTGGATCGGCAGCCGGGGCGGGGCGACGCCCCCCCCGGCGGCGCGCAGCTTCACCAGCGCGCTGTGCGCGGCCCCGGCCAGCTGCGCGGACTCCCACAGCCGCAGCGCCAGGCCGACGGCGGCGGCCTCCTCGCCGGTGAGGGTGATCTCGGGCAGCTCGTAGTCGGCGCGGGCGATGCGGTAGCCGTCCTCGGTGTCGAAGACGCTGGTGCGGCCGGTCTCCAGCGGGATGCCCATCTCGCGCAGGTCGGCCTTGTCCCGCTCGAACATCCGCTTGAACGCCTCGTCGGCGCGCGCGGTGCCGTCGTCGGGCTCGTAGCCGGGGACGGTCGCCCGGATCCGCGCCGCCGTCACGTACTGGCGGGTGCCCAGCAGCGCGATGACCAGGTTGACCAGCCGCTCCGCCCGCTTCGCCGACACGTCCCCACCCTAGACACAGGACCCCCTGTCCCCCGCCGCTCGCATGCTCGCAGGGGGCCCGCGCAGGGGGCCACGGGGGGCGCGGGGGGCACCGGGGTCCTTACGCTCGCCCCGTGGGGGAACGGACGACTGCGCAACGGATCCGCTGGCGACGCGGCACGGTGACCGCGACCGGGAGGAGCTGGCGCGACGCGCTGGAGCTGACCGTCGAGGTGCCCGGCGACGGCGCGGTGCGCTCGCTGGCGCACCCGTCGCTGGTGGGCGTGCCCGAGGTCGGCGACGAGGTGCTGCTCAACACCACCGCGTGGGCGCAGCGGCTGGGCACCGGCGGGTACGCGCTGGTCGTCGCCGTCCCCGACCGGCTGCCGCCGGACCCCACCGGCCCCGGTCACCTGGTCAAGGCCCGGTACACGCCGCTGCAGGTGAGCGTGCAGGGCGTGGACGAGCAGGACACCGAGCACCACGACGCCATCGCCGAGGCCGAGGACCTGGGCGGGATGCCGGTCGTCGTCGCCGACCTGCACTCGGCGCTGCCGGCCGTGCTCATCGGCGTGTTCGCCACCGACCCCGACCTCAGGGTCGCCTACGTGATGACCGACGGCGGCGCGCTGGTCGCCGGGTTCTCCCGGACGCTGCACACCCTGGCGCCGTCGCTGGCCGGGGTGGTCACCGTCGGGCAGGCCTTCGGCGGGGACCTGGAGGCGGTCACCCTGCACACCGGGCTGCTCGCCGCCCGGCACGTGCTCGGCGCCGACGTCGCCGTGGTCACCCAGGGCCCGGGCAACCTGGGCACCGGCACCCCGTGGGGCTTCTCCGGGGTCGCGGCCGGGGAGGCGTGCAACGCCGTCAGCGTGCTCGGCGGGGAGCCGATCGGCGCGCTGCGGATCTCCGACGCCGACCCGCGCCCCCGCCACCGCGGCGTCTCCCACCACTCGCTGACCGCGTTCGGCCGGGTGGCGCTGGCCGGGGTGACCCTGGTGGCGCCGCGCGGGCTGGGCTCCGAGCTCGGCCGGCAGGTCGAGGAGGACCTGGCCGGGCAGCCCGAGCGCAACCAGGTGGTGTGGGTCGACGTCGAGGGGCTGGACGAGGCGCTGCAGCTGTCGCCGGTGACGCTGTCGACGATGGGCCGCGGCTGGCCCGAGGAGCGCGCCTACTTCCTCGCCGCCGCGGCCGCCGGCCGCTACGCCGCCGTCCGGGTGCCCCTGCCCGACTGACCCGGACCCGTCCGCGGACCCGCCCCGGGCGGGTCCGCGGACGGGGGCGCCTCACATGGAGGCGATGAGCTTCTCCACGCGCTCGTCGACGCTCTTGAACGGGTCCTTGCACAGCACGGTGCGCTGGGCCTGGTCGTTGAGCTTGAGGTGCACCCAGTCGACGGTGAAGTCCCGCCGCTTCTCCTGCGCCTTGCGGATGAACTCCCCGCGCAGCTTGGCCCGGGTCGTCTGCGGCGGCACGTTCTTCGCCTCGAACACCCGCGGCTCGTGCGCCACCCGCTCCACCTGGCCGTTGCGCTCCAGCAGGTAGTACAGCCCGCGCCGGCGGGAGATGTCGTGGTAGGCCAGGTCCATCTGGGCCACCCGCGGCGAGGACAGCGACAGGCCCCGCTTGCCCCGGTACCGCTCGATCAGCGACAGCTTGGTGGCCCAGTCGATCTCCCGGTCGATGAGCGAGAGGTCCTCGGTGTCGACGGCCTTGAGCACCCGCCCCCACAGCTCGAGCATCTGCCGGTGCACCGGGCCGAAGCCCTCCCGGTCGACGAACTCCGCGGCGCGGGAGTGGTACTCGCCCTGGATCTCCAGCGCGCTCATCTCCCGGCCGTTGGCCAGGCGCACCTTGCGGCGGCCGGTGACGTCGTGGCTGATCTCCCGGATCGCGCGGATCGGGTTCTCCAGCGCCATGTCCCGGATCGGCACGCCGGCCTCGATCATCCGCAGCACCAGGTCGGTGATGGTGACCTTGAGCAGCGTCGTCGTCTCGTTCATGTTCGAGTCGCCGACGATCACGTGCAGCCGCCGGTAGCGCTCGGCGTCGGCGTGCGGCTCGTCGCGGGTGTTGATGATCGGCCGCGACCGGGTGGTCGCCGAGGACACGCCCTCCCAGATGTGCTCGGCGCGCTGGCTGACGCAGTAGATCGCCCCGCGCGGGGTCTGCAGCACCTTGCCCGCGCCGACGATCAGCTGCCGGCTGACCAGGAACGGGATGAGCACGTCGGCCAGCCGGGAGAACTCCCCGTGCCGGCCGACGCAGTAGTTCTCGTGGCAGCCGTAGCTGTTGCCCGCCGAGTCGGTGTTGTTCTTGAACAGGTAGATGTCGCCGGTGACGCCCTCCTCGGCCAGCCGCTGCTCGGCGTCGACCAGCAGGCCCTCGAGGATCCGCTCACCGGCCTTGTCGTGGACGACGAGCTCGGTCAGGTCGTCGCACTCGGCGGTGGCGTACTCGGGGTGGCTGCCGACGTCGAGGTACAGCCGCGAGCCGTTGCGCAGGAACACGTTGGAGCTGCGCCCCCACGACACGACCCGCCGGAACAGGTAGCGGGCCACCTCGTCCGGGGACAGCCGCCGCTGCCCCCGGAAGGTGCACGTGACGCCGTACTCGGTCTCGATCCCGAAGATCCGTCGGTCCACGGACCGAGCCTAGGCGCCGGATGCGACTCCGGCCGGTTCCCGGGCGTCCCGTCGACGGCGCCGCTCAGCTGCCCCCGTCGGTGCCGCCGCCGGCCCCGTCGGCCGGGCCCGGCTGCGGGCCGCTTCCCTCACCCGACCCGCCGGTGCCGCCCGCGGTGTCCGGCGCCGAGGGGTCGCCGAGACCGGGCGGGGTGCCCGGCTGCGCCGAGCTGGGGACGTGCGCGTGCGTGGCGCCCTCGGGGACGGCCTCGCCGGCGCTGCGGTCGCCGAGCAGGGTGCCCAGCGCCGCGCCGACCACCCGGCGGAAGGCCCGCTTGGGCCGGCGGCGGTCCAGCACGGCGACCTCGAGCTGCCCGGCCGGCAGCAGGCCGCCGTCGCCGTTGCCCGACATCGCCGGGCTCGACGCCGACAGCGCCCGGACGCCGGCCATGAGCGCGTCCCGCAGCGCCAGGCCGGGGCGGAAGTCCTCCCGCAGCCGGCCGGTGACGGCCTCGGCCTGCCCGCCCATGACCACGAAGTCCGGCTCGTCGACGACCGACCCGTCGAAGGTCAGCCGGTACAGCTGGTCCTGCTCGGCGGTCTCGCCGACCTCGGCGACGCAGAGCTCCACCTCGTAGGGCTTCATCTGCTCGGTGAAGATCGCGCCCAGGGTCTGCGCGTAGGCGTTGGCGATGACCCGGCCGGTGACGTCGCGGCGGTTGTAGGAGTAGCCGCGGACGTCGGCCAGGCGCACCCCGGCCACCCGCAGGCTCTCGAACTCGCTGTACCGGCCGACCGCGGCGAACCCGATCCGGTCGTAGATCTCGCCCACCTTGTGCAGGGTCGAGCTGGGGTTCTCGGCGATGAACAGCACGCCGTCGGCGTAGGTGAGGACGGCGACGCTGCGGCCGCGGGAGATGCCCTTGCGGGCGTACTCCGAGCGGTCGCGCATGAGCTGCTCGGGCGAGGCGTAGTACGGCATGGTCATGGCGCTCAGCCCTGCCCCTCGGCGGCGGCCCGCTCGTCGACGATGGTCTTGGCGACGGCGGACACCTCGTCGTCGGTCAGCCGGACGGCGCCCTCGGCGTCGACGCGGTAGACGATCGGGTACAGCCGGCGCACCGGGTCGGGGCCGCCGGTGGCCGAGTCGTCGTCGGCGGCGTCGTAGAGCGCCTCGACCAGGCTGCGGGTGGCGTCGTCGCCGGCCAGCCCCGGCCGCCAGGTCTTCTTCAGCGAGTTCCGGGCGAACAGCGAGCCGGAGCCGACGGCGGCGTAGCCGCGCTCCTCGTAGTTCCCGCCGGTGACGTCGTAGCTGAAGATCCGGCCCGGGCTGGTGCCCGGAGCGGCGTCGAGGTCGAACCCGGCGAACAGCGGGACGACGGCCAGGCCCTGCAGCGCGGCACCGAGGTTGCCGCGGATCATCTGGGCCAGCCGGTTGGCCTTGCCGTCGAGGCTGAGGGTCAGCCCCTCGATCTTCTCGTAGTGCTCGAGCTCCACCTGGTAGAGCCGGACCATCTCGATCGCGATGCCCGCGGCACCGGCGATCCCGATCACCGACCAGGAGTCGGCCGGGTACACCTTCTCGATGTCCCGGCTGGAGATCAGGTTGCCCATGGTGGCCCGGCGGTCGCCGCCCATGAGCACGCCGCCGTCGTAGGTGACCGAGACGATCGTGGTGCCGTGTGGGGTGAGGTCGCCGGCGTGCACCGCCGGCAGGGGGCGCCGCCCGGGCAGCAGGTCGGGCGCGGCCTGGGCGAGGAAGTCGGTGAACGAGGAGCCCACCCGGTCCAGGTAGGCGGGCGGGAAGCCGCTCCGGCCGGTGTGCGACTGGGTCAACCCGTCCACCCTCTCCGCGCCCCTGCCGGGGTGCTCCTCGACGTGCCGCGGACGTGCCGCGGCGGCTCGTCGCCGACCCTACCGGCGCGACTGGCTGGTCACCCGGGACGCGGGCGGGCCTGGTCCGCGGGGACCGCCGGGTCTACGGTGCGCCGGCCTCGATCGACCCGGGAGGAGCTGCCGTGACCGACGGACCGCGCGTGCAGGACGTGGCGAGGACCCCGCACGTGCCCCGGGTGCCGCCCGGACGGCGCCGCGCCGCCCTGGCCGCGACCGGGGTGCTGGTGGCCCTGCTGTGCGGGCTGTGCGCGGCCTCGTCCCGCGCGGCGCTCGAGGGCGGGGCCGGGTGGACGGCGGCCGTGGCGGCCCTGGCCGGGCTCCTGGCCGCCCAGTCCCTCCGGTCGCGGGTCCGGCGGGACGAGGCCGGCCGGCTGCGGCTGGAGGGGACGGTGCTCGTCGGGCGGACCCTGCTCGGAGACCACGGGGTGGACCTCGCCCGGCTGACCGCGGTGTCCGCCGGCTGGGACGTGGACGTGGGCCGGATCGTCAGCGTCGGGCTCACCGGCGGCGGCGGGCACCTGGTGGTGCCCTGGTCGCGGCTGGACGACCTGCCGGAAGCGCGCCGGCTGCTCGTCGACCGGCACCGGCGGGGCGCGCTCCTGCCGCCGGCGGTGTGCGCCGCCTGGGACCTCCCCGCGCCGCCCGAGGTCCCCTCTCCCGCGCCCGTGCGCCGGGACGGGGCCGAGCGCGTCGTCGGCGCGCTGACCCTCGTCGGCTCGGCCGCCGCCGTGGCCGCCGGCGTCCTGCTCATGTGACCCCGCCGGTCCGGGCGGTGCCGCGGGTGCCGGGCCGGCGCCGTGCCCGGGCGCTGGCCGTCGAGGGACCACGAGCCGGGCCCCGGGTGGAGCGTGATCCCGTCAGGTCTCCGCGGTCGTCGGGCCATCACCGGCGAGGAGCCGGCGGACCAGCCGGTCGGCCTCCTCGTGCGCGCCGCAGGCTTTCAGGTAACGAGCCCGGTGGAGCTCGACGTAGTCGGCCGCGGCTCTCAGCAGGGAGGGGTCGTCCCGGAACAGCCCGAGCGCCAGGTTGCACCGCTCGCAGAGCAGGGCACGGACGAGGTCGGTCCGGTGGTCATGGTCGATGTGTCCCGGGCGACGCTCACCGCACAGAGCACACATGTCGGACTGCTTGGCGCGCAGGTCGTCGATGCCTGCGCGGTCCAGTCCGTAGCGCCGCGCCTAGTACCGATCCATGTCCGCCTCGCGCTTGCAGGGCTTGCACCTGCTGCTGAACCCCGACGCTGTCGTCGCACTCCGTACGTAGTCCTCGTGTGCGACTGCCTTCTGGCAGGACGGGCACCACCGGAAGCCGTCGGGCACCCACGAGTGGTCTCGGACCGCGCGGCCCTCGCGACGGCGGGCGTTGCGGTACCACTCCTGCTCCGCGCGCGGTTGCAGCTCAGGCAGTAGAACGAGAGACCGTCGGGCTGCGTCCGGTTCCGACCGAACCCATCGTGGGGCTTTGTCTCGCCACAGTCGGGGCAGGTCTTCATCTCGCGCAGTCTTAACTGCGAGTAGTCGAGCGGCTACTCTCCGCCCTTCTGAACATAGCTCCTCACGAACTCCTCTGCGTTCTCCTCGAGCACGTCGTCGATCTCGTCGAGGATGGCGTCGACGTCCTCGGACATCTCCTTGTGCCGCTCGGCGACCTCGGTGTCGACCGAGGCCTCGACCTCGTCGGTCTCCTCGCGCGTGCGCGTGGTCCGCTGCTGCCCGCCGGTGTCCCTGGTGGCCATGTGCCCTCCCCTGGTGCGCGCCGAGTGCGTGCTGCCGCCGAAACTACCCGCACGCACCGACACCCGGCGGCCTCAGCGGGCCGCGCCCAGCCGCGCCAGCAGCGACGTGCGGATCGCCGGGCGCGAGCCGAACACGAGCAGGAACACCGCCTCGCGCGCCGTCCGCTCGGCGACCGAGCCGGCGCGCGCGGCGCCGCTGCCGGTCGCGACGACCAGGGCCCCGGCCGCCCGGTGCGCCAGGGCCGCGGCGGCGGCCCGCGCCTCCGGCAGCTCACCCGGCCCGGCCGCGTCGAGCCGGGCGCGCGCGTCGGCCAGGTCGTCGTCCAGGGGTGAGGGGCCGAGCAGCCGGGCGCACCGGCGGACCAGCCCCAGTGCCAGGGAGCCGTTGAGCCGCAGCCCGGCCGCGTCGCCCGCGCGGACCTCGGCCAGCGGGGTCGCGCCCAGCAGCCGGGAGGCGGGCACCCGGTGGCCGCGCAGGTGCAGCTCCACGGTCGCGCTGGCCTGCACCGCCACCAGCGTCTGCGGCTCCGCGGCGAGCGTCGGACCCGGGACGGCGTCGGCCAGCACGAACGCGACGTCGTCGCCGTCGCGGGCGGCCACCAGCAGCACGTCGACCAGGCCCCAGCCAGTCACCCACGGCACCGCGCCGTCGAGCACGAGGTCGCCCCCGTCCCGGCACAGCGTCACGGGCGCCGCGTCCGGGCGCGTCGCCGCCTGCAGCGCGATCCCGGCCCGCCGGCGCCCGGCGCACAGGTCGGCCAGCAGCTCCGGGTGCGTCCCGGAGGCGGCCAGCCGGCCGACGACGCCGTGGTGCTGCAGCCAGACGAACGCCGTCGCGAGGTCGCCGGCCGCGAGCTCCTCGACCACCGCCGCCAGCGTCGCGCCGTCGCCGTCCAGGCCGCCGGCATCCGCGGGCCCGACCAGGCCGTACAGCCCGGCGGCGGCGAGCGCGTCGAGGTGGCCGCGCGGCAGGACGCCTGTGGCGTCGACGCCGGGGGCCGCGGGCGCGAGCAGGTCCCCGGCCAGCGCCCGCGCGACCTCGACCGGGGAGGCCACTAGGAGCCGGTGATGGTGTCGACCAACTCCTGGGCGCTCGCCGTGGACTCGAACAGCAGGCCCACGTGGTCGCGGGTGCCGCGCAGCGGCTCCATCGTCGGGATGCGCACCAGGTTCTCCCGGCCGAGGTCGAACACCACCGAGTCCCACGACGCCGCGGCCACCTGCGCCGGGAACCGCCGCAGGCACTCGCCGCGGAAGAAGGCGCGGGTGTCGGCCGGCGGGGTGACCATCGCCCGGGTCACCTCGTCGTCGGTGAGCAGCCGCTGCATCGAGCCGCGGGCCACCAGCCGGTGGTAGAGCCCCTTCTCCGGGCGGACGTCGGAGTACTGCAGGTCCACCAGCTGCAGCCGCGAGTCGCCCCAGGACAGCCCGTCGCGGGACCGGTAGCCCTCCAGCAGCCGCAGCTTGGCCGGCCAGTCCAGCCGGTCGGCCAGGCGCATCGGGTCGGTGGCGAGGTCGTCGAGAACCTCCGCCCAGCGGCGCAGCACGTCGGTGGTCTGCTCGTCGGCCTCCCCGTTCCGGTCGACGAAGCGCTCGGCGTGGTCGAGGTAGACGCGCTGCAGGTCGAGCGCGGTCATCCGCCGCCCGTCGCGCAGCCGCACCTGGGTGGCCAGCGACGGGTCGTGGCTGACCGCCTGCAGCGTGGCGACCGGCTCCTCCAGCGAGAGGTCCTCGCGCAGCGCCCGCGCCTCGATCATCGCCAGCACCAGTGACGTCGTCCCGACCTTGAGGTAGGTCGACAGCTCGGCGAGGTTGGCGTCGCCGATGATCACGTGCAGCCGGCGGTACTCGTCGGGGTTGGCGTGCGGCTCGTCGCGGGTGTTGATGATCGGCCGCTTGAGCGTCGTCTCCAGGCCCACCTCGACCTCGAAGAAGTCCGCCCGGGAGGAGATCTGGAAGCCCTGGGTGCGGCCCTCGGTGCCGATGCCGACCCGGCCGGCGCCGGCGAACACCTGCCGGGTCACGAAGAACGGGATCAGCCCGCGGATGATGTCGATGAACGGCGTCCGCCGGTCCATCAGGTAGTTCTCGTGCGCGCCGTAGCTGGCGCCCTTGCCGTCGGTGTTGTTCTTGTACAGCTGGATCGGCTGGGTGCCGGGGATGCGGGCGGCCCGGCGGGCCGCCTCGGCCATGACCCGCTCCCCCGCCTTGTCCCAGAGGACGACGTCGCGCGGGTTGGTGACCTCCGGCGTCGAGTACTCCGGGTGCGCGTGGTCGACGTAGAGCCGCGCCCCGTTGGTGAGGATGACGTTGGCCATCCCCGAGTCCTCGTCGAGGTCGGTGTGGTCCAGCGCCTGCGCCGGGGACAGGTCGAAGCCGCGGGCGTCGCGCAGCGGGGACTCCTCCTCGAAGTCCCACCGCGGCCGGCGGCGGGTCGGGGCGTCGGCGACGGCCCAGGCGTTGACGACCTGGCTGGACAGGGTGGTCGGGTTGGCGGTGGGCTGCCCGGGCACCGAGATGCCGTACTCGACCTCGGTGCCCATGACCCGCCGCACGCTCATGCCCCGAGCCTAGGCCGCGGTCGCCGGCCGCGAGGATGACCGGGTGACACTGCCACCCCTGGGCCTGCTGCTCGACGTCGACGGCCCGGTCGCCAGCCCCGTGACCCGGACGGTCGCCCCGGCGCTGCTGGAGGACCTGCGGGCGCTGCTGGCCGCGGGCGTGCCCGTGGTGCTCAACACCGGCCGGTCCGCGGAGTTCGTCGGCGAGCGCGTCCTGCGGCCCCTGGCCGACGCCGGCCTGCCCGGCGGCGCCCGGCTGCACGCGGTCTGCGAGAAGGGCGGCGTCTGGACGTCGGCGGGCCCGGACGGGGCGGGCGGGGTCCACGTCGACCCCGCCCTCGCCGTCCCCGCCGTGTGCCGCGCCCTGCTCGCCGACCTGGTGGGCGACGGCTACGGCGACGCGATGTTCACGGACGACACGAAGCGGACGATGGCCACGGTGGAGGCGCGCACCGACGTCCCGGCCGCCGTCTACGCCGAGCGGCAGCGGGCCTTCGACGCCGACCTGCTCGCCGGTCTGGTGGCCGCCGGGCTCGGCGTGCGCCTGGGCGGCCGCGACCACCCCGACGCGGAGGGCCGGACGCCGTGGCGGATCGACCCGTCGGTGATCGCGACCGACGTCGAGTCGGTGCGCGCGGGCAAGGCGCTGGGGGCCCGCCGCGCGCTGGAGCTGCTGCGGGCCGACGGGCCCCTGCCCCGGGCGTGGCACACCGTCGGGGACTCCGCCACCGACTACGCGATGGCCGACCACCTGCACGGCCTCGGGTACGACGTCGTCCACGTCGACGTCGGCCCCCGGGCGCCGCTCCCCCGGCCCTATCCGGTGCGCACGGTGCCGGGGGCCACCGACGAGGTCGCCGGCGGGGCGCACCTGCGCGCGCTGGCCGCCCGGCTGGGTTGAACGCGCCGGTGGCCCGGCTCCCGCGACGGGGAGCCGGGCCACCGGGGGCCGCGGCCGGCCTAGAGGTACTGGCCGGTGTTGGTGGCGGTGTCGATCGCCCGGCCGGAGTCGTTGCCCTTGCCGCTGATGAGCGTGCGGATGTAGACGATCCGCTCGCCCTTCTTGCCCGAGATCCGCGCCCAGTCGTCGGGGTTGGTGGTGTTGGGCAGGTCCTCGTTCTCCTTGAACTCGTCGACGCAGGCCTGCATCAGGTGGCCGACCCGCAGGCCCGCCGTCCCCGTCTCCAGGTTCTCCTTGATGGCCATCTTCTTGGCCCGGTCGACGATGTTCTGCAGCATGGCGCCCGAGTTGAAGTCCTTGAAGTACAGGACCTCCTTGTCACCGTTGGCGTAGGTGACCTCGAGGAAGCGGTTCTCCTCGCTCTCGGTGTACATCCGCTCGACGGTGCGCTGGATCATCGCCTGGATGGTGGCCTCGGCGCTGCCGCCGTTCTCGGCGAGGTCGTCGGCGTGGATGGGCAGGGTCGGGGTCAGGTACTTGCTGAAGATGTCGCGCGCGGCCTCGGCGTCGGGCCGCTCGATCTTGATCTTCACGTCCAGCCGGCCGGGCCGCAGGATCGCCGGGTCGATCATGTCCTCGCGGTTGGAGGCGCCGATGACGATGACGTTCTCCAGGCCCTCGACGCCGTCGATCTCGCTGAGCAGCTGCGGGACGATCGTCGACTCGACGTCGGAGGACACGCCCGACCCGCGGGTGCGGAAGATCGAGTCCATCTCGTCGAAGAACACGATGACCGGGGTGCCCTCGCTGGCCTTCTCCCGGGCGCGCTGGAACACCAGCCGGATGTGCCGCTCGGTCTCGCCGACGTACTTGTTGAGCAGCTCCGGGCCCTTGATGTTGAGGAAGTAGGACTTGGCCTGCCCCTCCCCCTTCACCGCCGAGACCTTCTTGGCCAGGGAGTTGGCCACCGCCTTGGCGATGAGCGTCTTGCCGCAGCCGGGCGGGCCGTAGAGCAGGATGCCCTTCGGCGGGCGCAGCTCGTACTCGCGGAACAGGTCCGCGTGCAGGAACGGCAGCTCGACGGCGTCGCGGATCTGCTCGATCTGCCGGGCCAGGCCGCCGATGTCGGAGTAGTCGATGTCGGGGACCTCCTCGAGGACGAGCTCCTCGACCTCGCTCTTGGGGATCCGCTCGTACACGTAGCCCGACCGGGCCTCCAGCAGCAGCGAGTCGCCGACCCGCAGCGGCTGGCCGGTGAGCGAGTCGGCCAGGTAGACCACCCGCTCCTCGTCGGTGTGGCCGATGACCAGGGCCCGCGGCGTCACGCCGTCGATCGGCTCCAGCAGCTCCTTGAGCATGACGACGTCGCCCTGCTTCTCGAAGCCGAGCGCCTCGACGACGTTCATCGCCTCGTTGAGCATGACCTCCTGGCCGGGCCGCAGCTCCTCGGCCTCGACGGCCGGGGACACCGAGACGCGCAGCTTGCGACCGCCGGTGAAGACGTCGACCGTGCCGTCCTCGTGCTGCCCGAGGTAGACCCCGTAGCCCGACGGCGGCTGGCCGAGCCGGTCGATCTCCTCCTTGAGCGTGAGCAGCTGCTCGCGGGCGTCGCGCAGGGTGCCGGCGAGCTTGTCGTTGCGCTCGGAGAGGAAGGCCGCGCGGCCCTCCGCCTCGGCGATCCGCTCCTCGAGCGCCCGCACCTGGCGGGGGCTGTCGGCCACCTTGCGGCGCAGGAGAGCGATCTCCTCCTCGAGGTAGGAGATCTGGGAGAGCAGGGCGGAGACGTCACGTTCGCGCCGCGCTCGGAACTCGTCGGGACCGCTGACAGGACCGGGGCCCATCGCGCACCTCCGCACATCGGGGGGAGCCAGGAGGCAAATCTATACACGCCTGCCGACACCGTGCCCGGCGCTCGCCGGAGGCCGGCTCCCCCCTGCGGGGCTACTTCTGGGGACGCCGCTGGCGGACCGGCGCGACGACGCCCTCGGCCAGCCGGCGGGCGGTCACGAGGAAGGCGGTGTGCGCGACCATGCGGTGCTCGGGGCGGACCGCGAGGCCGACGGCGTGCCACGGGCGGACCAGCGACTCCCAGGCGTAGGGCTCGGTCCACACGCCCTGCGCGCGCAGCGCCTCGACGTAGGTGGACAGCTGGGTGACCGTCGCCACGTAGCCGATCAGCACGCCGCCGGGCCGCAGCGCCGCGGCCACGGTGGGCAGCACCGCCCACGGCTCGAGCATGTCCAGGACCACCCGGTCGACGACCTCGTCCGCGGGGTGGTCGGCGAGGTCACCCAGGCGCAGGTCCCAGGAGTCCGGCACCCCGCCGAAGAAGGCGGCCACGTTGCCGCGGGCGACGTCGGCGAAGTCCTCCCGCCGCTCGTAGCTGGTGACCCGGCCCGACGCCCCGACGGCGCGCAGCAGCGAGCAGGTGAGCGCGCCGGAGCCGGCGCCGGCCTCGAGGACCCGCATGCCGGGCCCGATGTCGCCGCTGCCGACGATCTGCGCGGCGTCCTTGGGGTAGATGACCTGGGCGCCGCGCGGCATGGACAGCACGAAGTCGGCCAGCAGGGGCCGGAACGCCAGGTAGCCGGTGTTGGCCGTGGAGTGCACGACCGAGCCCTCCGGCGCGCCGATGAGGTCGTCGTGGGCGATGGCGCCGCGGTGGGTGTGGAACTGCCTGCCGGGCTCGAGGACGACGGTGTGCAGCCGGCCCTTGGGGTCGGTGAGCTGCACCCGGTCGCCGACGGCGAAGGCGCCCGGCACGGGGGCGGCGGCCGGCTGCGCCCCGCCCGCGGTCGCGTCCGCGGGGACCGGTGCGGCGGGGGCGGCGCTCGTCGCGTTCTGGCTGGGCTCGGGCTGCGGTTCCACGGGCGGCCAGCCTAGGCGAGCGGCGGGACGGGTCCGTCCGGCGCGGGCACTCGGAACTGTCGGAGGAGCGTCGTAGCGTCGGACGCATGACGGCAGTGGCGCAGGACCCGGCGCGCAGCGGCACGGTCTCCCCCGACACGGCGGCCGACGGCGGCGAGCAGGCTCCCGACGGGGACAAGGCCCCGCGCCGGCCCTCGCTGTCGCCCAGCCGGGCGGCGGACTTCAAGACCTGCCCGCTGCTCTACCGCTTCCGCACCATCGACCGGCTGCCGGAGAAGAAGAGCGCCGCGGCGGTGCGCGGCACGCTGGTGCACGCGGTCCTGGAGCGGCTCTACGACCTGCCGCCGGCCGAGCGGACCGTCGAGGCGGCCCGCGGGCTGGTGGCGCCGGCGTGGGACGAGCTGCGCGCCGACCCCGAGGTCGAGGCGCTGTTCACCGCCGGCGAGGACGGGGCGGAGCCGCCGTCGCTGGAGAGCTGGCTGGACTCGGCCGGGCAGCTGGTGGAGACCTACTTCCGGCTGGAGGACCCCACCCGCATCCAGCCGGAGGGCCGCGAGCAGCTGGTCGAGGTGACGCTGCCCGACGGGCTGCTGCTGCGCGGGTACGTCGACCGGCTCGACGTCGCCCGCAACGGGGCACTGCGGGTGGTCGACTACAAGACCGGCTCGATGCCGCGCGAGGCGTTCGAGTCCAAGGCCCTGTTCCAGATGAAGTTCTACGCGCTGGTGCTGTGGCGCACCCGCGGCGTGGTGGCCTCCCAGCTCAAGCTCATCTACCTCGGCGACGGCGACGCGCTGACCTACGCCCCGGAGGAGGCCGAGCTGGTCCGCTTCGAGCGGACGCTGCTGGCGATCTGGGCGGCGATCGAGCGGGCGGTGGCCACCGGCGACTTCCGGCCCAACCGCACGCGGCTGTGCGCCTGGTGCGACCACCAGGCGCTGTGCCCCTCCTTCGGCGGCACTCCCCCGCCGTTCCCCGCCGAGGCCGCCGCCCGGGCCGGCTGGGCGACGCTGCCGATCGTCGAGCGCGACTGACGCCCCCGCCCGGCCGCACGCCGGGGCGCCGGCCCCCGGCGCCCCGCCCTGCCCGGCCTCTGAAGACGATCATGGCGCCGCGGTGGCGACACGCCGTCGGCCTGCGGCGTGTCGCCACGCGAACTCCGTGATCGCGGAGCAGTGGCTCGGGGAGGTCCCCGCGCGGTCGCTGCTCCTCCCCTGCTCGCAACCGGCCGACACAGTCGGCACTGGAGTTGGGGATAACGGTCGGAGGGCGACGGCGCAGGACAAGCGAGACGCGCCGGTCCCCGTCGACCGGCCGGCGCGGCCGGCCCTAGCGTCGGCGCCCCGTCGTCCAGGAGAGGACCGGCATGCGCGGCTACCGGGCCGACCGCGCCTTCGACGGCGAGCGGGTGCTGCGCGACGGGGCCCTGGTCCTGGTGGACGCCGGCCGGATCGTCGCCGTCGAGCCCGCCGGGACCGCCCCGCCCGACGGCGTCCCCGTCACCGCGCTGCCCGGGACGACGCTGCTGCCCGGGCTGGTCGACACGCACGTGCACCTGTGCGGCGACAACGGTCCCCGCGCCCTCGACCAGCTCCCCGAGCTGCAGCCGGCCCAGGTGGACGCGATCGTGGCCGCCGCCCTCCGGCAGCAGCTGGCCGCCGGGGTGACGGCGGTGCGCGACCTCGGCGACGTCGGCTGGGCGGTGGTCGAGCGGGCGCCGGCCGCCGGCCCCACCGTGGTCGCCTCGGGGCCGCCGCTCACCTGCCCGGCCGGCCACTGCGCGGGGATGGGCGGGGTGGTCCGGGGCGTGGAGCAGCTGCGGGCCGCGGTGCGCGAGCGCGCCGAGCGGGGCGCGGACGTCGTCAAGCTGATGGCCAGCGGCGGCGCGATGACCGCGGGCACCGACATGGCCGCCTGCCAGTTCAGCACCGCCGAGGTGCGCGCCGTCGTCGACGAGGCGCACCGGCTCGGTCTCCCCGTCACCGCGCACGCGCACGCGCTGACCGCCGTCCGGCAGGTGCTGGCCGCCGGCGTCGACGGCATCGAGCACTGCTCGTGCCAGACCGCCACCGGCTGGGGGGTCCCGCCGGCGCTGGCCGACCGGCTCGCCCGCGCGGGGACCGCCGTCTGCCCGACGCTGGGCCTGGCCGACGGCGCGGTGCCGCCGCCGCGGGTGCAGGAGCTGCTCGACCGGATGGGCATCACCGACGAGGCGCGCGCCGCCGACGCGGCGCGCATGCACCGCGCGGGCGTCCGGATCGTCAGCGGCGTCGACTCCGGCATCGCCCCCGGCAAGCCGCACGGCCTGCTGCCGCGGGCGGTCGCCTCGCTCGCCGGCGGCGGGGTGCCGGCCCCGGAGGCGCTGGCGACGGCGACCTCCGCGGCGGCCGCCGCCTGCGGTCTCGGCGGGCGCACCGGGCGGCTGGCGCCCGGCCTGGACGCCGACCTGCTGCTGGTCGACGGCGACCCCACCGTCGACGTGACGGCGCTGGACCGGGTGCGGCTGGTGGTCTCCCGCGGCCGGGAGGTCGTGCCGGCGGGCTGAGGAGGCGGTGCCGGCCGGCTGAGGGGTCGTGCCGGACGGCCGGGGGGCTCAGCGGCGCGGCGCGCCGTCCCGCTCCAGCAGCAGCCGCTCCAGGTCGGCGACCCCGACGCCGGTCAGCGTGTCGCGCAGCACCAGGCCCGGCGCGGGCTCGAGCGGCTGCAGCGCGGGCACGCCGAGGACGGTGGCGCCCGCGGCCAGCCCGGCGGCCACGCCGACCGCGGAGTCCTCGACGACGACGCAGCCGGCCGGGTCCACGCCGAGCGCGGCGGCGGCCTGCAGGTAGGGCGCCGGGTCGGGCTTGCGGGCGGGCACCTCGTCGCCGCACACGGTGAGGTCGAACGGCGGCACGTCCGGGAACGCGCGCTCGATCTGCGCGATGACCACGTCGGCCAGGCGGCGGGACGTCGTCGTCACCAGGGCCGTGGGCAGCGCGGCAGCGCGCACCTCGGCCAGCAGCTCGCGCGCGCCGGGCCGCCAGTGCAGGTCGGTGGCGAGCAGGCCGGCGACGGTCTCCTCCACCCAGGCGACGTCCGCGCGCGTCTGCTCGGGCGTGCGCTCGATCCCGAGGTCGGCCTGCAGGATCCGCATCGACGTCGCCATGCTGGTGCCGACGGTGGCCTCGCGGGCGGTGGCGCCGAGCTCACCGCCGAGGCGCCGGGCGAGGGCGAACAGGGCGTGGCCCCAGTGCTGCTCGGACTCCACCAGCGTGCCGTCCATGTCGAAGAGCACCGCGCGCAGGTCGGTCCGGGCGTCAGGGGCAGGGAGGGTCACGGCAGGTCTCTCGGGCAGACAGCAGGGGCACGACGGCCCGCGCCGGCCGACGTCCCCAGTGTCCCACCGCCCCGGACCGGGCCGGCGCCTGCACGGGAGGCGGTCAGTCCTCGACGCGGAAGCCGATCTTCAGCGTCACCTGAACGTGCGCGACCTCCCCGTCGGCGACCTGCCCGCGCACCTCCTGGACCTCGAACCACTCGACGTTCCGGATGGTCTGGCACGCCTTGCCGATCGCGGTGCGGATGGCGTCGTCCACGCCGGTCGGGCTGCTGCCGACGACCTCGGTGAGCCGGTACACGTGGTTGGCCATGGCGGTCTCCTCCCCGCACCCGGCGGCGCCGGGCGCGGGTCGATCCTGGCCCGGGGGCGCCGGGCGCGGAACGGGGCGGGTCAGCCGGGCAGGATGTTGATCACCCGGGCGAGGACCACCACGAGGACGCCGAGGGAGATCAGCGACTGCAGCGCCATCAGGCCCTTCACCCGCAGCGTCAGCGGCATGGTGTCGGTCGGGCTGAACGCGACCAGGTTGGTGAACGCCACGTAGAGGTGGTCACCGAAGCGGGGGCGCCACCCGGGCGCCGCCAGGCCCGGCGCCTCCGTCTGCGGGAACTGGAAGTCGGGGTGCGGCCGCGGCTCGGCGACCCGCCCGGCCGGGCCGCCGCCGTCGAGCTGCCAGTAGACCAGGGCGAAGGTGACCACGTTGACCAGCAGGACCAGCGCCGCCGCGACGAGCAGCCGGTCGGCGGTGAGCGCGGCGCCGTCGACCTCGCCGCCGTCGAGCACGAGCAGCACCAGTCGGGCGGCCGCGGCGGCGTTGGCCAGCACGAGGGTGCCGAACAGGGTGAGCACCAGCGACCGGGCGCCGCGCGGCACCGGGCCGGGCCGGGCCGCGATGCCCAGCAGCACCAGCACCGCGATCCCCTCCACGACGGGGACGAGCAGCGGCGGGCCCACCCGGTACCCGGCAGGGATCAGCACCTGCAGCAGGATGACCACCACGACCGTGAGCAGCGGCCAGGTGTAGCTCTCCGGGGTGCCGGACCGGGTCCGGCCGATCGTGCGGTCCATCGCACCACCGCGTCCCTTCGGTCCCGCCGCCCAGCATCCGCGGGTCGCGTCCCGGGCTCGTCACCCGGCGCGGACGAGGACGCCGGTCAGGCGGCGCGGCGGCGCGCCCTGCGCAGCAGCACCGCGCCGACCCCGCCGGCCACGGCGACGCCGATCGCGAGCCCGGTGCCGTTGCCCTCGGCGGGCATCTGCGTCGAGGGCGGGCAGGCGGCGTCGGCCTTGCGGGCGGCCAGGTTCGTCTCCCCGAGGTGCCACGTCGGCCCGCCGCCGTTCTCGACGGTCACGGAGAACACGCCGTGCCGGACGCCGGGGGCGAAGGTCGTCGGCTGCGGCTCCCCCAGCGGGGCCGGCGTCACCTGGTTGGCCGGGCCGACCGGGATGTCCACCGTCGCGCCGGTGCGGTTGTCGTAGCCGAACACCGCCGTCCAGCTGCCGTCGGCGTGCCGGACGACGCAGTCGACCAGGGGCACCACGTCCGGCGGGGCCGCGCGGTTCGGCGCCGCCCCGGCGACCCCCGGGGTCAGGGCGACGGCTGCCCCGACCGCGGTGGCCGCGAGTCCGCGCGCGAGGCGGCCCCGTCGCGTCGTCGAGCGTCCCGTCGTGTCCATGTCGTCCCTCGTGTCGGTGGTGAACTGCACCTGACACGGGTCCATCGGCAGACACACGGGCGGCGGGGAGCCGGATCCCCGGATCCCACCCGGGCGGGTGAGCCCTACTCGAAGCGCACCGGCTGCCCGGTGGCCTCCAGCACCGACATCCACAGGTCGCCCAGCGGGTCGACGTGGTTGCGCCGGCTGACCGCCAGGGACATCGGGAGGTGCACGAACCGCCGCCGGCGGCGGGCCACGATCACCTCGGTGCGGCCGGCCATCGCCGCGTGCACCGCGGCGTGCGCCAGCCGCAGGCAGTAGGCGCTGTCGTAGGGGTTGGCCGGCACGCTGCGGATGGCGTAGCTGGGGTCGAAGTAGCGGACGTTGTTCTCGACCTTCGCGTCGTCGAGGTGCTCGGTGATCAGCCGGCGCAGCAGCCGCCCGACGTCGCCGAGCCGGACGTTGCCCGACGCGTCGCGGCCGGGCTCGTGCTCCTCGATGTGCTCCTGCCCGGCCCCCTCGGCCACCACGACGACGGCGTGCCCACGCTCCTGCACCCGGCGGCGCAGGTGCTCGAGGAAGCCGTGCTCGCCGTGCAGCGCGAACGGCACCTCGGGGATGAGCACGTAGTCCGCGTCGTCCTTGGCCAGCGTCGAGTAGCAGGCGATGAACCCGGAGTGCCGCCCCATGAGCTTGACCAGGCCGACGCCGCCGGGCGCCGACCGGGCCTCCACGCTGGCGGCGTGGATCGACTTGGTCGCCTCCGACATCGCCGTCTGGAAGCCGAAGCTCTGGTCGATGTAGGGGATGTCGTTGTCGATGGTCTTGGGCACCCCGACGACGGCGATCTTCAGGCCGCGCTCCTCGACGACCCGGACGACCTCCATCGCCCCGCGGATCGTGCCGTCGCCGCCGATGACGAACAGGACGTTGATCGCCAGCCGCTCCAGGGCGTCGACGATCTCCTCGGGGTCCTGCACGCCGCGGGAGGTGCCGAGGATGGTGCCGCCCTCGTCGTCGATGTGCTGCACCACCTCGGGCGAGAGGTCGACGACGTCCTCGCCGTAGTGCGGGATGAAGCCGCGGTAGCCGTTGCGGAACCCGACGATCCGGCGCACGCCGTAGTGGCGGCACAGCTCGAGGACCAGCCCGCGGATGACGTCGTTGAGGCCGGGGCACAGCCCGCCGCAGGTGACGATGCCGACCCGGGTCTTGGCCGGGTCGAAGTAGATGCGCTTGCGCGGCCCGCCCGGCTCCAGGCTGGGCAGCCGGTCGACCGGGACGCCCCGGGTGCCGGCCATCGACAGGGTGTCGTCGAAGAGGATCCGGTCGTCCTCCTCCACCGAGTGCTGCGTGGTCTCCCGCGCGGCCAGCCGCTCCGCCAGCGGCGAGTCGATGCGGCACGGACCCAGCGTCCGCACGGCGAGGTCCTCGTGTCCGATCACACACGGAACGCTCCCACACGCGGGTCCCGCCGCTGCGCGCGGGACCCCGGTCGTCAGGACGTCATGTCGACCTTGATCCCGGCTCGGGCCCGCCGAACGTGGCACCCTTCCCCGCGTTCCACAGCGCGGCCGGGCACCCCACGGCGGGGTCGACGGGCGCCCCCGCGGTGGACTCCGCTCAGTCGACGAGGTCGAGCGCCGCTCCGACCAGCGAGTCGACGTCGAGGCCGTGGTGCCGGTACACGCTGTCCAGGTCGCCGCTCTGGCCGAACCGGGTGACGCCCAGGTGCGCCGCCGGCACCCCGCGGACCCCGGCGAGGAACGCCAGGGTGTGCGGGTGCCCGTCGAGCACGGTGACCAGCGGGGTGGCCCGGTCGGCGGGGAACGCGCCGTCGAGCACCCACGGCGCGGCGTCGTCCAGGCCGCGGCGGGCCTGCACCGCGCGGAACAGCAGCCCGGGGCTGGTCACCACGACGACATCGGCGGGGAACCCGAGCCCGTCCAGCCGCGCGGCGGCGGCCAGCGCCTCGGGGACGACGGCGCCCATCGCGGCCAGCGTCACCGCCGGGCGCGGCACCCGGCGCAGCGGATAGGCCCCGGCCACCACCTGCCGGCGGCGCCGCCCCCGGGCGGCCGGGTCGGCGGGCACCGCGGCCAGCGCCTGGTCCACCGGCCGGGTGGACAGCCGCACGTACGCCGACTGCCCGCCGGGCCGGCCCATCCGGCCGAGCGCGGCGAGCAGGCACCACTCGGTGTCCAGGGCGAACGCCGGCTCGTAGGACAGGCAGCCGGGCTGCTCCAGCCCGATCGACGGGGTGGTGACCGACTGGTGCGCGCCGCCCTCGGGAGCCAGCGTCACCCCCGACGGCGTGCCGACCAGCAGCGACTGCCCGCCCGCGTAGATGGTGAACGACCACGGCTCCAGCGCCCGCTCGACGAACGGGTCGTAGAGGACGCCGACGGGCAGGAGCGGCTGCCCCCACCGCGACCAGGTGGCGCCGAGCTCGCCGATGGCGCCGACCAGGTTGGTCTCGGCGATGCCCAGCTCCACGTGCCGGCCCGAGGGCTCCTCCCGCCAGTGCAGGATCGTCTCGGCGTCGTCGGCGAACCAGTCGCGGCGGTCCTCGTGCGACCAGACGCCGACCTTGTTCACCCAGCCGCCGAGGTTGGTCGAGCTGGACACGTCGGGGCTGACGGTGACCACCCGGCGGCCCACCTCCAGGGCGGCGCGGTTGAGGTCGAGCAGCGTGCGCCCCAGCGCCGCCTGCGTGGTCGCGGTGCCCGAGGGGGTCCGGCCCAGGTCGGCCGGAACGGGCGGGGCGACGGCGTCGTCGACCGGGGGCCGGGCCAGCCGCCGCGCGGCGGCGGCGAGCAGCCCGGCGGGGCGGCTGCCGGCCGGGAACCCGGCCCAGGGCTGCGCCGGGTCGACGCCGACGCGGGCGGCCAGCTCGTGCAGCTGGGCCTCGGTGAGCAGCGCGGAGTGGTTCTGCGGGTGGCCCTCGGTGGCCAGGCCGTAGCCCTTGAGCGTGTAGGCGATGACCACGGTGGGGCGGGTGTCGTCGATCCGCGCGAACGCCTGCCGCAGCGCGGTGAGGTCGTGCCCGCCGAGGTTGCGCACCGCGGCGACCAGGTCGGCGTCCGGCACCCCGGCGACCAGCTCGGCGACCGCGGCCGCGCCGGGACCGTCCCCGGGCAGCTCGCGGCGGACCTCCGCCGGCGTGCGGCGCAGCAGCCGCTGGTACTCGGCGTTGCTCATCCCGTCGATGCGGTCGCGCAGCGCCGCTCCGCCGGGCCGGGTGAACAGCTCCTCCAGCAGCGCCCCGTACTTGACGGTGAGCACCTGCCAGCCGGCGGCGGTGAACATCCCCTGCAGCCGGGTGGCGCCCATGGTGGGGACGACGCGGTCCAGCGACTGCCGGTTGAGGTCGACGATCCAGTTCACCTCGCCGAGCTCGGCGACCATCGGGTCGAGCACGGCCTCCCACACGGCGCCCTCGTCCAGCTCGGCGTCGCCCACCAGCGACCACTGCCGGCCGGTGCCGCCGGCGCCGAACTGGGTGTTGACGTAGCGGCGGGCCAGCGCGCCCCAGATCGGCGCGGTGGCGCCGATGCCGACCGAGCCGGTCGAGTAGTCCGCCGGGACGGGGTCCTTCAGCCGCGACGGGTAGGACTGCAGGCCGCCGAACTCGCGCAACGTGGTCAGCCAGGAGGCGTCCAGCTGCCCGAGCAGGAACTCCAGCGCGTGCAGCACCGGGCTGGCGTGCGGCTTGACGCTCACCCGGTCGTCGGCGGCCAGCTGCTCCAGCCACAGCGCGGTCATGATCGTGACCATCGAGGCGCTGGACGCCTGGTGCCCGCCGACCTTGAGCCCGCTCGGGTCGGGGCGCACCCGGTTGGCGTGGTAGACGATCGCCGTGGCCAGCCACAGCACGCGCTGCTCGATCTCGCGCAGCGCGGCGTCGTCCGAGCCGGTGGCGGGGGGCCGCGGGGCGGCGAGCGTCATGGTCACTCCTGTCGGGTGGGCGGGCGACCAGCATCGCGCGTGCGCGCTCCCCCCGGAGGGAGGTCCGGTGTGCCACCGTCGCCCCCCGTGACCGCCCCGGACCGCCCCGCCCTGCTCCGCTCGCTCTACCGGGCCTTCACCGCCCGCGACCTCGACGCGGTGGTGGCCGCCATGGCCCCCGACGTCGACTGGCCCAACGGCTGGGAGGGCGGCCGGGTGCACGGCCGCGACGGCGTGCGGGACTACTGGCAGCGGCAGTGGGCGCAGATCCGCCCGCTGGTGCGGCCGACCGGCGTCGAGGAGCGCCCGGACGGCTCGGTCGCGGTCACCGTGGCCCTGACGGTGCGCGACCCGGGCGGCGCGGTGCTCTCGCGCGAGACGGTGCGCCACGTCTACCGGTTCACCGGCGACCTGGTCTCGCGGATGGATCTCGAGCGGTAGACGCGGCCCCCGGCCGGGGCGGGCCGGGGGCCGCGCCCGCTCACGGCACGAGGATCGCCCGTCCCCGCACCCGTCCGGCCGACAGGTCGTCGATCGCGGTCTGGAAGTCGTCGAGCGCGTACCGCTGGGTGTGCAGCGTGACCTTCTGCTGGGCGGCCAGCGCCATGAGCTCGACCAGGTCGTTGTAGCTGCCGACCAGGTTGCCCAGGATGTCGATCTCGCTGGAGATGAGGTCGATGGTCGGCACGTCGATGTTCTCGCCGTACCCGACCACCAGGTAGTCGCCGGCCCGCCGGGTCATCGCCAGCCCCTCGGCGGTGGACCCGCCCTCGCCGACGAAGTCGATGACGACCTCCGCGCCGCCCACGCCGGTGAGCGACAGGACCTGCTCCACCTGCCCGCCGTCGGCGTGCACGGTGTGGTCGGCCCCGACCGACTGCGCCAGCTTCAGCGCCTCGGGGTTCCGGTCGACGACGATCAGCTCGGCCGGCGAGAGGGCGACCATCACCTGGATGCCGATGTGCCCCAGCCCGCCGGCGCCGATGATCACGCACCGGTCGCCCGGGCGCAGCCGCCGGGCCGCCTTCGCCGCCGCGTGGTAGGCGGTCAGGCCGGCGTCGGCGAGCGCGGCGACGTCGGCCGGCTCGAGCGACTCGTCGATCTTCACGCAGCTGCGCGCCGAGGTCTTGAGGTACTCGGCGTACCCGCCGTCGGTGTCGATGCCGGGGAACTGCGAGTTCTCGCAGTGCACGTCGTCCCCAGCGCGGCAGGCGCGGCACAGCCCGCAGGTGACCAGCGGGTGCAGGATCACCTTGTCCCCGACGGCCACGTTGGTCACCGCGTCGCCCACCGCGTCGACCCAGCCGGCGTTCTCGTGGCCGATCGTGTACGGCAGCGCGACCTGCGACTTCTCCGCCCACTGCCCCTCGAGGATGTGGATGTCGGTCCGGCACACCCCGGCCCCGCCGATCCGGACGACCACGTCGTGCGGGCCGGTCACCTCCGGCTTCGGGACGTCGTCCATTCGCAGCGGCTCGTGGTAGCCGACGACGCGGACGGCCTTCATGACAGCACCTCCAGGGGGATGAGCGGGCGCTCGTCGGGACGGGGGGTCTGGTCGGCCTCGGAGCCGGGGTAGCGGGTGGTCAGCAGGCCGCGGCAGAAGTGCGCGTTGCCGTCGACGGAGATCCGCACCGAGCGGGCCCGCCGCAGCACCATCGGCGCGTCGTCGGGGCCCGGGCGGGTGCCGTCCTCGCGCAGCAGCACCGGGGCGGCGCCGGCGACGGGCAGGCCGAGGGCCGCCCGCCGGCGGCGCAGGGCGGCCGCGGCATCGGCCGGGAGGTCGCCGAGGGTGACCTCCCGGACGTCGGCCGCCGGGTCGGCGCGGAGCAGCGCGGCGAGCGCCCGCTCCATGGCGGCGGTGTGCGCCTTGCGGGTGAACGTCGCCCGCAGCGCGTCCAGCGACTCCTCCGCCTCGTGCCCGAAGGTGCCGCGGTAGCCGAGCCCGGCGGCCAGCCCCCGGTTGATGAGCCCGGAGTCGTGGGGGGGGGGGGGGGGGGGGGGGGGGGGGGGGGGGGGGGGGGGGGGGGGGGGGGGGGGGGGGGGGGGGGGGGGGGGGGGGGGGGGGGGGGGGGGGGGGGGG
>NZ_JBJGZH010000045.1:0-24821 GCF_054050415.1 Geodermatophilus sp. SYSU D01180 | reverse complement strand
GGCAGAAATGGCCATTTCTGCCGCAGGGGCCGCAGGGGCGGCTCAGCCGACCCGGCGGAGCACCTCCGGGCCCAGCTCGGCGACCGAGGTGTGACCGGTGAGGCCGAGGGTCAGGTCGAACTCGCCGAGGACGTCGGAGACGACCTGCCGCACGCCGGCCTCCCCGGCCAGGCCCAGGCCCCAGGCGTAGGGCCGGCCGAGCAGCACCGCCCGCGCGCCCAGGGCGACGGCGACGAACGCGTCCGCGCCGCTGCGGACGCCGCTGTCGAGCAGCACGGGCGCGCGGTCGCCGACCGCCGCGACGACGTCGGGCAGCGCGTCCAGCGCGGAGATCGAGCGGTCCACCTGCCGGCCGCCGTGCGTGCTCACCACGACGCCGTCGACGCCCTCGTCCAGCGCCCGTCGGGCGTCGTCGGGGTGCAGGATCCCCTTGAGCAGGATCGGCAGCCGGGTGCGGGCGCGCAGCCACGCGAGGTCCGCCCAGGTGATCGAGGGCCGCGAGTAGATGGCCTGGAAGGTCTCGACGGCCGCCCGCGGCAGCGGCGAGCGCAGGTTCTCCCGCAGCGGCCCGGGCCAGGCGCGGGCCATGCCCACCATCGCCAGCACCGCGGCCAGCGTCGGGCGCGGCTGGCGGTCCCGGCCGGCGGCCTGCCCGGCCCGGGCGGGCGCGGCGTCCCCGGCCTCGGCCACGCGCCGCTCCACCAGCTGCCGGAAGACCGGGTCGGAGGTGTACTGCGCGATGCCCTTGCCGAGCGCGAACGGCAGGTGGCCGAGGTCCAGGTCGCGCGGGCGCCAGCCGAGCATCGTGGTGTCGAGGGTGACCACCAGCGCCTCGCAGCCGGCCGCCTCGGCGCGCCCGACGAGGCTCTCCACCAGCTCGTCGGAGGTGGACCAGTACAGCTGGAACCAGCGCGGCGCGTCGCCCATGGCCTGCGCGCAGGTCTCCATCGGCACCGACGCCTGGTTGGAGAAGACGAACGGCACGCCCAGCGACGCGGCGGCCCGGGCGACGGCGAGGTCGGCCTCCCGGTGCACCAGCTCCAGCGCGCCGACCGGGCCGAGCAGCAGCGGGGCGGGCAGCCGCCGGCCGAACAGCTCGACCGAGGTGTCCCGGGCGCTCACGTCGCGCAGCACCCGCGGGACGACGGCCCACCGGTCGAACGCGGCGCGGTTGGCCCGCTGGGTGGCCTCCTCCCCGGCGCCGCCGGCCACGTAGGCGTAGGCGCGGGCGGTCAGCCGCTGCCGGGCCCGGCGCTGCAGCGGCCGCGCGGTGGTGGGCACCAGCGGCGTGCGCCCGTACACCCCGGCGCGGTAGACCTCGTTCTGACGGCGGCGACCGGTCCCGGCTGCTGAGTCCACCGGGTCACCGTAGTGACCCGGCTCACCGGTCCCGCCCGCCCCTCGCGGCACCCGCGGTCCCGACACGCCGGGTCGTTCACCGCGACGCGCCGTCGACCCGTCGTCAACGGACGCTCACGGACCGCATCATGGGGGAGCGCCGTCGCCGGAACCACCGGTGCCGCGGCGTGCACGACCGCTCGAGGGGGAAACGTGCCGGTCGGGTCCGTGCCGAGGTGCACGTCCCGCCCCGTCGTGCCGACGGGGCCCGCTCTCCTGTTCGCCGTGTCCGGCCTGCTGGCCGGCTGGGTGGCGCTGGCTGGCCCCGCGCTGGCCGCCGACGACCCGGCCCGGCCGGACGCCCGCGTCACCCACGGGCCGAGCTGCCGCCCCGGCGGGGTCGCGGTCGAGGTGACGGCGGGGACGGTCGCGTACGCGGTCACGCTGGCCACCACGCGCCACCCGGACGGCGAGGACGCCGCCGAGCTCGCGCCCGGCGAGACCGTGGTGCTGCGGACCGGCGACGTCGACTGGGGCGAGACGGTCGACAGCCGGCTGGAGTACGCCGCGCTGGACGGCTCGGGGACGGCGTACACCGACGAGCTCGACGGGTTCTCCTTCACCCGCCCGGCCGAGGAGGACTGCGCCGCGATCACCGCGCCGTCGCCCCAGGAGCTCCCCGCGGCCCCGATGCCGACCCCGGTCCCGGAGCCGGGCGTGCCCGCGGGCGAGGCCGTGCCGATGCCGGTGCCCGGCCTGCCCGTCCCGGAGCCCGCACCCGGCGCCCCCGCCGACGGCCCGTCGGCCTCCGCCTCGGTGTCGGCCTCGGCCGACCAGGTGGCGGCCGGCGGCGAGGTCGTGCTGAGCGCGGCGGGCTTCGGCGCGGGGGAGGAGGTCACCGTCAGCGGCCCCGACGGCACCGTCCTCGGGACCGCGGCGGCCGGCCCGGACGGCACGGCGGAGGTGGTCGTCCGCATCCCCGACGGCGGCGTCCCCGGGCCGACGACGCTCGAGGTGGTCGGCGCCGACAGCGCGCGCACCGCCGCGGTGGACCTGCGCGTCGCCGCGGCGCAGGGGCCGGTCGACCACGACCCGCTGCCGCTGCCGCTCGTGGCGGCCGGCCTGGCGCTGGTCACCACCGCCACCGGGCTGGTGCTGGCCGCGGGCCGGCGGCACCCCGCGGACCCGACCGGGAGCGCCTGAGGCGGACCTGGGCGACGATGGGGTGATGCGCCCCGACGACGTGCTGACGACCGGGATCCCGGCCGACCCCGCGGCACTCGCCGGGACCGCACCGGGCGCCGCGGAGACCTGGCTGCGGATCGTGCAGGTGCACGACCGGATCACCCACCGGGTCGACTCCGCGCTGCACCGCGAGCACGACCTGTCCCTCACCGGCTTCGAGGCGCTGCGGCGGATCGCCGAGGCGCCGGGGGAGCGCGCCACGATGGGCGAGGTCGCCGAGGCCCTCGGGCTGTCCCGCGCCGGGGTCACCAGCACCGTCGGCCGGCTGGTCGAGCAGGGCCTGGTCGTGCGCGAGCGGCGGCCGGGGGACCGGCGGCTGCTGCACGCGCGGCTCACCGAGGCCGGCCGCGAGCGCGTCCGCGCCGCCGCGGTCACCCACGACGAGCTCGTCGCGCACCTGCTCACCCTCCTGGGTGACGACGCCGCCGTCGTCACCGACGCGCTCGCCCGGGTCTCCGCGGCCACCCGCATACGCCGCTGAACAGCGGTTTCCCCCTCGACGTCCGGTAAGGCGGATCCAGGTCGTCGGGAACTTCAAGCCCGTAGTGTTTGCGGGCCGTCACACCCGGGCAGGGCGCGATCATGTCCGTGAGCTGCACCGTCGTCGTGCCGACCATCGGCCGGCCGTCGCTCGACGTGCTGCTCGACGCCCTGGCCGCCATGCCGGGCCCCCGCCCGGCCGGGCTGGTCGTCGTCGACGACCGCCCCGCCGGGTCCCCGCTGGCGGTCGACCGGCCCGGCCTCCCGCCGGTCCGCGTCGTCCGCACCGGCGGCGGCGGGCCGGCCCGCGCGCGCAACCTCGGCTGGCGCACCGCCCGCACCGAGTGGATCGCCTTCCTCGATGACGACGTCGTCCCCGACCCCGACTGGTACGAGCGGCTGGCGGAGGACCTCGCCGACCTCCCCGCCGACGTCGCCGGCAGCCAGGGGCGGGTGCGGGTGCCGCTGCCGGAGGACCGCCGGCCCACCGACTGGGAGCGCGGCACCGCGGGCCTGGCCACCAGCTCCTGGATCACCGCCGACCTCGCCTACCGCCGTGCCGCGCTGGCCGCCGTCGGCGGGTTCGACGAGCGCTTCCCCCGCGCCTTCCGCGAGGACTCCGACCTGGCGCTGCGGGTCATGGACACCGGCGGCCGACTGGTGCGCGGGCAGCGCCGGATCACCCACCCGGTCCGGCCCACCGACCGGTGGGTGAGCGCGCGCGTGCAGGCCGGCAACGCCGACGACGTGCTCATGCGCCGGCTGCACGGCCCGACCTGGCGGGCGCGCGCCGACGCCGCGGTCGGCCGCCGGCCGCAGCACCTCGCCGTCACCGCCGCCGGGCTCGCCGCGCTCGGCCTGGCCGCCGCCCGCCGTCCCCGCGCCGCCGCGGCCGCGGCGCTGGCCTGGGCCGCCGGCACCGCCGAGTTCGCCTGGGCCCGCATCGCGCCCGGCCCCCGCGACCGGGCCGAGGTGACCACCATGGCTCTGACCAGCGCGGCCATCCCGCCGCTGGCCACCTGGCACTTCCTGCGCGGCGCGGTGCGGCACCGCCGCGTGACGCCGTGGCGCGGGCTGCCCGACCTGGTGCTGTTCGACCGCGACGGCACGCTGGTGCACGACTTCCCCTACAACGGCGACCCCGACTGGGTCCGCCCGGTCGACGGCGCCCGCGAGGCGCTGGACGCCCTGCGCGCCCGCGGGGTCCGGGTCGGGGTGGTGAGCAACCAGTCCGGCGTGGCCCGCGGGATCATCACCCGCGACCAGGTGGACGCCTGCATGGCGCGGCTGGCCGAGCTGCTCGGGCCGTTCGACACGCTGCAGCTCTGCCCGCACGGCCCCGAGGACGGCTGCGGCTGCCGCAAGCCGGCACCGGGGATGGTCAAGGCGGCGTGCGCCGAGGCGGACGTCGACCCGGCGCGGACCGTCGTGATCGGGGACATCGGCGCCGACGTCGAGGCCGCCGCGGCCGCCGGCGCGAGCGGGGTCCTGGTGCCCACGCCGGTGACCCGCAGGCAGGAGGTCACCGCGGCGCCGCGCGTGGCCGCCACGCTGACCGCCGCGGTCGACGACGTCCTGGCCGGCCGGTGGTGAGGCCCCGCCGGGGCACCGTCCTCGTCGCCCGGCTCGACAACGCCGGCGACGTCCTCCTGCAGGGGCCGCTGGTCCGCGCCGTGGCCGCGTCCGCCGAGCGCGTCGTGTTCCTCGCCGGCCCGGCCGGCGCCGAGGCGGCCGCGCTGCTGCCCGGCGTCGACGAGGTCCGGACCTGGGCCTGCCCGTGGATCCTCGGCGACCCGCCGCCGGTCGACCCCGCCGACCTGGCCGCGCTCACCGAGCGGGTCCGCGCGCTGGCCCCCCACGAGGCGGTCGTCAGCACCTCGTTCCACCAGTCCCCGCTGCCGCTGGCGCTGCTGCTGCGCACCGCCGGCGTGCCACGGATCTCGGCCATCAGCGTCGACTACCCCGGCTCCCTGCTCGACGTCCGGCACCGGGTCGACGACGACCTCCCCGAGCCCGAGCGCGCCCTCTCCCTGGCCCGCGCGGCCGGCTTCGACCTGCCCGACGGCGACGACGGCCGGCTCGCGGTGCGCCGCCCGCTGCCGCCGACGCCGCACGAGCCGGGCTACGTCGTCCTGCACCCGGGCGCCTCCGTCCCCGCCCGCGCCTGGCCCGCCGAGCGCTGCGCCGAGGCGGTCGAGGCGCTCGCCGACGCCGGGCACCGGGTGCTGGTCACCGGCGGGCCGGGGGAGCGGGCGCTCACCGCCGCGGTCGCCGGCAGCCGCGGGACCGACCTCGGCGGGGCCACGAGCCTGCCGGAGATGGCCGCGCTCCTCGACGGCGCCGCGGCCGTCGTCGTCGGCAACACCGGCCCCGCGCACCTGGCCGCCGCCGTCGGCACCCCGGTCGTCTCGCTGTTCAGCCCGGTCGTCCCGGCGGTCCGGTGGGCGCCCCACGGCGTCCCGACCGTGCTGCTCGGCGACCAGGACGCGCCCTGCCGCGACACCCGGGCCCGCGTGTGCCCGGTGCCCGGCCACCCCTGCCTCGCGTCGGTGCGCGCCGCCGACGTCGTCGCCGCCGTCGAGAAGGTGATCGCCGCATGAGGGTCCTGGTCTGGCACGTGCACGGCTCCTGGACGACGGCGTTCGTCCAGGGCCCGCACGAGTACCTGGTCCCCGTCACCCCCGACCGGGGTCCCGACGGGCTCGGCCGCGCGCGCACGTGGGACTGGCCGGCGTCGGCCCGCGAGGTGACGCCGGAGCAGCTGCGCGACGAGCACGTCGACGTCGTGGTGCTGCAGCGGGTGCGGGACCTGGAGCTGGTCCGCGAGTGGCTGGGCCGCGAGCCCGGGCGGGACCTGCCGGCGGTGTTCCTCGAGCACAACGCCCCGGGCCTGGAGGAGGGCGCCGCGCCGGTGCCCCACACCCGGCACCCGCTGGCCGACCGCGACGACGTCCCGATCGCGCACGTCACCCACTTCAACCGGCTCTTCTACGACAACGGCCGCGCCCCGACGGCGGTCATCGAGCACGGCATCGTCGACCCCGGCGAGCGCTGGACCGGGGAGCTGGCCCGCGCCGCCGTCGTCGCCAACGAGCCGGTGCGCCGCGGCCGCACGGTCGGCGCCGACCTGCTGCCCGGGCTCACCGCCGCCGCGCCGGTCGACGTCTTCGGGATGGGACTGGCCGGGCTGCACGAGCGGTACGGGCTCGACCCGGACCGCGTCGCCCTGCACGACGACCCGCCGCAGGCCGCGATGCACACCGAGCTGGCCCGCCGCCGGGTCTACGTGCACCCCGTCCGCTGGACCTCCCTCGGGCTCTCCCTGCTCGAGGCGATGCACCTGGGCATGCCGGTGGTCGCGCTGGCGGCCACGGAGGTGGTGGAGGCGGTGCCGCAGGGCGCCGGCGTGCTGTCCACCCGGCCCGAGGTGCTGTGGGACGCGGTCCGCACCTACCTGCACGACGAGGACGCCGCCCGGCTGGCCGGCAAGGCGGCGCGCGCCGCCGCGCTGGAGCGGTACGGGCTTCCCCGGTTCCTCTCCGACTGGGACACCCTGTTCGAGGAGGTCACCCGATGAGGACGCACCGGGGCACCGGCGCACCGCTGCGCATCGACCTGGTCAGCGAGCACGCCTCGCCGCTGGCCGCCATCGGCGGCGTGGACGCCGGCGGCCAGAACGTGCACGTCGCCGCGCTGGCCGCGGGGCTGGCCGCGCGCGGCCACGAGGTCACCGTGCACACCCGCCGCGACGACCCGCACCTGCCCGACGAGGTGCCCACCGCCGACGGCTACGCGGTCAGCCACCTCACCGCGGGCCCGGCGGAGGCGCTGCCCAAGGACGACCTGCTCGGGCACATGCCGGCGCTGGCCGCCGCGCTGCGCGCCCGCTGGGCGGTGCGGCCGCCCGACGTCGTGCACGCCCACTTCTGGATGAGCGGGCTGGCCGCCGTCGAGGCCGCCGGCAGCCTGCTCACGCCGGTGCCGGTGCTGCAGACCTTCCACGCCCTCGGCTCGGTCAAGCGCCGCCACCAGGGCGACGCCGACACCTCCCCCGCGGGCCGGATCGAGCTCGAGCGGGACCTGTGCGCGGCGGTCGACCACGTGGTGGCCACCTGCAGCGACGAGGTGTTCGAGCTGCGCCGGCTGGGCCTGTCGCGCGACCGCGTGTCGATCGTCCCGTGCGGCGTCGACACCACCGTGTTCACCCCGCGCGGCCCGGTGGCGCCGCGCTCGGGCCGGCCGCGCCTGCTCGTGCTGGGCCGGCTGGTGGAGCGCAAGGGCCAGGAGGACGCCGTCCGCGCGCTGGCCGCCGTCCCGGACGCCGAGCTGGCCGTCGTCGGCGGCCCGCCGGCCGGCGCGGTCGACGCCGACCCCGAGGTGCGCCGGCTGCGCGCCGTCGCCGCGGAGGTGGGCGTGGCCGACCGCGTCTGCTTCGCCGGGTCGGTCGCCCGCGCCGACGTGCCCGCCTGGGTGCGCTCGGCCGACGTCGTCCTGGCCGTCCCCTGGTACGAGCCGTTCGGCATCACCCCGCTGGAGGCGATGGCCTGCGGCCGCCCGGTGGTCGCGACCGCCGTCGGCGGGCTGCAGGACTCCGTCGCCGACGGCGTCACCGGCGACCTCGTGCCGCCCCGCGACCCGGCCCGGCTCGGCGAGGTCCTCGCCGCGCTCCTGGCCGACGACGCCCGGCGCGCCGCCTACGGCGCGGCCGGGGTCCGGCGCGCCCGCGCCCGCTACCGGTGGGCCCGCGTGGCCGCCGACACCGAGGCCGTCTACCGGCAGGTCCTGTCCACCCGGCGTCCCGTCGAGGCCGTCCGATGAGCGCCCCTGGAGGCCGCCCCGTGAGTGTCGCTCCCCACTCGGCCGGCGAGGTCGTCTCGCCCGACTCCTGCACGCACCTCACCGGCCGCGACCACGTCGCGTCGCTGCACGCGGCGATGCGCAGCCTCGACGCCTCGGTCGACACCCTCGACCGCTGGGGCCGGCTGCTGGCCGACGTGCTGTGCGGGGAGTCCCGCGGGCGGCTGCTGGCGGCCGGCAACGGGGGGAGCGCCGCGCAGGCGCAGCACCTCACCGCCGAGCTGGTGGGCCGCTACCGCGCCGACCGGCCGCCGTTCTCGGCGATCTGCCTGACCGCGGAGACCTCCTCGCTCACCGCGATCGCCAACGACTACCCGGCCGACGAGCTGTTCGCCCGCCAGGTCGAGGCGCACGGGCGGGCCGGCGACGTCCTGGTGCTGCTGTCCACCTCCGGCCGCAGCCCGAACGCCGTCGCCGCCGCCCGCCGGGCCCGCGAGTGCGGCATCACCGTCCTGTCGATCACCGGCCCCGCGCCGAACCCGCTGGCCGCGGCCTCGGACGAGGCGGTCTGCATCGACTCCCCGTGGACGGCGACCGTGCAGGAGTGCCACCTGGTCGCGCTGCACCTGCTGTGCGCCGCCTTCGACGCCGCGGTGCTGGCCGAGCCCGCCCGCGTGCCGCAGACCCGCCTCGGGATCGCGCGGTGAAGCCGCTGGTGGTCGTCGGCGACGCGCTGCTCGACGTCGACCTGGTCGGCACCGCGTCCCGGCTGACCCCTGACGCGCCGGTGCCGGTGGTCGAGGACCTGGAGACCCGCGAGCGCCCCGGCGGCGCGGCGCTGGCCGCGGTGATCGCCGCGCAGGCCACGAACCGCGAGGTCGTGCTGGTCGCCCCGCTCGCCGACGACGACGGCGCGGCCCGGCTGCGCGCGCTGCTGGCCGGGCGGGTGCGGCTGGTCGCCGTCCCGGCCACCGGCGGCACCGCGGTCAAGCGGCGGGTGCGCGTGGGCGACCACTCCGTCGTGCGGCTGGACAGCGGCGCGCCCACCGTCACCCTCGGCGAGCTGCCCGAGGAGGCGCGCGCGGCCGTCCGCGACGCCGCCGCGGTGCTGGTCGCCGACTACGGACGCGGCACCACCGCCGACCCCGCCGTCCGGGCGCTGCTGGCCGGGGCCGGCGGGCCCGTCGTCTGGGACCCGCACCCGCGGGGCGCCGCCCCGGTGCCGTCGGTCCGGCTGGTCACGCCCAACGGCTCCGAGGCCGCCCGCGTGGCCGCGGACGTGCCCGCCGACGGCGACGGCCTGGCCGCCGTCGGGGCGCGGGCCGAGGCGCTGATCCGGCACTGGGGCGTGGGCGCGGTCGTGGTGACCCTCGGCGCCCGCGGCGCGCTGCTGTCCTACGGCGAGGGCGCGCCGATGGTCGTGCCCGCCGTGCCGGTGACCGGCGGCGACCCGTGCGGCGCCGGCGACTCCTTCGCCGCCGCCGCGGCGCTGGCCCTCGCCGACGGCGCGGTGACCGGCGAGGCGGTGGCCGCGGCCGTCGCGTTCGCCGGCCGGTTCGTCGCCGCGGGCGGGGCCTCGGCGTGGGACGCCGCCGCGGCGCCGGAGCCCGACGTGGCCGACGAGGACGACGTGTCCGCCCTGCTCGCCCGGGTGCGCGCCAGCGGCGGCACCGTGGTGGCCACCGGCGGCTGCTTCGACCTGCTGCACGCCGGGCACGTGGCCACGCTGCGCGCCGCCCGCGGGCTCGGGGACTGCCTGGTCGTGTGCATCAACTCCGACGACTCGGTGCGCCGGCTCAAGGGCCCCTCGCGGCCGCTGGTGACCGCCGCCGACCGCGCGCGGGTGCTCGAGGCGCTGGCGTTCGTCGACGCCGTCGTGGTGTTCGACGAGGACACCCCCGCCGAGGTGCTCGACCGGCTGCGGCCCGACGTGTGGGCCAAGGGCGGCGACTACGCCGGCGCCGACCTGCCCGAGGCCGCGGTGCTGCGGCGGTGGGGCGGGCAGGCCGTCGTCCTGCCCTACCTGGACGGCCACTCGACCACCGCCCTGGTCGAGCGCTCCCGCGTCTAGCGGCAGAGATGGCCATCTCTGCCGCCCCCGACGGGCGGCCGGTCGCGGTCGTCCTGCGGCCGCTGGGGCTCGGTGACCTGCTCACCGGCGTCCCGGCGATCCGGGCGGTGCGGGCGGCCGTGCCGGACCACCGGCTGGTCCTGGCGACGACGACCGCGCTCGCGCCCCTGGCCGGGCTCGTGGACGCCGTCGACGAGGTGCTGCCCGCCCGCGAGCTGGAGCCGCTGGACTGGTCCGGGCCGCCGCCGGAGCTCGCCGTCGACCTGCACGGCAAGGGGCCGGCCTCGCACGTCGTCGTGGCCGATCTGATGCCGCAGCGGCTGCTGACCTTCGCCAGCCCCGGCTACCCCGGCCCCACCTGGTACCCCGACGAGCACGAGGTGCGCCGTTGGTGCCGGCTGGTGTCCGAGGGCCTCGGCGTCGAGGCCGATCCCGACGCGCTCGACCTCGCTGTCCCGGACGCGCCCCCCGCGGTGGCCGGCGCCGCGCTCGTGCACCCCGGCGCGGCGTTCCCCGGACGGCGCTGGCCGGCGGAGCGCTTCGCCGCCGTCGCGCGGTGGCTGGCCGACGCCGGCCACGACGTCCGCGTCACCGGCGGCCCGGCCGAGCGCGAGCTGGCCTGCGCCGTGGCACGCGGGGCGGGGGTGTCCGACGACGCGGTGCTCGCCGGGCGCACCTCCACCCTGGAGCTCGCCGCCACGGTCGCCGCGGCGCGCGTGGTGGTGAGCGGCGACACCGGCGTCGCGCACCTGGCCACCGCCTACCGCAGGCCGTCGGTGGTGCTGTTCGGCCCGGTGTCGCCCGCGCTGTGGGGGCCGCCTCCGCGACCGCAGCACGTCGTGCTCTGGCACGGCGACGGCACCGGCGACCCGTGGGCCACCGAGCTGGACCCGGCCCTCGCGCGGATCGGCGTCGCCGAGGTCACCGCCGCGCTGGAGCGGCTCGGCCCCTACCTCTGACGCAGCGCGTCGAAGAGCACGCCCTGCAGGTCGTTGGGGTCGACGGCGGAGTACGCGGCGCCGCCGGTGGCCTGCGCGATCTGCTCCAGCGCCGCGACGTCGGCGTCCGGGCCGAGGGCGACGCCGATGACCTTCACCGGCCGCTGCGGGTCGGCCTCGTCCTGGAGCGTCTGTACCAGCTGGTCCAGCGCGATGCCCGACGAGTCCTCGTTGGTGCCGTCGGTGACCAGGACGACGCTGCTCACCGCGTTGGGGTCGTACTGCTCCCGCGCGGCGCGGACGGCGGCCAGCGCGGTGTCGAACAGGCCGGTGCCGCCGGGGGTCAGCCGCCCGGGGAGGGTGTCGAGCTGCTCGTCGAGCGCGTCGCGCTGCGTGCCGCCGTCGACCTCCTCGTCGAGGGTGCGGATGGGCGCGAGCTCCACCCAGTCCTGCTCGCCCTGCAGCTGGTAGGCGAACACCCACAGCCCGATCGACGAGGTTCCGGGGATGAGGGTCAGCGCGCTCTTGGCGGCGTCGCGGGCGAGCGTGGCGCGGGTGCCGTCGCCGGCGGGCGCCTCCATCGACTGGGACACGTCGATGACGGTGAGCAGCCGCGACGGCGCGGCGAGCCGGGCGAGCTCGGCCAGCAGGCCCTGCACCTGCTCGGCGTCGACCGGCAGCACCTCGGGCGCCTGCTCCTGCACGCCGGCGCCGGGGTCGGCCGGCGCGGTCCCGTCCGCGTCGCGGAAGCCGGCGGCGAGGACGGCGGTGCGCGCGGCCTCCGACGTCAGCGCCCGGACGACGGCGTCCACGGCGGCGCGGTCGTCGTCGCCGGGGGAGCCGACCCGCAGCACCGGGTAGTCCAGCTCCGGCGAGCCCTCGGCCGGGTAGACCGCGACCAGCTGCGGGTCCTCGGCGCCGCGGTTGACGCTGATGACCTCCTGCTCGCTCACCGGCACCAGCGGCGACTCGGGGTCGCCGGACTGCGCCGCGGCCAGGGCGTCTGCGGGGCTGACGGCCGGCCCGCGGCGGGCGGCCAGGACCGCCTGGACGACGGCGTTGTCCGCGGCGTCCCCGCCGCCGAGGGACGAGCGGACGGCGGCCAGCGCGGCGACGCCCTCGGCGCTGGCGGCGAGGTCCGGGACGGCGACCGGGCGGGCGCCGGACAGCGCCTGGCTCCACTGCGGCGCCTGCGCGCTCCAGCCGAGCTCGTCGGCGGCGGCCCGGCTGGTGCCGAGCACGACCGGCGAGGTGGCCATGGAGCCGGACGGGTCCAGCGGCGCGTCGCCGGCCCGCACGGCCCACAGCGAGCTGTCGGGCACCCAGACCTGCGGCAGCGCGGAGCCCTCGAGGGCGGAGAGGTCGCCGACGGTCTGCAGCGGCTCCTGGGCGGTGACCTCGGCCGCCGCGCACGCGCCGCCGCCGAGGTCCTGGGGCTCGGCGAGGAGGTCCTGGGCGACGTCGCCGAGCTCGGGGGCGACGGTCACCCGGACGGTGCGGGTGGTCCCGCACCCGTCGCTGCCGCCCGAGGCGGCCAGCCACCACACCACGCCGCCGGCGACGAGGGCCACCACGACCAGGGCCACGACCAGCGCGACGGGTGCAGGGCGCTGCACACGGCGCATGGAACTGGTGTCGGCGTGGCGGCCCATCGTGTCTCTCCGTCAGTGTCCGGTTTCTCGGCGTGCCCCTAGCCGCCTGCCCCAATGTAAACGTGAACCAGGACACGGAGGAGGGGCCCCGCGGAGAAGTGGCCCAGGACACCCGGCGGGGTCAGCCGGCGCGCAGTGCAGCGGCCTGCCGCTGCTCGGCGAACCAGGCCACCGTGCGACGCAGGCCCTCCTCGGAGGGGACCGTGGGCCGCCAGCCGAGCAGCTCCTCGGCCCGGCGGGTGTCGGGCCGGCGGACCTTCGGATCGTCGACGGGCAGGTCGATGTACTCGATCCCCGACGAGGACCCGGTGAGCTCGACGATCCACTGCGCCAGCCGCAGCATCGACAGCTCGTCGGGGTTGCCGACGTTCACCGGGCCGGGCTGGTCCGAGCAGGCGAGGGCGAGGATGCCGCGGACGGTGTCGTCGACGTAGCAGATCGAGCGGGTCTGCGAGCCGTCGCCGGCCACGGTCAGCGGCCGCCCGGCCAGCGCCTGGCCGACGAAGGCGGGGATGGCCCGGCCGTCGTCGGGGCGCATGCGGGGCCCGTAGGTGTTGAAGATCCGCACGATGGCCGTGTCGGTGCCCTTGGAGGTGCGGTAGGCGGTGGTCATCGCCTCACTGAACCGCTTGGCCTCGTCGTAGACGCCGCGCGGGCCCACCGGGTTGACGTTGCCCCAGTACTCCTCGGGCTGGGGGTGCACCAGCGGGTCGCCGTAGACCTCCGAGGTGGAGGCCAGCACGTAGCGGGCGCCCTTCTCGTGGGCCAGGCCCAGGGTGTGCAGGGTGCCCAGGCTGCCGACCTTGAGCGTCTCGATCGGCATCCTCAGGTAGTCCAGGGGGCTGGCCGGCGAGGCGAAGTGCAGCACCAGGTCGACCGGGCCGGGCACGTGCACGAAGTCGGTGACGTCGCAGCGCACCAGGCGGAAGCCGGGGTGCTCCATCAGGTGGACGACGTTCTCGGGCGAGCCGGTGAGGAAGTTGTCGAGGCACACGACCTCGACGCCGCGGTCGAGCAGGTGCTCGCACAGGTGGGAGCCGAGGAACCCGGCACCGCCGGTCACCACCGCCCGCCGGATCGTCCGCGCCGCGTGCACCATGCCGTGCTCCTCGTCTCGCCGTCGCACCCCGGACAGGGGGCTGCGCGGAGCCCTACCCGGAGATCAACTGCCGACACTTCGGGAGCTGAGTGTTCTCCCGAGGTCACCCGGGACGGCGAACGGGCCGCCGATCCCCGCGAGGGGATCGACGGCCCGCTGCCGTGCGCCGGGGAGACCCGATCAGTTGATCGGCTCCTCCTCCGGGATGCCGTTCTCCGGCGGGGTGGCGGCCTCGCCGTCGTACTCCTCGATCTCGGCGTCGCCATTGTCGGTGACGAGCACGGGGGTCAGGTCCTCCGAGCCCTCGCCGACGATCCGGCTGACCGACATGCCGCTGTAGCCGGCGTGGCGGTCCTCCGAGAAGCGGAAGGGCGCGAAGCCCGGGCCCTGCCACTCGGAGCCGGCCTGCTCGACGGCGGCGACGAGGTCGTCACGCGTCGGGTTCTGGCCGGCGGCCTGCAGCGCCTGCACCATCGTGTAGGCCTGCGACATGCCGTAGACCCGGTAGTTGGTGAGCTCACCCTCCTGGCCGGACTCGTCCCAGACCCGCTGGAACAGCTGGATCCAGGGGTTGTCCGGCTGGTCGACCGTGGGGATGTACTCGGTGGTCAGGACGCCGTCGAGCAGGCTGGCGTCGCTCACCTGGCCCTCGGAGAAGCGGGCCAGCAGCGAGCCGACGAGCTGCGGGTCCGAGCCGATGTTCGAGTAGAACCACTGCGGCCGGTAGCCCAGCTGCAGCGCGGTCAGCTGCGACAGCGCGGTGTAGCTGGGCACGTTGAAGCCCAGGACGAGGTCCGCGCCGGCGGCCTGCAGGGCCGAGATCTGCGGACGGACGTCGGTGTTGCCGGGGACGTAGGTCTCCTCGGCGACGATCTGGTCCTCGAGGTACCGCCGGGCACCGGCGGCGCCGTCCTCACCGAGGTCGTCGGCCTGCAGGAACAGGCCGACCTTGGCGTCGGGGTAGTTCTCGGCCACGTACTGGCCGATGATCTTGGCCTCGATCTCGTAGTCGGGCTGCCAGCCGAAGGTGTACGGCTTCTCCTCGACGTCGTCCCACAGCCGCGAGCCCGACGACACGAACAGGTCGGGCACGCCCTCGCTGTTGAGGAAGTCGGTGACCGCGTTGTGGGTCGGCGTGCCGAGGCCCGACATGAGCGCGAAGACCTCGTCCTCGAGGACGAGCTGGTTCACGACCTGGCTGGTGTTGGTCGGGTTGTAGGCGTCGTCCCGGTAGACGAACTCGATCTGCCGGCCGTTGACCCCGCCGTTGGCGTTGACGTAGTCGAAGTACGCCTGGACGCCGGTCGGGATCTCGCTGTAGCCGGGCGCCGCGACACCGGTCAGCGGGTAGTGCGCACCCAGCTTGATCGTGTCCTCGGTGATGCCGACGTCCGAGGCCTCGTTCTCCTCGCTGCCGCCACCGCCGCCGCCACCGGAGTCCCCGCCGCCGCAGGCGGCCAGGGTGGTGGCGACGGTCGCCGCGGCCACGAAGCTGACGAGGCGTCGTGAGGATCGTGTCAAGGGTTCTCCTCTGGAGGGACCCGGGCGCCGTCGCCCGGGGGTCTGATGGGGGGTGGGGAAGTCGAGAGGCGGCCGCTGGCCGGGGTGGGGGACAGCCGTCGGGTCCCGGCTCCTCACCCCCTGGCGCGGGCGCCGGTACGCCGCGCGCGCTGCTTCATCCAGGCCAGCCGGACGGAGCCGACCAGCCCCGCGGGGGCGAAGAGCATGACCAGGATGAGGATCACGCCGTAGACGACGTAGGAGATCTCGGCGGCCTGGGCGGCGTCCATGTCGAAGGACTCCCCGAGGTCGCGCAGGTAGCGCGGCAGGAAGACCAGCAGCGCCGAGCCGATCAGCGCACCGAAGAGGCTGCCCAGACCGCCGATGACGATCGCGGTCAGCAGGGACAGCGACAGGACGATGGTGAACGCCGTCGGCGCGGTGAGCCGGACGACGAGGGCGAGCACCGCGCCGGCCAGACCCGCGGCCGCGGCGCTGACGACGAACGCCGTCACCCGCCAGGCGCCCAGGTTGATGCCGGCCAGCTCGGCGGCGACCTCCTGGTCGCGCACCGCGCGCCACGTCCGCCCGACCCGGCTGCGCATGAGGTTCGCCAGCAGGAAGTAGGTGATCAGCAGGCAGGCGACCGCGATGTAGGCGATCCACTTCACGCCCGACGCCGAGTTGCCCGACAGGGTGCGGATCGTCTCGACGAACCAGTCCGGCCGGTCCGGGGTGGAGACCGTCAGGCCCTGCTCGCCGCCGAGGGTGTCGGAGAAGTACAGCGCCAGGCCGGGCAGGCCGACGGCGAGGGCGAGCGTCGCGCCGGCCAGGTAGGGGCCGTGCAGGCGGGCCGCGGCCACACCGACGATCGCGCCGACGATCGAGGTGAGCGCCACCGCGATGAGGAAGACCACGGCCAGCGGCAGCGGCTCCTCGACGTCGAGCAGCAGCGCGGTGGTGTAGCCGCCCACGGCCATGAGCGCGCCGTGGCCGAGGGAGATCTGCCCGTTGAGGCCGGTCAGCACCGTCAGCCCGCCTGCCGCGATGGCGTAGTACGCGACGTAGCCGATCTGGGCGTTGAAGCCCAGGTCGGTGGACTCGAGCAGCAGCACCGCGAGGACGGCGCCGATGACGAGCACGACCAGGTGCCGCAGCAGGGTGTTCCGCGGAAGGAACGTGCGGCCGCCGGTGGCCTGGGCCGAGCTCGCGTCGGCCGCGGCCGTCGCCAGCGACGGCGCGTCGGACGAGGCGGCGCCGGCCTGCGGCGGGGATGCGGGGGTCTGCAGGTCGCTCATGCCGCTCACGCCCTCCGGGTCTGGGTGGTCGAGAAGAGGCCGCCGGGCCGGACGAGCAGGACGACCACGAGGACGACGAGGGCGGCCAGGCCGACCAGCTCGTCAGCGACGTAGCCGCGCACGTAGCTCAGCAGCAGGCCGAGCAGCAGCCCGCCGACGACGGCGCCGATCGGCGAGTCCAGCCCGCCGAGCACCGCGGCGACGAAGCCGAACACGATCAGCGAGTCCATGAACGTCGGGGTGACGAAGGCGGTCTCGGCGGCGATGAGCATGCCGGCCAGCGAGCCGACGACGGCGGCCAGCGCCCAGCCGAGGGTGAGCATCCGGCCGACCCGGACGCCGAGCAGCCGGGCGACCTCCTGCCCGAAGGCCGAGGCGCGCATGGCCAGGCCGACACGGGTGAACCGGAACAGGGCGGTCAGGCCGGCCATGACCGCCAGCACGGCGAGGAGGGTGAACACGGTGTTGGGGCTCAGCGCCAGGTTCGAGTCCCCGACCGTGAAGCCGATGTTCGAGAACGGCGGGACGAAGGCCCGCTGGTTGACGCCGAAGAGGACCGAGATCAGCGCCTGGATCGCGATGAAGAGACCCAGGGTGACGATGACCGCGTTGAGCTCCGGCCCGCCCTCGACCGGGCGGATGACGACACGCTCGACGACCGCGCCGATGAGCAGGCCGGCCAGCAGGGCGACGACGAGACCGACCCAGTAGGACTGGCCGTTCTCGATGAGGGCGAGGGCGATGAAGGTGGTGAGCGCGGCCATCGCGCCCTGCGCGAAGTTGACGATCCGGGTGGACCGCCAGATGAGCACGAGGGCCAGGGCGAACGCCGCGTAGACCGCTCCGTTGATCACCCCGCCGAGGGTGAGGTTGACGAACTCTCGCACGTGGGGGCTGCCTTCCTGGTGCTGCGGGGGAGCGGGGTCTAGAAGCCGAGGTAGGCGTGCCGGAGGTCCTCGTCGCCGGCGAGCCGGGCGGCGTCGTCGGTGACCACGACCCGGCCCAGGTTCAGCACGACGCCGGTGTCGGCCACCGACAGCGCGCTGCGCGCGTTCTGCTCGACCAGCAGCACCGAGAGGCCCTCGGTGTCGACCAGGTGGCGCACCAGGCCGAAGATCTGCGCGACGATCCGCGGGGCCAGGCCCAGGGACGGCTCGTCGAGCAGCAGGACCTTCGGCCGGGCCAGCAGCGCGCGGCCGATGACGAGCATCTGCCGCTCGCCGCCGGACAGCGTGTGCGCCGTCTGGTTGCGCCGCTCCCGGATCCGCGGGAAGAGGTCGTAGACGCGGTCGAACTCGTCCTGCGCGACCTTGCCGCGGAACAGCGAGCCGACCCGCAGGTTCTCGTCGACGGTCAGCTCGGCGATGACGCCGCGGCCCTCGGGCACGTGCGACATCCCCTTGGTGACCATGGCCTCGACCGGGGCGCGGGTGACGTCCTCGCCGTTGAGGGTCACCCGGCCGGCGGTGGGCCGGACCAGGCCGCTGATCGTGCGCAGCAGCGTGGTCTTGCCCGCGCCGTTGGCCCCGAGCACCGCGGTGATCCGGCCCTGCTCGGCGCGCAGGGTCACGCCGTCGAGCGCCTTGACCGGGCCGTAGGAGGCCGACAGGCCCTCGACCTCGAGGACGGCGGTGGCGGTCGCCGCGCCGCCGGCGGGGGCCGCCGCACCCTTGGTCAGGCCGGTCCCGGCGGTGCTCCCGGCGGTGCCCGCCGCCGTGCTGCCGTGCGCCTCAGCCACGGGTCGTCCCCCCGTCGGTCGCGGCCAGCTCGCTGGCGTCGGTCGTGTCGTCGACGGCGTCGCCGAGGTATGCCTCGGTGACCGCCGGGTCGTTCTGCACCTGCTCCGGGGTGCCGGCGGCGATCAGCTGGCCGGAGTCCAGGACGGTGATCTGGTCGCACACCCGCATGACCAGGTCCATGTGGTGCTCGACCAGCAGGACGCTCATCCGGCCGCTCAGGTGCTGGATGAGCTCGCCCAGCTCGTGCATCTCGTCCTCGCTGAGGCCGGAGGCCGGCTCGTCGAGCAGGAGCAGCTCGGGCTCGGAGACCAGCGCGCGGGCCAGCGCGACCCGCTTCTGCACCGGGTACGGGAGGCTGCCGGGGTAGCGGCCGGCGTAGCCCTCGGCGTCCAGCTCGGTGAGGGCGGCCGTGGCCCGCTCGCGCAGGCGGGCGTCGTCCTTGTCGGCGGTCGGGATCGCGAACAGCGCGGAGAAGAAGCCGGCGCGGGCGTGCTTGTGCGCGCCGACCATCACGTTCTCGAGCACCGTCAGGCCGGGGAACAGGCCCACGCCCTGCAGGGTGCGCGCGATCCCGAGCTTCGCGAGCTGGTTCGGCCGCAGCCGCCGCAGCTCCTGGCCGCGCCACACGATCCGGCCCTCGGTGGCGCGGACCAGCCCGCAGGCCACGTTGAACATCGTCGTCTTGCCGGCCCCGTTGGGCCCGATGAGCCCGTGCACCTGGCCCGGCTCGACGGTCAGCGACACGTCGGTGAGGGCCTTCACGCCGCCGAAGGCGACGCTGATCCCGGTCATCTCGAGCCGGGCGGTGGGCGATCGGTCCTGGTGCCGGGTGCTGCTGCCTGTGGTTTCCGGCGGCTGCGCCAAGGTGCCCACGTCTCCTCTGCGTCGGGGAGGTCGCCGCGCTGCCGACCGCCGCCCGTGGGGCGACGATTGGGTCACGGCTACGTCCGTTTGACTCTGCTGGCCGGTGAGGACCGTCACAATGGGCGCACCGCACAGTGATGGGTGCTGCGTGTTGTGCTCTGTGCGATGAACACAGGAGGTGAGCGCGTGCGGACTGCCCCCTGGGGTGTGGAGGAGCGCCTCGCCGAACTGGTCCCGGCGCTGCTGGACCGGCTCGACGAGCTGACCGACCGCATGGTGGAGGTGCTGGTCGAGACCGAGCCCGCCTACCGCGAGGCCCTGGTCGGGGGTGACCAGCAGATGCGCGCGACGCTGCGGCGCAACCTCGAGGTCGGCGTGCGCGGCCTGCGGCCCGACGTCCCCGCGGCCTACCACCAGAGCCACGCGGAGGGGGCCCGCGCCGTCGGCCGCCTGCGGGCCGCGCAGGGCATCCCGCTCGAGGCCGTGCTGCGCGCCTACCGGCTCGGCGGCCAGATCACCTGGGAGGCGCTGGTCGCGCTGTCCCGCCAGGGCGACCGGCACGACGACGGGCTGCTGCTCGAGGTCGCCGGCTCGCTGTGGCGCACCAACGACCGCGGCTGCAGCGCCGCCGCGGAGGGCTACCGGGACGAGGAGCGGCGCCGCTCCGGGCTCGACGCCGCCGAGCGCCAGCGGCTGCTCGACGGGCTGCTCGACGGCCGCGGCGGGGACCCGGCCTACGCCCGCACCGCCGCCGACCTGCTGTCGGTGCCGCTGGCCGGCCGGCTGGTGGTCGTCGTCGCGCCGGCCGGCGAGGAGGGGGACGCGTTCCCCGACCCGACGTCGGCACTGCTCAAGCGCGGCATCCGCTCGGCGTGGGCCACCCGGTCCCAGGCCGCCGTCGGCGTGGTGGCGATGGGGACCCGGCGGCTGCCGGAGCTGCTGGCCTGGCTCGGCGCCGTGGCCACCGGGCCGGTCGGGGTGTCCTCCGTCGTCGAGGGCGCGGCGGCCGTGGCCGGTGCCTACCGGCTGGCCGAGACCGCCGCGCGGACCCTGCCCGAGGACGTCGCCCGGGTGGTCACCATCGACGACCGGCTGCCCGAGGCGCTGCTGAGCAACTCCCCGGAGATCGCCTCGCGGCTGGTCGGCCAGACCCTCGGCCGGCTGCTCGAGCTGCCCGGGGACGAGCGCGAGGTGCTGCTGGAGACGCTGTCGGCCTTCCTCGACGCCGACGGCTCACCGACACGCGCGGCCGACCTCCTGTACTGCCACCGCAACACGGTCATGCACCGGCTGCGGCGGATCGAGGCGGTGACCGGCCGCAAGCTCACCGACCCGCGGGCCCGGCTGCTGTGGCAGCTGGCCCTGCTGGGCACCGGCCACCACGACGCCGGGCACCGCCGGCCGGTCCGCGACTCCGCCTGAGGAGCGGGGCCGCCTCCCCGCTACTGCAGGTATCCCTCGACCTCGGACCTCGGGCGCACCTCCGCGGTGTCCGGGTCCTCGTCGTACTGCCGCTTGGCGTCCCGCTGGCGGACCAGGTCCCAGAGCTGGTCCCGCTCCTCCTCGATCTGACGGAGCCGGGTGCGCTGCTCGGCGGTGTGGTCCCCGCCCTCGCGGAGCCGGTGCTCCTCCTCGACCAGTGCGTCGATGCGGCTGCGGATCTCGCTGTCGTCCATGCCCGCCACTCTGCCCGAGGTCCCGCCGGCGTAACCGGTCAGCGCTCGGGGACCCAGCCCTCGACGAACGCGGCCAGCCGCCGGGTCACCGCGCCGCCGGCCCGGCCCAGCGCCAGCAGCGCCACCCGGTCGAGCGGGACCCGCACCGGCCGGCGCCCGGGGACCGCGCCGCGCACCGCGTGCCCGGCGGCGACCAGCTCCGGCCACGGGCGCTCCAGATGGGCGCGTACCCGTGCCAGCGCGGCCGCCGTCGGCCCGGCGTTGCCCTCCACCATCGCGGTGACGAACGCCGGGTCGCTGCGGATCACCCGGGTGCCGTCGCGGAAGCTGCCGGCCGCCAGCGCGAGCGCCAGCGGGCCGGCCTCACCCGCGGCGGCGGCGAGCGCGGCGGCGAGCAGGTGCGGCACGTGGCTGACCGCGGCGACGGCGTCGTCGTGCTCGGCGGCGGTCACCGGCACCACCTCGGCGCCGGCGTCCAGCGCGACCTCGGCGGCGCGCAGCCAGCGCGGCAGCTCGGTCCCCGGCTCCAGGCACAGCGCCCAGCGCGCGCCGCGGAACAGGCCGGGGTCGGTCGCCCCGTGGCCGGACCGCTCGGTCCCGGCCATCGGGTGCCCGCCGACGAACCGGCCGCCGAGGGAGGCCCCCACCGAGGCGAGCACCGGGACCTTCACCGAGCCCAGGTCGGTGACGGTCGCGGCCGGGTCGACGTCGAGAGCGTCGAGCGCCGTGGCCATCGCCGGCAGGGGGACGGCGAGGACGACGACGCCGCCGAGCTCGCGGGTGACCCGCACGCCCCGGGCGGCTGCCGCCTCGCGCGCGGCCGGGTCGACGTCCCACCCGGACACCTCGCGCCCGGCGGCGACCAGCGCGGCCGCCAGGGACCCGCCCAGCTGTCCCAGGCCCACCACCCCGACCGGCGGCGCCGGCATCGCCGGGACCGGGAGCCTCATGCCGGCGACCCCCAGGGCCGGTCGGTGCGGAAGACGCGGGCGAGCGCGGTGGCCACCAGCCGGCCGTCCTCCCCGCGGGCGTCGATCCGGTACACGGCGGTGCGGCCGCCGCGGTGCAGCTCGCTGCCCTCGGCCACCAGCCGCTCCCCGGGCCGGCCCGCGACCAGGAACTCGGTGTGCACGTCCTGCGCGACGGCGACCGTGCCGTGGCTGTTGCTCACCGCCGCGTGGACGACGTCGAGCAGCGCCATCGTCGCGCCGCCGTGCGCGGTGCCGACGGCGTTGAGCAGCCGCGGGCCGACGGTCATGGCCGCCCGGGCGTACCCCGGCCGCACCTCCTCGAGCTCGATGCCGAGCAGCTCCGCGAGCGGGTCGGCGGCCAGCTGCGCGAACAACGCGGCGTCGACCTCGGCTCCGTCGGAGGGTGCGGGATCGGCCATGATCAGAGGCTATGCCGCACTCCCCGCGCCCCTGGCCTCCGGCATGACCCCGCGGTCGTTCCTCCTCTCGCAGGAGGTGTCGGACTACGTGCGCGCCAGCTCCGAGCCGCTGGACGAGGTGGCCGCCGCGCTGGTCGCCGAGACCGCCGCGCTGGCCGACCGGGGCGAGGTCCCGGCCACCTTCCAGATCGCCGTCGAGCAGGGCGTGCTCATGCGGCTGCTCACCGCGGCGCTCGGCGTCCGCCGGGCGGTCGAGATCGGCACCTTCACCGGGTTCTCCGCCCTGTGCATCGCCCGCGGCCTGGCCGAGGGCGGCTCGCTGCTGTGTCTGGACCGCAGCGAGGAGTGGACGGCGATCGCCCGCCGCTACTGGGAGCGGGCCGGCGTCGCCGACCGGGTGGAGCTGCGGCTGGGGGAGGCGCTGGACCTGCTGCGCGCGGTGCCCGCCGAGCCGGTGTTCGACCTGGCCTTCGTCGACGCCGACAAGGGCGGCTACCCCGCCTACGTCGAGGAGCTGCACCCCCGGATGCGGCCCGGCGGCGTCGTGCTGCTGGACAACACCCTGCGCAGCGGCCGCGTGCTGGCGCCCGAGAGCGACGAGGACCGCGTGCTCGCGGGCCTCAACGCCGCGCTGGCCACCGACCCCCGCTTCGAGACCGTGCTGCTGCCGCTGGCCGACGGCCTGACCGTGCTGCGGGTCCGGTGAGCGCCCCGGAGCCGGCCGCCCCGCCGAGCTGGGCGGTGCGGGTCGCCCGCCGCGGCGGCCGCTGGCGGGTGGAGCTGCTGGCCGCCGACGCCTCCGACGAGCTGCCGGTCCTCGAGCGGGCGCTCGGCGACCCCGGCACGGAGGAGTGGCCGGGGCCGTTCGTGGTCGTCGTCGACTCGCGGCTGTACTTCGTCGTGCTCCGGCACGGTCCGGGGGGCATGGTCCGGGCGCTGATCTCGGACGCGACCATGCAGGAGTGGGTGCTCGGCGCCGAGGTGGTCGAGCGCTACGGGATCGCCGTCGACGAGGACGGCGCCTTCGACGACGACGAGACCGGATGGCCGGGAGGGGACCTGGACGTGTTCGCCGACGACGGACTGCCCGCCGACGAGCTGCGGCCGATCGTGACCGCCGACGACCTGTGGGCCGACGAGATGGTCGCGCGGATCGCGACCCGGCTGGGCTTCGCCGACGAGCTGGCCGCGGCGGTGGGCCGGTGAGCGTCTCGGCGGTGGTGTTCGACCTCGGCGGGGTCATCACCGAGAGCCCGATGCTCGCCTTCGCCGCCTACGAGGCCGAGGCCGGCCTGCCCGAGGGGCTGATCCGGCGGCTCAACAGCACCGACCCCGACACCAACGCCTGGGCCCGGTACGAGCGCAACGAGCTCGACGTCGAGGGGTTCGTCGACACCTTCGAGGCCGAGGCGCTGGCCGCCGGCCACCGGGTGGACGCCCGGCGGGTGCTGGCCGCGCTGTCCGGGGAGGTCCGCCCGGAGATGGTGGCGGCGGTGCGGACGCTGCGGGCCGCGGGCCTGCCGCTGGGGATGCTGTCGAACAACGTCGCGCCGATGGAGCGCACCGGGCGGCTGGCCGAGCTGCTCGACCTGTTCGACGCCGTCGTCGAGTCCTCGGTCGAGGGGGTGCGCAAGCCCGAGCCGGAGATCTACCGGCGGGCGCTGGCGCGGCTCAACGAGGCCACCGGCCGCGACCTCGCGTTCTCCGACTGCGCCTACCTCGACGACCTGGGCATCAACCTCAAGCCGGCCCGGGCGCTCGGCATGCACACGATCAAGGTCGCCGACCCCGCCGACGCGCTGGCCGAGCTGTCCGCGCTGGTCGGCCTCCCTCTGGCCGGCGCCCGGCCGTGACGGCCGCCGGCGGCGTCCTGCCCGACGACGTCGTCGACGCGGCGATGGTCCGCGCGCTGCAGCTCGCCGTCGCCGCGCAGGAGTGGGGGGACACGCCGATCGGCGCCGTCGTCCTGGGGCCGGACGGCGCGGTGCTCGCCGAGGCGGCCAACGAGCGCGAGAAGCGCGGCGACCCGACGGCGCACGCCGAGGTGCTCGCGCTGCGCGCCGCGGCCACGGTGCACGGCGACGGCTGGCGGCTGACCGGCGCGACGCTCGTGGTCACCCTCGAGCCGTGCACGATGTGCGCCGGCGCCAGCGTGCTGGCCCGGGTGGCGCGGGTCGTCTACGGCGCCGACGACCCCAAGGCGGGTGCCGCCGGGTCGCTGTGGGACGTGGTCCGGGACCGCCGGCTCAACCACCGGCCGCAGGTCACCGGCGGGGTCCGGGCCGAGGAGAGCGCGACACTCCTACGCGCGTTCTTCCGCCGGAAGCGGGCCCTGTAGTCTCTTCGGCGGTGGCGTGTCCGAGCGGCCGAAGGAGCACGCCTCGAAAGCGTGTGAGGTGCAAGCCTCCGTGGGTTCAAATCCCACCGCCACCGCCAGCAGGAACCGACGGCGGCGCCCCGCGACGGGGCGCCGCCGTCGTCGTCTCCCGGGTCAGGCCACGACGTCGAGGTCGACCAGCAGCTCCCCGTCGTCGCCGCGGACGAACGTCACCGCATGCGTCTCCACCACGCGCTCGCCGCCCCGCACGAACTCCACCCGGCTGGTCGCGGTGAGCCCCTCGTCCCGGGGGGGGGGGGGGGGGGGGGGGGGGGGGGGGGGGGGGGGGGGGGGGGGGGGGGGGGGGGGGGGGGGGGGGTGTGCGGGGGGCGGGGCGGGCGCGGGGGGCCGGGCGGG
>NZ_JBJGZH010000044.1:0-24849 GCF_054050415.1 Geodermatophilus sp. SYSU D01180 | reverse complement strand
CCCCCCCCCCCCCCCCCCCCCCCCCCCCCCCCCCCCCCCCCCCCCCCCCCCCCCCCCCCCCCCCCCCCCCCCCCCCCCCCCCCCCACGACGCAATCTTGGTCCTCGGGAGCCGGTCCGCCATGACCGTGAGATCCATCAGGGGTCAGGCACCACGCGTTGGCTCCTCGCATGCCAGGTGAAGTGATGCGCGACGGCGTGGCGAACCTGGCCACTGGTCGCGGAGCGAAGAGCGCCGCCAGTCCGCGAGCGCATCGAAGTTGACGCCTGCCGTGGCAGAAGCACTGAGGGCCCGGCTGCGTTGGTGCAGCCAGGCCCTCAGTTCGCGGGGCGATTCGAACCTACGAGGATCCGGTCAGGGGATCGCCGTAGCGCTCGACCCACTGGGCCCACATCGAGTTGAGGCGCTCCTGCACAGGCTGGCCGTAGTGCGCCTCAGCGGTCACGGCCAGGTTCCGGTACGTCGCGTGAACGCTGCTGCGGTAGTACCCGGCCGTTATGTCGATGGAGGTGTGGCCCAGGTACATCGCGGTCTCGGCGAGGGTCGCCCCTGCGGCGAGGAACCGGTAGGTCGCCAGGGTGCGCAGGGTCCGTGCCGCGGGCGCCTCTGCGCAAACTGTTGAGACCGCGCGTCGCCAGACGGCCCGCGCCCAGTGCGCCGACGTCCACGGCCCGGGGGCGTCGTTGCAGCCTGGCGCAGGGGGCGCCGAGAACAACCCGCGCGATGGGGTGGGAGTACTGGAGTCGATGGCCCGCCGGTGGACGAGGAGAGCCAGCCAGAGGGGCGTCGGGATGGGGACCTGGCGGGGGCGGTGCGGGTCGACCCACCACTGGGGGGCGCGCCCGGTGATGGCCACGCGGCGGTCGATCACGAGCGCAGGCCGCGTCGGGTGTACCGATCCGTCAAAGGAAAGTGCGGCCGCCTCAGACATCCGGAGCCCCGCCCACGCGAGCACTAGGGCCAGCAGTCGGTCCGCCCGACCCGGGATCGCTGCGATCACCCTGGCCACGGTGGCCTCGTCGGGGATCTCTCGCGTCGGCCCCATGCCGTGTGCTCCCGGTGAGGCACGGGGCCTCGCCAACGTAGGCACGACCGCGGCGGCGGGGTTCAGCGAGAGGTGGGTCAGGCGCACTGCCCAGTCAAATGCCTGCTTGAGCAGGGCCTGTGCCGCGTCCCGAGTGGTGGCAGCGAAGCCATCGGCCGCCAGCATCTGCTGCCAGCAGTCCACGTCCGCCGGGGTGAGGGCAGCGACGCGGATCTGCCCCAGGGAGTAGCGGCGAATTCGGCGATCGAGGTGAGCCCGGTAGGTCGTCCGGGTCGTCGTTGCGAGGTTCGGCCAACGGGCGTGGAGATAGGCCGCGACGAGGTCGGCGACGGTTCCGGATGGCTGGGCGAGGCCAGTCAACGGGTCTCCCTCCATGCTGATAGCGCGACGCAGGGCACGCTGGGCCTCCGCCGCGCTGACGTAGGTGCCGATGCTGCCGCCGCCCAGCCGGGCGGGCAGGCGTGCCTGCCAACGCCCGGAGGCGAGACGACGGATCGATCCCTCCTCGCTACGCCGCCGGGGGCGGCTCGGGAATGAGGTGGGGACGGTCGCGGAGGGTGAGCCCCGGAACGGGTTGGCGGTCATCGTGTTGCTCCTGAACGGTGGTGTAGGGGCAAGGCCTAGTGGCGACTGTGTCGGTGCCCGGGGCGTTGGGGGCGCTGTGCGCCGCTGGGCGGCGGGCGGATGCTGCGCGATCCGCAAGACCGCACGCGAAGGCCGCTGAACGCCACCATTGGCGTCTGGCTGGCATGGAGGTGCGGTCCGCGGCCGGGTGTCACGTGAGGGTTCTCGACATGAGCCGCCGGTTTTTCACCGAAGGCGGCTGGCCGGTTTCAGCGGCTGGTGGGTCCCCACCCTGGCGCGGTATGACCCTGGACAGAGCGCTCCGGCGGACGAGGGGCCGGCCTGCTTGGCGCGATGACGCGGGCGCTGCCTCGTGCGCATGCGCGGGGGCATGTCCCTGCCAGGACAGACCACCGTTCATGGCCGATCAATGGCGGTGGGTACTCCTCCATGAGGCTGGCTAACGGTGAGAGAGGTGCGTTACGCACTTTGGTGCGCAATTTGTCGGCCCCTTCGGCGACACTTGATCGTGACGACGCCGGACGTTCGCAGGGGAGAGAGAGTGGATTTGGCTGAACAGCCGTCGCGGCGACCGCGTCGTTCCCTCAACGGAATGTCGCCGCGGGGCACGGAACATCCCTCCGTCCGGGTCCGTCAGCACCGCCTGCGCGGCAGGTCGCCGTTCGGCCGTTCCCGCTGCGGCGATGCTCGGGCGGCGATGCTCACGGAGGGGCAGGGCGCGGCTCGTGTTTGCATGACATCCAGTCGGGTCGCGAGCGTCTGCTTCCGCCTGCCGAGCCTCGACTTGGTCCTGGTGCCGTGAGTCACGCGCTGTCGTTTGTTCCCCTGCGTCACGGTCGGGAGGTCGCCTGCTGGCTGGACCGCCCGATCGACCGGGTTCTGCTGGGTTGCGTCTGTGGCTGGCGTGGCCCCGCCCTCGCTCTGTCCGCGGAGGAGGTGGCGGGGTTCTACGGCGACGACTTGCCCGGGGGAGAGGCCGCCTTCACCCGGGTGCATGACTGGTTCGAGGCACTGCACTGGGAGGCGCTGGTCCCTGGACTGCGCGACTTGCGCGTCCACTCGCGATCCGAGCGGTGCGGGTCGGTGCCTAGCGCGGCGCTGTGACTCGGCGGGGACGCTCGCTGTCCGGGCGCCGCCGATCCCCCGGGAGAGCGATGGCACTCCAAGATCCGAGCCTCGCCAGTGATGATCACTCGGCGAGGGGCGTCCCCGTGGTGGAAGGACCTGGACCCGGGGAGGGATCGTCCATGGGCGAGGATGCCGAGCCAGGTCTTGAGCGGCTCCTGGCCTACATCCGCCAACATCTGGGTGATCCTTCGCGGTGGCGGGACCCGCCCGGATACCGGAACGGGCTTGCGCTGTGCCTGATCGATTCCGTGTGGAATCTGACGCTCCACTACGACAGGCACGTCGTGCCCGTCCTCGCCGCCTACCGGGCGCACCGTCGAGCCAGCGGCGCCGACCCGGAGCGGGACACCGCCTCCGATCTCGTCGCGGTCATCACCGGACTGGGCGGCGCTGACGAGTTCGCGGCACGGATCGCCACCCGACACCGCACCTCGACACACCCGAGGGCGCCGCTCAAGGCGGTAGCGCTGCTGCAGGCGGCGCAACTGCTCGCGGAGCACCGCGTCGAGACTCCCGACCGACTGCTGGCAGTCGCTGCTGAGGATGGCGGCGCGCTGAAGGGTGGCTGGCGGCGACTGCCTGGCCAAACCTCCAGTGAGGCGGGCTGGCGCAACCTGCTCCTGGTCGCGGGCGCCGACGAGGTCAAGCCCGACCGGATGATCTGCGGCTTCGTCAGCGACGCCGTCGACCGCGTGGTGACCCCCCGAGCGGCTGCCGCGCTGGTGCGCGCTGCCGCTGCGCGGCTGGGCGTACCGGTGCGGGTGCTCGATCACGCAATCTGGCGCTGGCAATCCGGGCGCTGAGGAAGGCGCCGTGGGTGCCGTCGCCCTCCCTTGAGGGAGGGCGACGCCGCCCGCAGTGCGGTGCGTCAGCCCTCGTACAGCGCCCAGTTTCGGCGGGCCTTGTACGCGCAGTTGTCGCATTCGAAACGCCGTGACCCGTCTGCTGCGCGGGGTGTCACCGGCCGCACCTCCCCGGGACACAGCGGGCAGGGCTCGACGTGAATCCGGGGGCCCAGCGGGCCGTCGGACGCCAGGTCGAACTCTCGCTCGTCGCGCGTGCCGGATGGGTCGTCCAGCAGCGGATCGCGCGGAGTGGTCGAGTCGTCGATGGGGGGCGTGGACATGCGGTCCTCTCGGCGGTGGTGTCAGCGGGCGAACGCTAGCGCGCGGTCGGCGCTTGGCCCGGCAACCGGAGGGGACGTCGGAAGCGCGTCCTGCGCCGTTCCCGCCGTCGCCACCGACCATCCCCGAAGTGTCGGTAGCGGACCGTACGGTTCGCGCTGCATAGCCATCTCCTATGGCGTGTGAAATGAGCCCGGGGAGGGGTCCGATCACCAGCCCGACACAACAGGACAACAGCCAATCTCCTATTGGTGAAGCAGCCATTGAGGGAGTGCTCGTCCTGCCCGGCGACCTGCACTCGGTCGAGCGCTACGTGGCGGCGGCCAAGGCCGACAACACCCGGCTGGCCTACGCCGACGACTGGCGCGCCTTCACCCGCTGGGCCAGCGGACGCGGTTTCCCCACCACACTGCCGGTAGATCCGATCGTCATCGCCGCCTGGCTGTCCTCCCTCGCCGACGCCGGTGCGGCCCCCAAGACGATCGAGCGGCGTCTGACCGGGCTCGCTGACGCGCACCGCTCCGCCGGGCATCTCAACCCCGCACACAGTGCGGGGGTGCGGGCGGTCATGCGCGGCATCCGCCGCGAGGCCATCCGCAACGGCCATCGCCCCCGCAAGGCGAGGGCGCTGACCACATCCCAGGTGCGGGCGCTCGTCGAGGACCTGCCCGCTGGACTGGCCGGAACACGAGACAGGGCGCTGATACTCACGTCGTTCGCCCTTGGGCTACGCGCCTCGGACACCTGCGGACTGGACGTCGGCGACCTGAGTGCGGCCGGACATGGCGGTCTGGACGTGACGATCCGCTTCTCCAAGACCGACCAACTCGGCGACGGCGAGGTCCTCGCGCTGGCGCCCGGCGTCCGCGCCAGCACCTGCCCGGTGCGGGCGCTGCAGGCGTGGACCGCGGCGCTGGCCGCTCAGGGCCTTACCGAGGGGCCGCTCTTTCGCGCCGTGGGCAAGGGGCGCGGCCAGCGCCTTGGTGGCACGCGGATGTCGCGATCCTCGGTGCGGCTCATCCTGCACCGGGCCGCCGCGCACGCCGGGGTGAGCCAGGAGGCCCTATCCAGCCATTCACTGCGACGCGGCTACGCCACCCAGGCATACCTCGCCGGAGTGCCCGAGCCGGAGATTGCCCGGACCGGACGCTGGAAGAGCATCACGGTGATGCGCGGCTACGACGCCTCGACGCGGTGGGCCGATCCCGCCTCCGGTCGCCTCGGGCTCTAGACACTCACACAGTGGCCGCGCCGGGTGCGGCGCCCGGCTTTCGCCGCGGGCGACGGCCGCTGTGCGCGCCTGATCCGGCCGCGGCACTCCTCGCTCTACAGCGGCGTGACGGAGTGGGCGCCTCCGTCACGTCCGTCTGAGGAGCCCGCGGCTCAGCGGCTCGGGCGCAGCCGACAACGATGCCGAGCCGCACAGCGACTGTCCTCCAAGCGAGGCAAGTGAATCAACGCGCGAGCGATGGACCCGACCGGTGTTGACTCGGCCTCCAGGTCCTCGCCACCGGCTTTCAGCCCGCTTCCCCAACGTGTCTGGGCTTACAGCGCGGCGCCGAGATGAAGCGCACGTCCTGAACGGCCAATCGCGTTCGGCGGCTCACGGCGCCACGTCGCCCGACAACCGTGACATGGCAGCCCTTCATACGCAGGGACTCGGCTCTCGGGGCGAAGACGCTGTCGCCCGAGCCGATCACGACCCGTTGGAAACGGGCGCTGACGTCCTCAGCGAGTACGTCCAGGAGAGAGTGATCAGCGCCGTTCTTGCCGGGCGTCCAGACATGACGTGCGGAAGGCCAGGCTCCTGCAGCGGTCAGCACCCCGAGGCTGTGGCTGGCGCCGACCACAGAGAAGACGACGCCCTGACCTGCTGCCGCGTCGGCGAACGCACGAGCCGTAGCGACGACGCACCCGGCGCAGATGATCGGTCCACCGAGGAGGTTCTCCACGTCGAGCACATGGAGTTCTCGGCCCAAGCGAAGCGTGGGTTGCCGATGGGATAGGCGGCTACGGCGGGGCGGCGCGCCGGTCGTCACGACCGACGCCCCCCCTCGCCGGTTCGTTGCATGAAGGCGGTGACGGCCTCTGCAAGGCGTTCCCGACCGAGCAAGGGAGGTCTCTCCACCTGGATGTAGAGGCGCTCCCGTCGGTGGAACGCATCCCAGTCCTTACTGGTCCCTGGCATCTTCTTCCCCTTCCAACCTGGGCTGATGCCAGTACGCCTTCAAAGGAGGCGGCTCGTCGCGTCTTATCTACATGCCGAAATGAGACGGCGTCGCCTCACCGCTCGGAGATCCCTTGCTGGGACTCAGTGGTACGACGTTCAGCCCGCCCAGCGAGCCGGATGTCCCCCGCCTCGCGACACGCGGGCTCGGCTGTAGCCCTGTCCCTGCTCGTCGCAGGAACTAGGGGACCCGCCGGGCTGGTCGCCCCTTGGGTCGTCCACTTCAAGACATCAGGTCTGGCCGTGGCTGTCCGGCGGAAAGGCAGGATGGCTGCCTTGGGGGTGCCCTCGGACGTAGTGCCGTCCACATCTGTGGACGTGCCCGGATGAGGGGCCGGGGCATTGAGCCCTAGGTCGGCACCGTCCTCGATTTTCTGCAACATCTCCGCAACGACGTGAGCAGCCCGCAGCCCCACGGCTGCCTGACCCAGCACCGCGCACACCGTCTCCAGGTAGGCGAGCACCACACCGACGGCCTCATCAGAGTGTCCGGCGTAGGGGCCGTAAGGCACGCCAATGCGCCCTTCTCCGGCTTGTCGGTCGAGCCATTGGCCAACATGGTGCAGTCCCTCGCCGAGGGCAGCGGACAACTCAGAGGCTTCGCTCAAAATCCACGTGGCCTCAACGATGGAATGCAGCCAGTCTGCTCTGCCCGCCGACTCGCTGAGGTCCCGCCCCAACGCGGTCGCCGCAGCGGCAAGGACCACGGCTCGGCCACCCGAGTAATCGTCCTCCGCCACAGGCAGAGGCTAAGCCGGTATGCCGACATTTCTTCGTGTGTCCTCAGGACCTTCCGGGCAGGCGCGAGGCGCCACGTGCATGCGCCCGCGTCAACCATTGGGCGGCGATGGTCGCTTCCAGGGCCTTAGACCGGCTCGAAATGAAGATCCCGAATCGGGTCAGCCCTGCTGACGGGCTGCCGATAGACCTGTTCGACCTCCGGCCCGTACAGGCGCCGGACAGATTCTCGCCCGTAAGGAGTCCTTGATGGCCTACGCACGACGTCCTCGCGCCCCCTGGCGGGGATTGGGGCAGATCAGCCTCGTCCTGAGCGGCACGGGCGGGTTGCGATGAGCCTCGTCCTGGGCAAGTTCATTCGAGACTTCACGCCAGCCGGTACCCATGACCAACTCGTCTTGATCCATATCTGCGACGAGATCCTCACGCCGGATGCCACGGCGGAGGTGAGCCTTCCGAGCGGGGCCTTCCTCGACCCTTCCCATCAGGCGCAGAACCAGCGCAAGGTCGACGGGGGTGGTTTCCTCTCGATGACCGCGCTCGGCAGCCGTGTCTGGCCGGAGATCGGCGATCCGAAGCAGTGGAGGGACCGTGCGGTGACCCGCACCCGACGACTCCGCGGCCTGCCCAACGCGACGGGCTACGCATGGTTTCCCGCGCTGCTTTGGCAGGTAGGCGGCGGCTCCTACCGCGACAACACCGGCGTCATCCGAAATCGGCATGCCCTCTGGCGTGTGCCGCTCGTGCGGGAGGCTGTCCTGGTGCCCGTACCCAAGTCAGGGCGGAAAGCCGCAACGGAGCCGTGGAAGCCAGAGGAAAGCAGCGATCTGTGGCGTCCCGCGACCGGGTGGCGCGAGGCGGTCGAACCGGTTCTGCAAGCCCGCATGGAGCGGGGAGTCCGAGCCGCTGGAGATGCGGCAGCCGCCGAGGTGGCTGCCGAACTCCAAGGTCGTGGCTATTCCGTGGAGGACGTGGAGGCACTGGCGGCGAAAGTGCGGAACCGAGCGGAAAAGGAGGTGCAACAACGCTGGGATTCCGCGGCTGCACGCGCAGCCGTCCTCGCTGACTTGAACGTTGCGCGCGCCGTTCAGGGGGAGTGGGTTCGGTCGAGTGCCCACGTCGCAGAAGGTGATGACGACGGCTTCATCCCCAACGCCTGGATCGGGGGAGGTCGCGAGCACGCCGACCGCCTACGAGTCATCGCCGAGCGAGCCGCAGCGGCGGTGCTCCCGGCAGTGAAGCCACAGGTCTGCGATGCCTCTGCTAGTGGGGAGTCGGCCGTCCTTTCAGAGGCTGAGTCGGATGACTGCCCGTGGTAGGTGGCAGGCGTCGCCGTCTGTTGGCCCTGCCTGGCGTCTCCAGTAAACCCGAACCAACCTAATCGCGGGTTCAGGCGCCTGTAAAAAGGTAGGTCCGGATGCCTCGTCTTCAGCGGCTCCGGTTGCCCGTGACATTGCAGGTGCGGTTGCCCCTGAAATGGCGGGTGATGCTTTAGCCCTTGCATATGGGTTGCTCCGGGACCTGCCGCTGGGAAGGCTGTGACGTCGCGTGCTATGCACAGCGACTCCGGCGCTTGCGTGGATGCAAGAGGACTGGCCTCGAACGGGCGACGGATCAGGGAGGGCCTGAGGGGGAGTGTCCCGCCCGATGGGACAGATGCGCAGCATCGGCTTGGTCGAAGGCACGTCAGGTGGGATGCCGCTGCCCTATGTGAACAAGGTGTACAGGAAGGGGTGTAGCCCGTCCCTGCGATGTGTCGGTCACCGCCGCGCTTGGAAGCGCGGCGGTGACCGCGTCCTGAAGTTCAGACGGCGACGGAACGGAGTCTTGGACTCGACCCGTTCCAGGCGCGCACGACCTCCCGCCACAGGCGCTGGAGGGCCGGGCGGGCCCTTCGAGCAGCGTCGCGCACGCGCGGGTCGGTGATCACTTCCATGACGCGGGTTACGACTCGGACCAGCGGTCGGGTGATGCGGGCCAGAAACGACATGGGGTGCTCCCTTCGATGCGCCGAGCGGTTCGGCGTCGGGACTAGTGAGCGATGCAGAGCACGCCCGAGTCGCGTATCGTCCACTTCCTTAATTGAGACTCCAGGTGGGGAGGGTTGGATGCAGTCGGACGACGCTGCCTCCTCGACACCTCGCGGCAGGGCTCGTGCCTTCGTCGTCGAGCGCGCGGCGGGCCGACAGGTGGCCCGTCTCATCGACGGAGGCGTCGCGCGCGATGACATCGAGCCTCGGGATGTGCTCGATCTCCTGCGGGTTCGGGGGGCATCCGGGGATGGGTGGTCCCGAGCCACCTACTTCCGTAGGCGCGCGGAGGTGACCAAGGAACAGTTGGAGCGCTGGGGTTGGACTCACGCGCCCTACAGCATGGCGCGGGCCTCGCTGCAAGAGCCGCTGACCGAAACGGACGAAGACCGGCTCTTCCAGTGTTTCAGCGACGAGTTGCTGCGGGCGACGTTCGCCGGACCAGCGATCGTGATGGCGGAGTTGAAGGCCATCGCGGCGATACACGAACGCCACGGACGGACATCGGCTGCCGCCCTCATCCGTGGCTTTGTCCGCTTGATCGAGGCTGACGCGGACGAGTCCGAGGAGTGGGCGGCGGATGCGCGCTTCTATCCCACCAGCCTCCTCGTAGACGTTGTCACGGCAGCGAGCGCGTTGCCCGACGGGTCCGCTCGCTGGCGGCGGCGGCTCCTGAAGTCCCCGAACGACTGGCTCGGTGCAGATACGGAGGACAGCAGGGTCCGCCTAGGACGCCTGCTCACCGCCACCCTCACGGGTCTGGCCGCAGCAGGACAGGTAGCCGCCGCCGAGCAGGCATCGCGAGACATGCAGGCCATCGACACGGCCCGGCTCGTGGTTCCTGCGGTCACGCCGAAGCCGCCTTGGCCGCTCTTCTACGCCCCCTGGCGTGATCTGCACCTGCTGCAGATGAAGGGACCGGCGCTTGAGCCCTGGGCTGCTGCGGTGTTCGAGTGGGTCGTCGCGGAACTGGAGATTGGACTGCTTGAGGGAGTCTCCCCCCGGCCTCCCACTCTCAAGACCTACCTGCGTAGTGGCCGGTGGATCCTCAACGAATCAGAGCCCAGAAGGTGGACTGCTTCGGCGGGATGGAGTCCACGCCAGTGGAACGCGCTGCGGGCTCGTGGGTTGGCGCTCTGCCTGCAGGTGCTCAAGGAACCTGCCGAGACGCTGCCCGCGCTGTGGACGCGCCTTCCGCGGAGCACTGAGGACTGGGGCGAGCGTCAGACCGAGAGGGCCGAGGTGCTCGCGGCGCTGCCGCCGGAGTCGCTGGCGGCGCTGGGGGAGGTGCCCCACATGGCTGCCGTCATCGGCGACGCCTTGTCCGGGACGCGGGACGTCACAGCATCCTGGCTGGTGCCTCACGCCCGTCGCGACCAGTGGCTCACCGTGGCGCACAGGCTGGCCCAACCGGTTGCCGTGGCAACAACTGCAGGCGATGTTGGCCGCGCCACCGGTGCCGCCACCAGGGCCCAGCGCAATCTCCGAGAGTTGGCCCGGGAACTGGCTGCGGGAGCGACCCTGGACGAGAAGACCGCGTCAGCACTCCGCAGTGCGATGGTGCAGGTCGCCCAGAACATGAGCGCCTGAGTAGACCCAACCGGCCGGACGGAAGCCTCAGGCCACGATGGCTCTGGCGGCAGTGGCATCCGCGCAGCGCAGAAGGTCGCGGCATCCTGAGGAGACACTCGTCCCACGCCCTGGCGCGTCGCTGTCACCCGCCCTGTGAGACTTCGGCCAACTGTCGGTGTGATGACGGAGACGGGGCTGCCCATGAGCGACGAAGTGACCGTGGCCATCATTGCCATCGTTGTGTCGGCGGTGGTGTCGGTCGTAGGAATCTTCTTCGCGTTCAAGCAGGCTAGAAGCGCCCGCCAAGCGGCCACCAGCGCGCAGGAGCAGGCCGCGGCGGCCCGTGAATCCGTTGCCGCCGCTCGGGAGCAGGTGGCAGCCGCGCACAGGCAGAACGAACTGCAAGAGCAGATGTGGCGTGACCAGTCACAGCCCTATGTCGTGGCCGATGTGCGTCCGGACAGCGGGCAGGGCCAGATGTTTGAGGTGACCTTGGAAAACCGGGGGAGCACCATCGCGCGGAACGTGCGTGTCACCTTTGTCCCCCCGTTGGAGCAGATAGGCACCAGGGACGAGGGATCGTTCACAGCACTCGACAAGGGCATCTCGTACCTGCCGCCAGGTCGCGCTATGACCTGGCATCTCGGCGTGGGTCACAACTACTTCAACGGCGGCCGGTCGGAGCCGGATCGAGAAGTCACCGTGACGTGCGAGGGGCCGTTCGGGCCGGTTGAGCCTCTGCGGTACACGTTCTCGTTTGAGGCGTTCAGGCACCACGTGGCGGCAGGTCCGGGCACCCTTGCACGCGTGGAGAAGGCCGTGATGGAGGTCGCAAAGGAGCTGAAGGCCCAGCGGCAGCGGTAGCCCTCTGCCCACTAGAGGACCTCGCGGAGGCGTCCCATCGTGGGCATCTCCGGGAGAACGTTGCCTGCCTTAAGTCCGGAGGTCAATTGCCCGGAGTGCTGACTGGATGTCCAGGACCTATCTCATGTCCGGCGCAGTCATCGCCCGGCAAGGCGGTTACCCCGAGTGTCCAGCGCGGACCGGAACAGTCCAGCCCGACACGTCCTACGCGGTGTTGCGGTCGAGCAATCACTACTCGGCCGGGGCGGCGGGCATCCTCAATGCCTTGGCATGCGCTGACGGCGCGCTGACAGCGGACGTGATCAACGGCGGCCTAGGGCGACCCGAAGTGGTTCTTCATCTCTTCGTTGACCTGCTGGAACAGTCGCGGGTGACCCGTGACGACCTGAGCCGGACACTCGTCAAGCGGTCTTGAAAACCGCTATGGGGTCAAACCCATCGTGGGTTCGAATCCCACGCCCTCCGCTCGCGCGCCGATCGGTGCTGCGCACCCCTCCCGTCCCCTAACGTGCCCCTCCGCACGGAGATCCGAGTCGGACCGGTCCGGGGAGTGGCATGAGCGCAGGCGCGGCGCCGGAGGACCCCGCGCCCGAGGACCCGGTCCGCGCGCTGGCCCGCAGCCGGCGCTGGCTCGCCGAGGCGCAGCGGCTGGCCGCGATGGGCAGCTGGGAGTGGGACGTCCGCACCGGCGCGGTGACCTTCAGCGACGAGCTGTTCGCCGTCTACCGGCTCGACCCCGCCGTGGTGACGCCGACCTTCGAGATCTGCATGCAGATGGTCCACCCCGACGACCGGGGCCGCGCCGAGCAGGCGATCCTCGCCGCGCTCGCCGCGGGCGGGGTGTTCGACTTCGACCACCGGGTCGTCTGCGGCGACGGCGCGCTCATCTGGGTGCGGGCCCGCGGGTCGGTCACCCGGGACGACGCCGGCAACGCCGTGCTGCTGGTCGGCACGGCGCAGGACGTCAGCGAGCGGGTGGCGATCGAGGCGCGCCTGCAGGAGAGCGAGCGGCGGCTGCTGGAGGCGCAGCGGGTGGCGCGGCTGGGCCGGTGGGACTGGGACGTCGTCACCGACACGGTCACCTGGTCCGACGAGGTGTACCGCATCTTCGGCGTGCCGCCGGGCGCGCTGGTGCCGACCGTCGAGGGCTACCTGGCGCGGGTGCACCCCGAGGACCGGGCCGAGCTGCTGCGGCTGCTCGCCGACGTCCGCGCCGGCCGGGAGGAGTACGGCCTGGAGCACCGGGTGCTGCGCGCCGACGGCAGCACCGGCTGGGTGGCCTGCCGCGCCGCCGTCGAGCGGGACGGGAGCGGCGCGGAGGTGCGCGTCCACGGCACCGCCACCGACGTCACCGAGCGCAAGGCGGCCGAGCTGGCGGCCGCCCGGGCCGCCGCGGAGCTGGCCGGGCAGGCCGAGCAGCTGCGCCGGCTGGCGTTCACCGACCCGCTCACCGGGCTGGCCAACCGGGCGCTGTTCGCCGACCGGCTGGCCCACGCCCTCGAGGCGCGCTCGCCCGCCGGCGTGAGCGTGCTGCTGGTCGACCTCGACGACTTCAAGGACGTCAACGACGTGCTGGGCCACCAGGTCGGCGACCGGCTGCTGGTCGAGGTCGCCGAGCGGCTCACGCGCTGCGTCCGGCCCGAGGACACGGTCGCCCGCCTCGGCGGGGACGAGTTCGCCGTCGTCCTGGCCGAGGCCGACCACGGGGAGCAGGTCGCCCGGCGCATCGGCGCCGCCCTCGACGCCCCGGTCCGGTTCGGCGACCGGCAGGTGGTGCCCAGCGGCAGCATCGGCCTGGCCCGCAGCGCCGGGGGCGAGCACGTGCCCGCCGACGTGCTGCTGCAGCAGGCCGACATCGCGATGTACGCCGCCAAGCGGGCCGGCAAGGGGCGGCACGCGGTCTTCGACCCGGCCATGTCGACGGCCGTCCTCGCCCGCGCGGACGTCGAGAACGGCCTCCGGCAGGCGCTCGAGGACGACGGGCTCGTCGTCCACCTGCAGCCGCTGGTCGACGTCCGCGCCGGCGCGGCCACCCGGGTCGAGGCGCTGGTGCGCTGGCCGCGTCCCGGTGGCCTGGCGCTGCCGGCGGACTTCCTGCCCGTCGCCGAGCGCAGCGGGCTCGTGGGCGAGCTCGGCCAGCAGGTGCTGCGCACCGCGTGCCTGCGCCTGTCCGGCTGGCTGGCGGCGGACCGGCGCCGGTCGCTCTCGGTCAACGTCTCGCCGGTGCAGCTGCGCGAGCCGGACTTCGCGACGGCGGTCCTCGGCGTCCTCGCCGGCACCGGCGTGCGCCCCGGGCAGGTGCTGCTCGAGGTGACCGAGACGGTGTTCCTCGAGGCCGGGCCCCGGGTGGTCGGCCAGCTCGACGAGCTGCGCGCCGCGGGCGTCCGGGTGGCCATCGACGACTTCGGGACCGGCTGGTCCTCCCTGGGCCTGCTGCAGGCGCTGCCCGTCGACGGGATCAAGATCGACCGTTCGTTCGTGCAGCAGGTCGGTGACGGTGCCGGCGACCAGCCGATCCTCACGGCCCTGGTCACGCTCGCGCACTGCCTGGGGCTGGAGGTCACCGCCGAGGGCGTGGAGACCCGCGTGCAGGCGGCCCGGCTGGTCGAGCTCGGCGTGGACCACCTGCAGGGCCACCACCTCGCCCGGCCGGTGCCGCCCGAGGACCTGGCCGGCGCGGTCGCCGCCGCCGGCGCCGCCCTGCAGGCCGTCGGGGACCGGTCGGCGGGGGCGGGCCGGGAGCCGGTCGTGCTGCTGGTGGCGCCCGACGACGCCCGCAGCCGGGCGCTGCGCGGCGTCCTGCTGCGCGACGGCCTCTCCGTCGCCGTGCCGGGGGTCGCGGCGCCGGAGGCCGACGCCGTCCTGCTCGTGACCGGCCGCGGCCGGGACGCCGTCGACCGGGTGGCGGGGCTGGGGACCGCGCCGGGGACCGCCGTCCTCGTGCTCTGCGACGACGCCGACCGCGCCACCCGGGCGCGGCTGCTCACCGCCGGCGCCGACGACGTCCTCGTCGACCCCGGCTGCTGCCCGCCCGGCCTGGCCGACCGGCTCCGGGCGGCGGTGCGGACGGCGGCCGGCGAGGCGCGCCGGCGCGACTGACCCGGAGGAGGCGGCCGGTCGGCGCGTCCCCGGGACACGCCGGGGGAGGTCTCACCCCTGCGGGTGGGTCGGCTCATCCGGGGGGCCGTCGCTGCCGAAGACGGAGTGTGGCCATCCCCCGGGGACTGAGAGCCCGGCAGCCTGCTGCCGCGGCACGGTCCCTCGTGCTCATGATCGGCGTGTCCGCCGCCGTGCTGGGCGCGGTCAGCTTCGTCGGCGCCAACGCCGCGAGCGCGCTCACCGTGGCCTCGACCTGGATCGGGGTCGCGTTCCTCGTCGTCCTCGCCCTGGTCGTCCGGTTCACCGACCCCGCCCGGCTGGACCGCGCCGGGGTGTTCGTGGCGGTCGGGGTGGCCGGCACGCTCATGGCCTGCGGGCTCAACCTGGTCACCCAGGACTCCTCGGCCGGCGCGCAGGCCTTCCTCGCCTTCCCCGTGCTCTGGGCCGCCGCGCACCTGCGCCGCACCGCGGTCGTCGCCGTCACCACCTCCGCCGTGGTCGCCAACGCGGTCGTGGTGCCGCTGCTCGTGCCGCTGGAGGTCGCGCTGTCCGACGTCCTGCTCACCGGCGTCGTGCTCACCGTCGTCGCCGCGATGCTCGAGCGCGCCTGCGCGGTGCAGGAGCGGCTGGTCGAGGCGCTCGAGCAGCAGGCCACCGTGGACACCCTCACCGGCCTGGTCAACCGCCGGGTCTTCGACGACGCGCTCACCGTCGCGCTCACCGGCCCGGCCGCCGACGACGGCACCGCCCTGCTGCTGCTCGACGTCGACTCGTTCAAGCAGATCAACGACCAGCACGGCCACCCGGTCGGCGACGACGCGCTGGTCCACCTCGCCGGGATCATCCGGCGGCAGATCCGCGCCGGCGACGCCGTCCTGTCCCGGCTCGGCGGCGACGAGCTCGCCGTCCTGCTGCCCGGCTGCACCGCCGAGGTCGCCGTCGCCCGCGCCGACTCGGTGCTCGGGACGGTGCTGTCCACGCCGCTCGGGCTCCCCGACGGCAGCCTGCTGGCGATGTCGGTGAGCGTCGGGGTGGCGCACGCCCGCGGCGCCGCGGTCGGGATGCGCGAGTTCTACGCCGCCGCCGACCGGGCCCTGTACCGCGCCAAGCGCGCCGGCCGCGGCCGCGTCGAGGTCGCCCCCGCCTGACGGTCCCGTCTTCCGCGCGCGAGAGACGACTACCGGAGCCGCCGGGCCGCGGCCGCGAGGGTGCGGGCGGTCAGCCGGCCGTCGGCCAGGCCCAGCGCCACGACGTCGTCGAACACCCGCTGCTCGGCCGCCGCCGCGCGGAACGCCGCGTCCATCACCCGCGGCCAGCGGCTCAGCCACGACGCCGCCGACGCCGACCGGTGGTGCGCGCCCAGCCGCCGCCGCAGCGCCCGCCGGTGCACCGCGCCCGCGGCCGCCCCCGCCGAGGCGGCCGCGCCGGCCAGCGCCCCGGACAGCACCGCGTAGAAGATCCCCTCGCCGGTCATCGGGTTGACCAGCGACGCCGCGTCGCCCGCCAGCAGCACCCGCCCGTCGGGTTGCCGCGGCCGGCCGGTGGACAGCGGCAGCCGGTGCGCCCGCAGTCCCTCGGGCTCGACCCCGGGCAGCAGCCGGCGCAGCCCCTCCACCAGCGCCGCCCGGGTGGCCCCGCCGGAGACCAGCTCGCCGTAGCCGACGTTGGCCCGCCCGTCGCCGAGCGGGAACGACCACGCGTAGGCCGGCCAGCGCTGCTCGGTGGTCACCAGCACCTGGGTGCCGCCCTGGCCGGGCAGCTCGGGCGCGTAGCCGCGCAGCGCCACCGCCATCCGGTCGTCGGGGTTGCGCGGCAGGCCCAGGGCCCGCCGGACGACGGACTCCGCGCCGTCCGCGCCGACGAGCACCCCGGCGGTGAGCACCCCGTCGACGTCGACGCCGTCGCGGCCCGGCGTCACCCGGCGGACGGCGTGCCGCCGGAACCCCGCCCCCGCGCCGAGGGCCGCGGCGAGCAGCCGGGCGTCGAACACCTCGCGCGGCACCACCGACGACGGCCGGTGCGTGGCCCGCTCCACCGCCGCGCCGCCGGGCGAGCGCAGGGACAGCCGCGGCGCGGGCGCGTAGCCGGCGGTCAGCGCGGCGACGTCGGCGCCCAGCCCGGCGAGCACGTCGAGCGCCTCGGGGGCGATGCCGTCGCCGCAGACCTTGTCGCGCGGGAAGTCGGCCCGGTCGAGGACGAGCACCGAGGCGCCGTCGCGCCGCGCGGCCAGCGCCGCCGCCGCGCCCGCCGGGCCGCCCCCCACCACGACGACGTCCCAGCGCTCCACGGGGGCGACGCTAGGCAGCACCGCGGCCGGCGGCCAGCCGGGCGCTGTCCCGTTCCGCCCGACCGGCGCAGGATGGCCCGCGTGACCGCACCCGCCGAGCACGAGCTGCTGCTGCGCCTGCTGGCGAACCAGCGCACCGCGCTGCGCAACGCCCTGTACGGGCTCACCGAGGAGCAGGCGCGCGCGACCCCCAGCGCCAGCGAGCTGTCGCTGTCCGCGCTGCTCAAGCACGTGACGCAGGGCGAGCGGGCGAACCTCGCCGGGCGGGTCGGGCGCCGTCCGCACGCGGTGGAGGGCGATCCGCAGGCCGAGTGGATGGCCGGGTTCACCGTCGCCCCCGGCGAGACCGTGGAGGTCCTGCTGCACCGCCAGGCGGAGGTGGCGCGCGAGACCGAGGAGGTCGTGCGCGCCGAGCGTGACCTGGACCGGGTGGTCGCGGTCCCCGACGGCGTCGCGCGCTGGCTGCCCGAGGGCACCGTGTTCACCGTCCGCTGGCTGCTCCTGCACCAGATCGAGGAGCAGGCCCGGCACGCCGGCCACGCCGACGTCATCCGCGAGTCGGTCGACGGCAAGGGCGCCTGGCAGCTGGAGGCCGAGGCGCAGGGCATCGCCGGCCCGAGCTGGGACCGCGCCCGGGGCTAGGGCGGGGTGGGCGCCCACTTCCGCGGCGGGTGCTCGTAGGCCTCGACGAAGGCGAGCAGCCCGGCCGCGTCGGTGACCACGCCGAGCGCGTCGAGCCGGCGCCGCTCGAGGTAGCCGTCGTCGGCCATGCGGCCCAGCTGGGCCAGCAGCGGCGCCCAGAACCCGTCGACGTCGAGCAGCACCACCGGCTTGGCGTGCAGGCCGAGCATCCCCCAGGTCCAGGCCTCGAACAGCTCCTCGAGGGTGCCCGCGGCCCCGGGCAGGGCGACGAAGGCGTCGGCGAGCTCGGCCATCCGCGCCTTGCGCTCGTGCATGGAGGTCACCACCTCCAGCCGCGGCAGGCCGGGGTGGGCCAGCTCGTCGTCGACCAGGTGCTGCGGGATCACCCCGACCACCTCGCCGCCTGCGGCCAGGGCGGCGTCGGCGACGACGCCCATCAGCCCGACGTGCCCGCCCCCGTAGACGACCCCGACGCCGGCCTCGGCCAGGCCCGTGGCCAGGTCCGCGGCGGCCTTCCGGTGCGACTCCGGCCCCGGCCGGCTGCCGGTGAAGACGGCGACCCGCATGCGAGACACGTTATTCGTCCTGCTCCTCGGCCCTCCTGCAGGGGCCCGCCGCGAGCGTGCGAGCGGTGGGGGGCAGGAGGGTCCTTCGTCAGGAGCCGTAGTAGCGGTAGACCGGCTCGGCGATGCAGGCCGGCTTCTCGCTGCCCTCGCGCTCGACGACGGCGGCGAAGGTGAGCTGCAGGCCGCCGGTGAACGGCGTGACGTCGGTGAGGGTCGCGGTCAGCCGCACGCGGGAGCCGACCGGCACCGGCGAGGGGAAGCGCACCTTGTTCAGGCCGTAGTTGACGCCCATCGCGGTGTCGGTGACGACGAAGACCTGCGCGAACAGCGGCACGAGCAGCGACAGCGTGAGGTAGCCGTGCGCGATCGGCCCGCCGAAGGGGCTCTCGGCCTTCGCCCGCTCGACGTCGACGTGGATCCACTGGTGGTCACCGGTCGCGTCGGCGAAGGTGTCCACCCGGTCCTGGGTCACCTCGAACCAGTCGCTGGTGCCCAGCTCCTGGCCGATGAGGCCCGAGACCTCGGCCATCGTCGTCGTGGTCGCCATGCGGGGTGCCTCCGTCGTCGTCGCCGGTCGTCCTCCCGGATCCTGCCAGTGCGGTGTACTGGGTCCCGTGCCGACCATCCGTCTGACCCCCACCGACGGCTGGACCACCTGCTCCCTGGGGCACCGGCACTGGGGGCGGGCCGGCGCGGCCGGCCTGCTGGTGCACCGCGACGGCGGCGACGGCCCCGAGCTGCTGCTGCAGCACCGTGCCCTGTGGTCGCACCACGGCGGGACCTGGGGGACGCCGGGCGGGGCGCTGCACCTGGACGAGACGCCCGAGCAGGGCGCGCTGCGCGAGGTCGAGGAGGAGCTCGGGCTGGCCGCCGCGGACCTCCTGCTCGGCGCCCGCTCGGTCGACGACCACGGCGGCTGGGCCTACACGACCGTCCTGGCCCGCCCGGTCGGCGACCTCGACCCGGCCCGGCTGCGGCTCGACGGTGAGAGCACCGGCGTCGCCTGGGTGGCGCTGGCCGCGCTGCACCAGGTCACGCTGCACCCGGGGCTGGCCGCCTCGATGGACCGGCTGCGGCCGCTGCTCGCCGCCTGAGCTCAGCCGACCGTCACGGTCAGCGCCCGGTGGTCGCCCACGCCCAGCCGGCGGGCGGCGGCGTCCCGGGCGGTCACCCGGCCCAGCGCGAGCAGGTGGTCCAGCTGCAGGCGCGGCCCGTGCGCCGGGAAGCTCGCCTCCCGCACCAGCGCGGTCGCGCCGAGCAGCCGCGCCGGCACCCCGCCGGGCAGGTTGAGGTCACCGGCGACGACCACCGGCCCGGGGAGGGACGCGACCCAGCGGCGCAGCCGGCGCAGCTGCCGCACCGCCGTCGGCGGCGAGAACGACAGGTGGGTGGCGACCACGGTCAGCCCGTCCAGGCAGGCGGCGACGGCGACCCGCGGCTCGTCGGGCACCCACCACAACCGCGGCCGGCCGGTGGCCGGGTCCGGCGCCCGCAGCGGCAGCCGGGCGCGGCCGGACCCCAGCCCGAGGACCGCCCAGTCCCGCACCGGGCGGCGGACCAGCAGCGCGACGCCGTACGCGGGACCGTCCGCCGCGCTCTCCGGCCCGCGCAGCCCGGGCGGGTCGGCGGCGGCCCAGGTGCCGCGGAACGGGCTCGGCGTCCCGGTGAGGGTGGCCGCGTGCCGCCAGTCGGCGGCGTCCAGCGCGCCGGCGAGCACCGCGGCCTGGTCGGTGCCGCCGGAGCGGGGCTGCCCGGCGTCGACCTCCTGGACGGCGAGCACGTCGACGTCGAGGCCGGCGACCGCGGCGGCGAGCGCGGCCGGGGCCAGCACGCGGCCGTCGGCGCCGCGGCCGGAGGCGAGGTTGAGGGTGCCCACGCGCAGGGCGGCGCCGTCGGGCACGTGTCCGACGCTAGCGGCGGCGGGTCGCCCGTGCGCGGGACTCGGCTGGCCGCGCAACCACGGGGCTGGTACTTCGTTGTACCGAGGTGTGAGGGCGGTCTCACCACCGCGACGGGAAGGGGTCGACCCATGGGCGCGCGGCACCGCGCAACGGAGGACGTCGTGGCAGGAGAGCCGGCGACGGCGGCCGGGCCGGCCGAGGAGACGGCCGGGCAGCGCTTCTGGTGGCGCGTGCTCATGTCCTTCGCCGTCACCGGGATCGTCGTCGCGCCGCTGATGGCCACGGCCGGCGCGGACGCCTCCGGGGCCGTGGCCGGCGGCAGCGGCACGGGCGTCTACTCCGGCGACCCCGCGGTCGGGCAGCCCTCGACCTACGCCCGGCTGACGCCGTCCTTCGGCGTCCCCGGCACGCCCGACGGCTTCCTCTTCCCGGGCTTCGGGACGCCGGCCTCCTCGTCGCAGCGCGCCACCGGCGGTACCGGGTCCCCGGCCGGGCTGACCGGCATCGCCGGCTCGGTCGCGGCCGCGACCTCCGCCGCCGTCCCCGCCGCCCCGGCACCCGCCGTCCCCGCCGCTCCGGCGCCCGCCGCCCCGGCCCCGGCCGGCACCACGGGCGGCACCCCCGCCGGCTCCGGCTCGTCCGCCGCCCCGGCCCCGGCCGGCGGCACGACGGCGCCCACCGCCCCGGCGTCCCCCGCCCCGGCCGCGCCGGCCCCGGTCCCGACCGCGCCGGCCCCCGTCCCGGACCCCGTCGGTGACGCCGTGGGCGGCGCGGTCGGCGGGCTGACCGACACGGTCGGCGGCGTGGTCGGCGGCGCCACCGACGCGGTGGGCGGCGTGGTGGGCGGTGCCACCGGCGCCGTGGGCGAGGTCGTCGGCGGCGTCACCGGCGGAGTGGGCGGTCTGCTCGGCGGCTGAGGCGGCGTCGCGGACGCCCGGATAGCGGAAGGACCCTCCTGCCCCCCGCCGCTCGCAGGCTCGCGGCGGGCCCCTGCAGCAGGGCCGGATCCAGCGGACATCGATAGGTTTCAGTCATGAGCGCCCGCGACGACGTCTCGGAGATCTTCGACAGCGCCGCGTGGCAGCCGGTCGACGGGTTCGACTTCGCCGACATCACCTACCACCGCGCCGTCGACGCCGGCGTCGTCCGGATCGCCTTCGACCGGCCGGAGGTGCGCAACGCGTTCCGGCCGCAGACCGTCGACGAACTGATCACCGCGCTCGAGCACGCCCGGCTGAGCACCGATGTCGGCTGCGTGCTGCTCACCGGCAACGGCCCGAGCCCGAAGGACGGCGGCTGGGCCTTCTGCTCCGGCGGTGACCAGCGGGTGCGCGGGCGCTACGGCTACGAGCACGAGGTGGGCCGCAGCAGCGGCCGGCTGCACGTGCTGGAGGCGCAGCGGCTGATCCGGTTCATGCCGAAGGTCGTCGTCTGCGTCGTCCCCGGCTGGGCGGCCGGCGGCGGGCACAGCCTGCACGTCGTCAGCGACCTCACCCTCGCCAGCGCCGAGCACGCGCGGTTCAAGCAGACCGACGCCGACGTCGGCAGCTTCGACGGCGGCTTCGGCTCGGCGTACCTGGCCCGCCAGGTGGGCCAGAAGTTCGCCCGCGAGGTCTTCTTCCTCGGCGAGGAGTACTCCGCCGAGGACGCGCACGCGATGGGCATGGTCAACCGCGTCGTCCCGCACGCCGAGCTGGAGCGCACCGCGCTGGACTGGGGCCGGCGGATCGTCGCCAAGAGCCCCACCGCGCAGCGGATGCTCAAGTACTCGTTCAACCTGATCGACGACGGCCTGGTCGGTCAGCAGCTGTTCGCCGGGGAGACCACCCGGCTGGCCTACACGGCCGAGGAGGCCGTCGAGGGCCGCGACGCCTTCCTGGAGAAGCGCGACCCCGACTTCTCCCGCTTCCCCTGGCACGTGTGAACGGAGGACCCGTGATCGTCGAGGTGGTGGGTGGCGCCGACGAGCGCCCCGAGGTGCGGGTGGTCGACACCGACGACCTGACCGGGCTGCACCTGGCCCTGGGGCAGGTGACCGACGAGGAGGCCGACGAGGCGCTCCGCGAGGCGGGCCTCGGGCGGCTGCAGGACGACGGGACCGGCCTGCTCGACGCCGCCGCGCTGCGCGCCGCCGCCGAGCCCGACGCCGACGTCGCCGACTGGGGCGAGCGCTTCGACCGGATGGTCGAGCAGGCTCGCGAGCACGGCTGGGTCAGCGACGACGGCGCCACCCTCCAGGTCCACGTCGAGGGCGCCGCGGGCGCGTGAGAGACGGATCTCGGCGGTCCGGTCGGGTGACGATACGGCCCCGGTCGTTGTGGTCACTCCACTGACAGGTCAGGATGTGACCGTGCGCAACCTGATGTCGTGCGAACGAGTTCGCCCGTGAGCGGCACCCCCGGCCGCCCGCTGAGCGCCGAGCTGTCCGAGCAACTGGTCGCCGTTGCGGTCGACATCCTCGCCGACGAGGGCTGGGGCCGGCTCAACAGCGACCGGGTCGCGGCCCGGGCGCGCGCGGGCAAGGCCGGCATCTACCGCCGCTGGCCGTCGATGGCGGCGCTGGCGAGGTCGGCGGTCAGCCGCTTCACGCTGGTCCACGCCCCCCAGGACGAGGGTTCCCTCCGGGCCGACCTGGTCGCCCTGGTCGCCTCCTGGCGCCGGCCGCTGTCCCGCGAGGAGCGGGCCGTGGCCAGCCTCGTCGGTGCCGCCCGGCACGACGAGGACCTCCGCGCCGGGCTCGAGGCCGCCCTGGTACGCCCGCTGACCGAGGCCGTCGAGGTGCTCGGCGAGCGCTGGGCCGCACGGGGCGACGAGGTGCCGGCCGACCGCCTGGCGCTGCTGCGCTCGGTGCTCGAGGCCTTCTGGTGGCAGCGGCTCACCGTGGCCGGCGACGGAGGGATGGTCGCCGACCGCGTCGAGCAGGTCGTCGACGACGTCCTGCTGCCGATCGTGGTCCCCGCCGCGGAGCCCGCCCGCCGCTGAGGCGCGGCGGACGGTCCGGGGAGCGGGTCAGACGGCGCGCAGGGCGCGGGCGGCGTCGTCCGCCATCATGGAGCCCACCACGCCCGCCTCGTAGCCGGCGAGCAGCCGGGCGGCCAGCTCGCGCGTGGTCCCGGCGACCTCCGCCGCCTGCTCGGGCGCGGGCATGGGTGAGCGCGGCCGGGTGACCAGGATGCGCGTGACCGCCAGCCAGGTGGCGGCGACCACCGCGGCCGTCGTCCGCGGGTCGGCAGGGGCCGGGCGCTCGGCGCACGGGCCGGTCCAGGCCTCGACCAGGGCCTCGCTCAGCCGGGCCTCGGCGGTGTGGTGCAGCTCCCGCTCGGAGGCCTGCAACGCGGGGGAGCGGTCGAGGTCGGCGACGGTGCAGCGCCCGGTCGGGTCGGCCAGCCGCTCGACGAAGCGCCCCACCGAGTCGACCAGGTGCTCGCGCAGCGCGGTGAGCGCCGGGACCCCGGCGGGGCGCTGCCGCACCGCGGCCGCGGGCCCGTCCACCCAGGGCGTCCGGTCGGCCCAGTAGAGCTCTTCCTTCGTCGTGAAGTGGTTGAAGACGGTCTGCACCGCGACGTCGGCCGCGGCCGCGACGTCGGCGATGGTCACGGCGTCGAAGCCGCGCTCGGAGAACAGTCGCTGCGCCGTCTCGCGCACGTGCGCGCGGGTGAGGGCCTTCTTCTGGGCCCGACGGGACTGATCACTCACGGTGCGAAGGGTAGCAACGCTGCGTTGCTGATCTTGGCGTAACGGAACGACATCATCCGGTCGGGGTGCGGAACCGCAGGTGGCACCGGGTGCCACCCCGCCGTCGGGCACCGCCGCGCCGTGGGGTTGGCTGGGCGCCCAGACGACGGCGTCCGCGCGGGCGGGTGCCGGGGCCAGAGGAAGGTCGGGACCGGTGAGGACCAGGGGAGCGGTGCTGCGCGAGGCGGGCACCGAGTACGAGATCGTCGACCTCGAGGTCGTGGACCCCGGCCCCGGTGAGGTCCTCGTCGAGGTGGCCTACGCCGGGCTGTGCCACTCCGACGAGCACCTGCGGCACTCCAACCCCGGCGGGCGCTACCCGATCGTCGGCGGCCACGAGGGCTCCGGCGTCGTCCTGGCGGTCGGGCCCGGCGTCACCTCTGTCGCCCCCGGCGACCACGTCGTCACGAGCTTCCTGCCCGCCTGCGGGCGCTGCCGGTACTGCGCCACCGGCCGATCCAACATCTGCGACAAGGGCGCCACCATCGCCGTCGGGCAGCTGCCCACCGGCACCTACCCCTTCCGGCTGGACGGCGAGCCCCTGGGCGGCTTCTGCATCGTCGGCGCGTTCGCCCGGCACACGGTGCTCAGCGAGTTCTCCTGCGTGCGCATCGACCCGCACCTGCCGCTGGACACCGCGGCGCTGCTGGCCTGCAGCGTGCCCACCGGCTGGGGGTCGGCGGTCTACTCCGGCGGCACCCACCCGGGCGACGTCGTCGTGGTCGTCGGGCTCGGCGGGGTCGGCGTCAACGCCGTCCAGGGCGCGGTGCACGCGGGCGCGACGCACGTGATCGGCGTCGACCCGGTGGCGATGAAGCGGGAGTTCGCGGGGTCGCTGGGGGCCACGCACACCGTGGCCGACGCCCGCGAGGCCGCACAGCTGGCCCGCGAGCTGTCCCGCGGCACGGGCGCCGACGTGGTCGTGGTGACCGTCGGGAAGATGTCGGCCGAGGTGATGGCCGGGGCGTCGGCCTGCCTGGGCAAGGGCGGCACACTGGTGCTCACGGCGCTGGCCGACCACCCGCGCGAGGGCCACGTGGACCTCAACGGCCAGATGACCACCGTGTTCGAGCACCGCGTGCAGGGCTCGCTGTTCGGCTCGTGCAACCCCTTCCGCGACATCCCGATGCTGGCGCGGATGGCCGAGGAGGGGCGGCTGGAGCTCGGCCGGCTGGTCACCCGGCGGTACTCGCTGGACGAGCTGAACCAGGGCTACCGGGACCAGGCGGCCGGCGAGACGATCCGGGGCCTGCTCGTCCACGGCTGACCCGCGCGGTCGTGCTCTGCCCCCGGACGCGGGGCAGAGC
>NZ_JBJGZH010000043.1:0-26835 GCF_054050415.1 Geodermatophilus sp. SYSU D01180 | reverse complement strand
GCTGGTGGCCCAGGACCGCGCCGGCGAGGGACCCGGTGCGGCAGGACGGGCCCGCCCAGCCGCACCGGCACGGACGACGGCGCCCGCCCCCACCGGCCGGAGGGGACGGGCGCCGTCGTCCGTCCGTTTACTGCTGGTCCGGACGCGGGACGTCGCCGCGCCAGGCACCGGTCTCGGTGCCGCGGCTCTCGATGAACTCCTTGAACCGCTGGGCGTCGGCCTTCACCTGACGGTCGTCGAAGCCGAGCGCGGCCCCGGCCTTCTCGACGATGCCCTGCGGCTCCCAGTCGATCTGGATCATGACCCGGGTCTTGGCGTCGTCGAGGCGGTGGAAGGTCACGACGCCGGCGTGCTTGGCCTCTCCGCCGGTGCTCGCCCAGGCCACCCGCTCCTCGGGGTGCTGCTCGGTGATCTCGGCGTCGAACTCGCGCTTGACGCCGTCGATGTTGGTGACCCAGTGGGTGAGCGTGTCGTTCACCTGGGTGATGCGCTCGACCCCGCCCATGAACTGCGGGAAGGACTCGAACTGCGTCCACTGGTCGTAGGCGACGCGGATGGGGACGTCGACGTCGACGGATTCCTGCACGCTGGCCACGGGAACGTTCCTCCTTGCTCGGGACTCGTTGCGGTCGCGGCAGGCCTACCCACGCTCGTTGGAGTGGACACACCGGGATCAGCGCAGCGCCGCGGCCACGCTCCCCCGCACCGGGGCGCCCTGGAGCAGCAGCATCTGCGCCAGGTGGTAGGCGTCCGGCTGCCCGGCCCAGGTGCCGGTGGCCACCTCGCCCGACGGCGTGAGCTCGTGGTGCCAGTTGCCGGTGGTGGGGTCGGCGAAGCGCTGCTCGCCGTGCTCCCGCCAGGCCGCGGCCAGGTCGGCGTAGCGGTCCTCGCCGGTGACGGCGCCGAGCACGGCGGCCGCCGCCACCGCCTCGCACAGCACCCAGTGCATCCGCGCGGTGACCACCGGCCGGTCGTCCCAGTCCAGCGTGTACGGGAAGCCCGGCTCCCCGTCGGCCGCCCAGCCCCGGGCGGCGGCGGCGTCGAACAGCCCGACCGCGTCGTCGAGCAGCCAGGCGGGTGCGGCGTCGCCCAGCGCCGCGCGCAGGTGCAGGCACAGCCGGGACCACTCGAACTGGTGCCCGACGGTGACGCCGTAGGGCCGGAACGGGTCGGCCGGCCGGTCGCGGTTGTGCTCGGGCAGCGGCGTCCAGGCGGCGTCGTAGTGCTCGGGCAGCCGCCAGTCCCGCTCGCGGGCCCAGCCGTGCACGATCCGCTCCGTGCTGCGCAGCGCGTGCTGCCGCAGCCGGGCGGCCTCCGCGCCGCCGAGCGCGTCGGCCGCGGCGAGGGTCGCCTCGACGCCGTGCATGTTGGCGTTGGCGCCGCGGTAGTCCGACAGCCGCGACCAGTCCGCGGTCCACTCCTCGACGGCGAGGCCCGCCTCGTCGTCCCAGAAGTGCCGGTCCCACACGGCCAGCGCCTCGTCGAGCAGCGCCGGGCCCCCGTCGACGCCGGCCGCGGTGGACGTCGCACCCGCGAGGACGGCGAAGGCGTGCACGTAGGCGCTCTTCGTGTCGTCGTCCTCCGCCGCCCGCCAGCCGCCGTTGGTGCCGTCGTGCAGCGGCCCCTCGCGCAGCGCCGCGAGCCCGTGCCGGACCAGGTCCTCCGCGCCCGGCCGGCCGAGCAGCGTCGCCAGCGCGAAGACGTGGGTCATCCGCGCGACGATCCAGGTCTGCTGCGGGCGGCCGGGGACGAGGGCGCCGTCGGAGCCGAGGTAGCCGAACCCGCCCTCGGGCACCCGGGCGCGGGCGGCGGCGGCGAGCAGCCGGTCGAGGTCGGTCACGCTGCCAGCCTGCCCGCGATCATGGCGCCGTGACCACCCGGCGGGCCGGATCGGTGGTCACGGCGCCGTGATCGCCGACGGAGGGACCGGGAGGGACAGCAGTGGACGCGTACGTGGTGACCGGCGGGGGGCGCGGCGTCGGGCGGGCGGTGGCCGGGCGGCTCGTCGCCGGCGGGGCCGCCGTGGTGGTCGTCGACCTCGACCCGGACGCCGTCGGCTGGGTGGCGGACCATGCCGCCGCGGGACGGGTGGCCGCGGTCGTCGGCAGCGCCGCCGACGAGGAGGTGGCCGGGCGCGCCGCCGACCGGGCGCAGGAGCTCGGGCGGCTGGCCGGGTGGGTGAACAACGCGGCGGTCTTCCGCGACGCGGGCCTCGGCACCGCCCCGGCGGGCGAGGTCCTGGACCTGGTGACCGCCAACCTGGCGCCCGCCGTGGTGGGCTGCGCGGTCGCGGTGCGCCGGTTCCGCGCCGCCGGCACCGGCGGGTCGATCGTCAACGTCTCCAGCCACCAGGCGCAGCGCCCGGTGCGGGGCGCGCTGCCCTACGCGACGGCGAAGGCCGCCGTCGAGGGGCTGACCCGGGCGGCCGCCGTCGACCACGGCCCGGACGGCATCCGGGTCAACGCCGTGGCGCTCGGCTCGATCCGCACCGAGCGGTACGACGCCGCGCTCGCCGCGCAGGACGCGCGGGCGGCCGAGCGCACGCGCCGGCAGATGGCCGCCCTGCACCCGCTCGGCCGGGTGGGCCGGGCCGAGGAGGTCGCGGACGTGGTGGCCTGGCTGCTGTCCGACGCGGCGGGTTTCGTCACCGGTGCCGTGGTCCCCGTCGACGGGGGACGGGCCGCGTACGGCCCCGACCCCGAGGAGCGCTGATCCCCGGGGCGGGGCCGCCGCGCGTCAGAACGTCAGCGCCAGGCCGGGGTCGGCCAGCAGCGCGCCGACGTCGGCGAGGAACCGGCTGCCGAGCTCGCCGTCGATGATCCGGTGGTCGAACGACAGTGCCAGCTGCGTCACCTGCCGGACGGCGACCCTGCCCTTGTGCACCCAGGGCATCTCGCGGACCGCGCCGAAGGCCAGGATCGCCGACTCGCCGGGGTTGAGGATCGGCGTCCCGGTGTCGACGCCGAACACCCCGACGTTGGTGATGGTGATCGTCCCGCCGGTCATGTCCGCCGGCGCCGTCCGCCCCGCCCGCGCCGTCTCGGTGAGCTCGGTGAGCGCCCCGGCGAGCTCGGCCAGCGACAGCCGCCCGGCGTCCTTGACGTTGGGCACGACCAGCCCGCGCGGGGTGGCCGCGGCGATGCCGAGGTTGACCTGCCCGTGGACGACGATCTCCTGCGCGGCCTCGTCCCACGAGCTGTTCACCACCGGGTGCCGCTGCGCCGCGAGCAGCAGCGCCTTTGCCACGAACAGCAGCGGGCTCACCTTGACCCCGGCGAACTCCGGCCGCGCCGCGACCCGCGCGCGCAGCTTCATCGTCCGGGTGACGTCGACGGTCAGGAACTCCGTGACGTGCGGCGCGGTGAACGCGCTGGCCACCATCGCAGCCGCCGTCGCCTTCCGCACGCCCTTGACGGGGATCCGCTGCCCGCCGGCGGCCGCGGCCACGGGCGCCGCGGCCGGGGCGGACGGCGCGCTCGCGGCCGCGGTGACGTCCTCGCGGGTGATGACCCCGCCGTCGCCGCTGCCGGTCAGCGCGGTGAGGTCGACGCCGAGGTCGCGGGCGAGCTTGCGCACCGGCGGCTTGGCCAGCGGGCGCACCGTGCCGCGGCCGGGCGCGGCCGGCCGGGACGGGGCGGCCGCCTCGGCGCGGGCGTGCGCCTCGGCCTGCCGGCCCACCTCGAGGCCGCCGTGCCGCACCGGCTTGACCGTGGCGTCGGGAGCGGTGGCCAGCAGCGGCGGCCGCTCGGAGCCGCCTGACCCGTGGTCGGCGCCGGCAGGCGCGGGTGCGGCGGCGTGCACGGAGGGCGCGGACCGGCGCGGGCGCCGGCGGGCCTCGGTGTTCCGCGGCCCGTAGCCGACGAGCACCGCCGTCCGCCCGCCCGGGGCGGCCCCGCCGATCAGCCCGGCCCCGGCCTCCCCGCCGTCCACGGGAGGCGCGGGGGCGGGGGTGTCCTCGCCGCCGACGTCGATCGTGATGATCGGCGTGCCGACGTCGACGGTCGTGCCCGCCTCGTGCAGCAGCTCGGTGACCGTGCCGGCGTACGGCGAGGGCAGCTCGACGGCGGCCTTGGCGGTCTCCACCTCGCACAGCGGCTGGTTGACCGTGACGGTGTCGCCCACCGCCACCAGCCACTGCAGGATCTCGCCGTCGGTCAGCCCCTCCCCGACGTCGGGGAGCTTGAACTGGCGCAGCTGCCCCATCAGGCCGCCACCACCCGGTCGACGGCGTCGAGCACGCGGTCGAGGTCGGGGAGGTACTCCTCCTCCAGCTTCGACGGCGGGTAGGGGGTGTCGTAGCCGCCGACCCGCAGCACCGGCGCCTCCAGCGAGAAGAAGCACTCCTCGGTGATCCGCGCGGCGATCTCCGCGCCCAGGCCGAGGGTCACCGGCGCCTCGTGGACGACGACGCAGCGCCCGGTTCGGCGCACCGACTCGAACACCGGGTCGAGGTCGAGCGGGGAGAGCGTGCGCAGGTCGACGACCTCCAGCGAGCGGCCCTCCTCGGCGGCGGCGTCGGCGGCCTGCAGCGCCGTCTTCACCATCGGGCCGTAGGCCAGCACCGTGACGTCGTCGCCGCCGCGGACCACCCGCGAGGCGAACAGCGGGTCGGGGGTGGCGTCGGTGTCGACCTCGGCCTTCTCCCAGTACCGCCGCTTCGGCTCGAGGAAGACGATCGGGTCCGGGTGGGCGATCGCCTGCTGGATGCCCCAGTAGGCGTCGACCGGGTTGCTGACCGCGACCACCTTGAGCCCGGGGGTGTGGGCGAAGTACGCCTCGGGGCTCTCGCTGTGGTGCTCGACCGCGCCGATGCCGCCGCCGAACGGGATGCGGATGACGATCGGCACGGCCAGCTTGCCGCGCGAGCGGGCGTGGATCTTGGCGACCTGGGTGACGATCTGGTTGTAGGCGGGGAAGACGAACCCGTCGAACTGGATCTCGCAGACCGGCCGGTAGCCGCGCATGGCCAGGCCCACGGCGGTGCCGAGGATGCCGGCCTCGGCCAGCGGGGTGTCGACGACGCGGTCCTCGCCGAAGTCCTTCTGCAGGCCGTCGGTGATGCGGAAGACGCCGCCGAGGCGGCCGATGTCCTCCCCCATGAGCACGACCTTGGCGTCGTCCTCCATGGCGCGGCGCAGGCCGAGGTTGAGGGCCTTGCCGATGGTGAGCGTCTCGGTGCCCATCAGTGTCCCGCCCCCTCGAAGCTCGCCTGGTAGGCCTCGAAGGCCTGCTGCTGCGCGGCCAGGTGCGGGGTCTGCTCCGCGTACACCCGGTCGAACATCGCCGTGCCGGGCGGGTCGGGCATCTCCAGCGTGCCCCTCCGGATGCGCGCGGCCAGCTCGTCGGCCTCGGCCTCGACGGCGTCGAAGAACGCCTGGTCGGCGATGCCGCTGCGGGACAGGTGCGCCTTGACCCGGGCGATCGGGTCGCGCAGCTTCCACTCCTCCAGCTCGCTGGCCAGCCGGTAGCGGGTGGGGTCGTCGGAGGTGGTGTGCGCGCCCATGCGGTAGGTGAACGCCTCGACGAACGTCGGGCCCTGGCCCTCCCGGGCGGCGGCCAGCGCGGCCCGGGTGACGGCGAGGACGGCGAGGACGTCGTTGCCGTCGACCCGCACGCCGGGGAAGCCGAAGCCGGCCGCGCGCTGGTACAGCGGCACCCGCGACTGGCGCTCGAGCGGCACGCTGATCGCGTACTGGTTGTTCTGGCAGAAGAAGACGACCGGCGCCGAGAAGCTGGCCGCCCAGATCATCGCCTCGTTGACCTCGCCCTGGCTGGTGGCGCCGTCGCCGAGGAAGGCCAGTGTCGCGCTCTCCGCGCCGTCGCGCTGCAGGCCCATCGCGTAGCCGGTGGCGTGCAGGGTCTGCGCCCCGATGACGACGGTGTAGAGGTTGAACCCGGTCGCCACCGGGTCCCAGCCGCCGTTGTCGACGCCGCGGAACAGGCTGATGACGTGCAGCGGATCGATGCCGCGCACCCAGGCGACGCCGTGCTCGCGGTAGGTGGGGAAGGCCGTGTCGTCGGCGGCCATCGCGCGGCCGGCGCCGATCTGGGCGGCCTCCTGGCCGAGCAGCGAGGCCCAGATGCCCAGCTCGCCCTGGCGCTGCAGGGCGGTGGCCTCGACGTCCCAGCGGCGGACCAGCACGAGGTCGCGGTACAGCCCGCGCAGCTCGTCGTCGCCGACCTCGATCGAGTACTCGGGGTGCTCGACCCGCTCACCCTCGGGGGTCAGCAGCTGCACCAGGTCCGGTTGCTGCGGCAGGTGGGGCGCCGCCGCACCGGGTACGGGGTCCACCGCCTCCGTGGTTCCGCTCGGCACGCTCACGCGCTCCTCCTCGCCGTCGGCCGCGCCGCCGGGGTCGCCGGCCGGTCGCGGTGCTGGACGTCCTGTGTGCGCCGGGGTGTGGCGGCACTCACACATCGTGGCACGGCCGACCCCCTGTGGAGCACATCACCCCCCTCCCGGATTGCGCAAGGTCACGACGGCGGACTGCGCAGGATGACAACTGGTAGGACGTCCGAACGTGTCAGACTGAGCAGATGCCGCCCGGCCCGGACCGTCTGGACGCCACCGACGCCCGCCTGGTGCAGGCGCTGACCGACGACCCCCGCGCCACGGTCATGGCCCTGTCCCAGCGGCTGGGACTGGCGCGCAACACCGTGCAGGCGCGCCTGGCCCGGCTGGAGTCCGGCGGCTTCCTGGCGCCGTTCGACGCCCGGGTGCGGCCCGAGGCACTGGGCTACCGGCTCGGCGCCTACGTGACCGTGCAGGTCGTGCAGCGCAGCCTCGAGGAGGTGGCGGCCGCGCTCGCCGCGCTGCCCGAGGTGCTCGAGGTGACGGCGCTGTCCGGGGCCGCCGACCTGCTCGTGCGCGTCGTCGCGGTGGACGCCGACGACCTGTGGCGGCTCACCGAGCAGGTGCTCGCCGTCCCCGGCGTGGAGCGCACCGACACCGCCCTTGCGCTGCGCCGCTACGTCGACCACCGGGTCGCCCCGCTGCTGGACCGGGCCGCGGGGGCGGACCCGGCGCCGGGCGGGTAGGACAGGACGGACCGCCGTCACCGACCCGAGGAGCCCCGTGGCCACCCCGCTGCCCGACCTGCTCGACGAGCTGCTGCGCACCTACGGCCCCTGCGGGGAGGAGCAGGTGGTACGCGACGTCGTCCGCCGGGAGCTCGAGCCGCTGGCCGACGAGGTGTCGGTGGACGCCGCCGGCAACCTGGTCGCCCTCCTGCACGGGCGGGACCGGTCGGCCCCGGCCGTCCGCGTGATGGCGCACCTCGACGAGCTGTCGATGATGGTCAAGCGGGTCGAGCCCGACGGCACGCTGCGGGTGAGCTCGCTGGGCGTCATGTACCCGGGCAACTTCGGTCTCGGCCCGGTCGCCGTCCTCGGCCGACGGGAGACGCTCACCGGCGTGCTCACCCTCGGCTCGGAGCACACGACCACCGACAGCACGCGCATCTGGGAGACCAAGCCGGACCAGGGCGGCAAGGCCATGGACTGGTCGCACGTCTACGTCTTCACCGGGCGCTCCGCCGACGAGCTGGCCGCGGCCGGCGTGCACCCCGGCACCCGGGTGTGCGTGCACACCGACCGGCGCGGGCTCACCCGCTTCGGCGACTTCGTCGGCGGCTACTTCCTCGACGACCGCGCCGCGCTGACCGCCGCCGTCGGCGCCGCCCGGCTGCTGCGCGGGCGCCCGCACGGCGACGTGTACCTGGTGGCCACCACCAGCGAGGAGATGGGCGGCATCGGCGCCTCCTACGCCGCCCGGACCCTGCCCGGCGACCTCACCCTCGCCCTCGACGTCGGCCCGGCGGAGGCCGAGTACCAGGTCACCGTCGACGGCGGCCCCGTGGTCGCCTACGCCGACGACGCCGTCGTCTACGACCGCGCGGTCGCCGACGCGCTGGTCGACGCCGGCCGCGAGCTCGGCGTTGACCCGCAGACGGCGGTGTGGCAGTCCTTCGACTCCGACGCCTCGCAGGCGAAGGCCTCCGGCCAGACGGCGCGGGCGGCGCTGCTCAGCCTGCCCACGTTGAGCACGCACGGCTACGAGGTGCTGCACACCGGCACCGTGGACCGGACCGCCCGGCTGCTCGCCGCCTTCCTCGCCCGCCCGCTGCCGGTCAGCTGACCCGGCGGACCCGCACCGGGCCGCGTGCGGTGGCGACGTCGACCACCGTGCCGCGCTGGGTCACCTCGACCGCGCCCCGCCGCGCGAGCCGTCCCGCGGCGGCGCGGGCCTCCGGCATGAGGGCGCGCCAGCCCTCCGGGTCGACCGCCCGGGCCGCCTCCGACGGGCAGATCGTGGCGCCGGGGGCGCGGGCGTCGAGCAGCGCGTCGATGGCCCGCTCGAGGGCCGCGCCGGCGTCGTCCACTCCCCCAGGATGCGCCCGTTTCCGCTGGTGAGCGCGGCGGGTACCACCGGTGGCATGGCGAGACGCACCCCGGTGGGGACGTTCGGCAAGGGCAGGCGGGGCATCAGCACGCTCGGCTGGGCGGTGCGGGGCGCCGCGGCCGGCGCAGCGGGCACCACCGCGCTCAACGCCGTCACCTACCTCGACATGACCGTCCGCGGCCGCGGCACCAGCTCGACACCCGAGCAGACCGTGGAGGAGCTCGCCGAGAAGGCGCACGTGCCGATCCCCGGCGACGAGGAGCACCGCCAGAACCGGGTCCAGGGGCTCGGGCCGCTGACCGGCCTGGTCGCGGGCGTCGGCGTGGGCGTCGTCGTCGGGCTGGCCCGCGCCTCGGGGTTCCGGTCGCAGCCGCTGGTCGGGACGCTGCTGACCACGCTCGGCGTCCTGGTCGCGGCCAACGGCCCGATGACCGCGCTGGGCATCACCGACCCGCGCAGCTGGTCGGCCACCGACTGGGCCAGCGACATCCTGCCGCACCTGGCCTACGGCGCCGTCGTCAAGACCACGATGGACGCCTTCGACCGATGAAGGACCTCCCTGCCCCCCACCACTCGCTCCGCTCGCGGCGGGCCCCTGCAGGGAGGCCACTCGGTCAGGTGGCGGTCCAGCCGCGGGGGTCGACGTCGCCGGGGACGGGGGCGGCGGGGTCGTAGGGCGTGCGGGTAAAGACGAACGTGCCCAGGTCCAGGTGGTCCTCGGCGATCCGCAGCACCTCGCCGGCGTAGTAGCCGTCCAGGCCCATCCAGGCGCCGTCGGCGTCGCGGCGGAAGCGGCTGGCCCGCCCCGACCGGCCGGGCAGCGGGCCGAGGTGCAGCAGGCCGCCGTCCACCGCGCGCAGCGCGTGCGGCGCGGGGCCCCAGTACCAGATGCCGAGCTGCTCCAGCGGCACCGGCGGCTGCGCCGGGCGCCACGGCTCGGCCACCCGCGGCTCGGCGGCGCGCAGGTCGGCCAGCAGGCCGGGGACGAGCGCGTCCAGGCCGCTGGTGGTGTTGGCCAGCGAGACGCCGCCGGTCCCCTCCTCGCGGTCGACGAACACGCCGGCCAGGAAGCCGGGCATCGAGCCGCCGTGGCCGGTGAGCGTGCGGCCGTCGACCCGCAGGACCTGCAGGCCCAGCCCGTAGGCCGACCAGGCCGGTGAGGAGCCGTCGACGCCGGCCGGCACGGCCATCTCCTCGAGCGTCGCCGGGGACAGCACGTCGCCGGTGTCGCCGAGCAGGAAGGCGGCGAAGCGGGCGAGGTCGGCCAGCGTCGCCCACAGCTGCCCGGCGGCGGCCATGACGCCGGCGTCGTGCTCGGGCTCGGGCAGGACGACGTCGGCCCACGGGTGGACGGCGTACCCGTGCGCGGCGCGGCCGGACGGGCGCGGCGTCGTCCGGGTCATGCCCAGCGGCGCGAGCACCTCGGCGGTGACGACGTCCTCCCACGACCGCCCGCGCAGCCGCGCCACCAGCTCGCCGAGCAGGCCGAAGCCCAGGTTCGAGTAGTGGAAGCGCCGGGCCTCGCCCAGGACGACGTGCTCCCCGGACAGCCCCAGGTCGCCCAGCGGGCCGCCGGGCACCCGCTCCCACCAGCCGCCCGGGCTCTCCGCGGCGGCGCCGGCCAGGTGCGAGAGCAGCTGCCCGACCGACCGGTCGCCGAACGGCGTGCCGGGCACGTGCCGGTCCAGCGGGTCGTCCAGGGCCAGCCGGCCCTCGTCCCGCAGCCGCATGACCGCGACGGCGGTGACGGTCTTGCTGATCGACCCCAGCCGGTACTGCACGTCGGTGTGCGGCTCGGCGACGTCGCCCCGGCCGGCCGACCAGGCCAGCCCGCCGTCCCGGACCACCCCGGCCACCAGGCTGGGTGCCCGGCCCTCGCGCTGCACCCGGGCGGTCCGGGCCAGCAGGGTGCGGGCGGTCGAGGGCAGCACGGGCTCCGGCATGACCGGAACGGTAGGTCAGGCCCGGACGGGCGCCGCCAGCCGCCCGGTGCGCCCGGCCCAGCGCTCGAACACGACGGTGACCAGCGGCGGGACCGAGGCGGCGAGCGCCAGAAGCGTCGTCCACCGGGACCAGCCGAGCACCCGCGCGGCGACCAGCGCCGCGAGCACGTAGGCGATGAACACCGCGCCGTGGACCGGCCCGAACACCTGGACGCCGACCTCGGAGGTCTCCGGCACGTACTTGACGTACATCCCGGCCAGCAGGCCGATCCAGGACAGGGCCTCGGCGACGGCGACGGCGCGGAAGGCCAGGGCGACGGTGCGGGGGTTCATCGGTGCGCGGTCCTCGGGGTCGGGGGCGGTTCCGGAGGGTCAACGCGGCAGCGGGCGCCGACGTCCCGGTCGCCGGATGTGACGTGCGTGGCAGGGTCGGGCCGTGCCGGGTCTGGCGCGGCGGGAGTCCTGCCTGGTCCTGCTGCGCCGGATGGCCGGCCTGCGGCCGGACCTGGTCGCCGCGGCCCTGTCCCGGCTGGGCGCGACCCGCGCCGAGGCGCACGCGGCGCACACCCGCTGCTGGGAGGACCCCGTCCCCCTCACGCCTCGCGAGCTCGGCGCGAGCCTCCGGACGGGGCCACGGGCCGGCCGAGCAGGTGGAGGACCGCCGGTTCGGCGACCTGGACCGGGAGGTCCGGCGCTGGCCGCTGCCGCTGTGGCCGCACCTGCGCTGGGAGGTGCTCTCCGCCCCCGGCGGCAGCGTGCTGCACGAGCACCTGGTGCGGGGCCCGGGCTCCCCGGTCCCGCCGGCGGCCGACGGGCGGCTGCGGGTCTGGGAGCACGTGGTGGCCGACGTGGGCGGCCTGCCCGGGGCGCAGGAGGTGGACCCGCGGGTGGTCACCCGCTGGGAGGTGTGCGGCTGCCCTCCGGCGCGACGGCCGCCTTCGTGGGGCCTCCTGCAGCAGGTCCGGACGTGACGGAGCCCCGGCACCCGAGGAAGGGGTGCCGGGGCTCCCGGTAGGTGACGCGCTGGAACGGCCAACCTCCAGGGGCCCGCCGGCCTCGTCCCGGGTCCCGCCCTGAGCCTGCGAAGGGTGGGGAGGACGAGGTCCTTCCACGAGGCGTGGGGGGAAGGGTGGTCCTTCCTCAGCCGATGCGGCGGGCGCCGGCGTAGCCGCCCATCGCGTCGATGCTGGCGACCTTGACGACGTCGCCCGACGTCGGCGCGTGCACCATCTGGCCGTTGCCGATGTAGATGCCGACGTGGCTCACCGGGCTGTAGAAGAAGACCAGGTCACCGGGCTGCAGGTTCGCGCGGGAGACCGCGGTGCCCATCGTCGACTGCATCCTGCTCGAGTGCGGGAGGCTGATCCCCGCGGCCTTGAACGCGTACTGGGTCAGGCCGGAGCAGTCGAAGGCGTCCGGGCCGGCGGCCGCCCACACGTAGGGGTCGCCGCGCTGGGCCATGGCGGTGGAGACCACGGTGCCGGCGACGCCGCTGGCGGGTGCCGGGGCCGCGGCGGGCTCCTCCGCGGAGGTCGTGGGCTCCTCGCGGTCCTCGTCGCGGCTGGCGCGGGAGTCCTCGGCGGCGTGCGCGGCGGCCGCGGCGTCGAGGGCGGCGCGGCGCTCCTCGGCGCTGAGCCGGGCGTAGTCGGCCTGGTAGGCGGCGATCTGCGCCTCGAGGTCGGCCTGCTGGGAGGCGACGGCGTCGTACTGGCGCTGGGCCTCGGAGGCGGCCTCGGCGGCGGCGGCCTGCGCGGCGGTGGCGGTCTCGGTGGCGGCCGCGGCCTGGCCGAGCAGCTCACCCTGGTAGCCGGCGACGCCCTGCAGCAGGGTGACGCGGTTGACGAACTCGTCGGCGTCCGTGCTGGTCAGGAGCGCCTGGAGCGACCCCATGCTGTCGCCGGTGTAGGCCGACCGGGCGATCCCGACCACCTGCCGGCGGGCGGTGTCGACGGCGGCCTGGGCGGTGACCAGCTGAGCGGCGGCGGCGTCCGCGGCGGCCTGCTGGGCGGCGAGCGCCTCGCGGGCCTCGTTGAACTGCTCGGTGACGACCTCGAGGTCGTGGCCCCGGGCGGCGACCAGCTGCGCGGCATCGGCGGCCGTCGTCGGCTCCTCGGCCCCGGCCGGCGCCGGGACGGCACCCAGCCCGAGGCCGATGCCGAGGGCGCCGACGAGGGCGACGGCGGCGCGGCGGCCGCGGCCGGTCGCGGGCATGCCGGGGACGGACGTGCGCAGGGACGCCACGCGGCGGTCTCTCCTTCTCCCAGGCCGCCTACCGGGTTAGCTGACGGGTTCGGGCGTGGAGTCGCCCGGCGCGTGCGGGCACGCGCTACACCCCAGGACTGCGATGGGTCCCCGGCCCGGTCCCCGCGGGAGGGGACCGGCTCGACGGCGTCCGCGGGGTGTCACCCGGACTGGTGACGGAGCGCCCCGTTGGACGTACTGAGCGTAAGGTCCGTGACCGGCGTGTGACAATCACCCCGGTGTAATTACATCAGTCACAAACGGTGAGCGGACGGGTACGGGAGGTTCCCGACCCCCGCCGGTTTGCGCCGCCGCAGGGGCGTGTACCGATTGCTGCATGTCCTCTTCCACGCGGATGCGCCTGGCCCGGCCGCTCGTCGTGCTCGCGCTGTTCGGCTCCCTGGTCGCCTGCGGTGACAACACCGACTTCTCCCGCGGTCCGACCAACTGCGACTCCTCCGGCGAGAACGCCAGCAACGAGAACGACGCCAGCTGCCAGGAGACCGGCCAGAACCCCGGCAACGACGCCCCCACCACCGACGACGCCAGCACCGACGACTGAGCGCCGCCCGGTCCTCGGCGGGCGCCGGGCCGCCCGGACTGGTGGCATGGTCGGGTGAGCCCGGCACGCAGGTGGACGGCGGCCCGGTTGCGGGCCGAGACGCGGACGCTGCTGGCCGGTGCCCGCCGTCTGCTGCAGGGCCGTGACCTCGCGCTGATCGGCGCGGGCCTCACCTTCTACGCCGGCATCGCGGTGGTGCCGCTGGTCCTGGTCTCCGTCCGGCTGACCGCGCTGGCCACCTCGGCCGAGGAGGTCCGCGCGCGCAGCGGGCGGCTGACCGAGCTGCTGCCGGAGTCGCTGGGCGCGCCGGACGCGGTGGCCCGGCTGGTCGACGCCGGCGTCCGGCTGGACCTGCTGGGCTTCGCGCTGGCGTTGCTGCCCCTGTCGCTGTACGGCGAGGGGCTGCGGCGGGCGCTGATGCGGTTCAGCCGGCGGCGGGAGAACCTCACCGGCTGGCGCGGCCGACTGCTCACGCTGCCCCTGGTCGTGGCGACGCCCCTGCTGCTGTACCCGCTGCTGCTGGCCGCCACGGTCATGGCCGACCTGGCCCGCGAGGACGGCGCGGGGCCCGCGGTCGGGCGGTTCGCCGTCGGCTACTACTCGGTGCTGTTCGTGCTCACCGTGCCCATCCTGTGGGGCTACGGCGTGGTGGCCGGCGGCCGGCACCGGTGGGGCGCGCTGGTCAGCGGCGCGCTGTTCACCGCCGCCTGCCTGTCCGGCTTCCTGCAGGGGTTCGTGCTGTTCCTGTCCCTGCCGCTGGACCTGGGCGCGCCCTTCGGCGGCCTGGTCGTCGTCGGCGCGGTGGTCGCCATCGGCCTGTGGCTGTTCCTGCTGCACCTGGTCCTGCTGGCCGGGTGGCTGCTCACCCAGTCCCTCGACGAGCGGCTGGGCCGGCGTCAGGCGTCCGGCCGCCAGGGGGAGCCGGGCGGGGTCTCCGGGGCGGGGGCAGCGGGCGCGGGCGGCGGCGTGGCCGGCGCGGGCGGGGGCGTGGCCGGCGCGGCCGGCGGCTCGGGTGCCGGGGTGGCCGGTGGCGGCGGCTCCGGGGACGGCGGGGGCGGAGGCGGAGGCGACGACGGCGGGGGCGTGCCGGGCGGCGTCGTCCCGGGCGCGGGCGCCGGCTGGGGTGCCGGGTCGGCCGGGGGCGCGGGCTCGGGCGCCGGCTCCACGTAGTCGCTGCCGTTGCTCACCAGGATCGACACCACCTGGCCGGCCACGGCCCGGCCGCCGCGCGGCGGGCTGGTGCCCAGGAGGGCGCCGGCCTGCTCGTCGCTGTCGACGCGCACCGTCCGCGGGGTGAACCCGGCGTCGGCGAGGGTCCGCTCGCAGCCCCGGACGGTGGAGCAGCCGGGCACCGGGCGGGTGTTGCCGTTCTGCACGGTCTGGTCGGCCGGCGGGAACTCGCCGCTCCCGCGCGCGGTCAGGATCGGCTCCATCGCGTCGTGCCAGATGGTGGCGCCCTTGCCGCCGCCGAAGCCGCCGACGTCCTCGTTCCGCTTGGGGTTGAGGACCATGACGCTCGCGGTGATCTCGGGCGTGTAGCCCACGAACGCCACCGAGTAGTTGTCCTGCGAGGTGCCGGTCTTGCCGGCGATCTGGTGGCCGCGGACGTAGGCGCGCGACCCGGTCTGGCCCGGGTTCCCCGGCTCGACGTCCCTGCGCAGCATCTGGTTCATCGTGTTCGCCACGCCCGGCGGGACGGCCTCGGGCGTGCACCGGTCGCCGACCGCCAGCGGCTCGCCGTCGGCGTCCACCGCCGGCTCCCCGTTCTGGTCGAGGACGGCGGTCACCGGGACCACGTCGCACTGCGTGCCGCCGGCGGCGAACGTCGAGTAGGCGCTGGCCAGCGCCAGCGGGCTGGTCGCCTCGGCGCCGAAGGTGAACGACCCGCGGTTCTCGTCGATGATCTGCTGCGCCAGCCCCGGCGGGCTGAACTGGAACAGCCCCGCCGCCTCGGCCATCCGCACCGGCTCCTCGACGCTGCCGAGGGCGTCCTCGAGCGCGAGGAAGTAGGTGTTGGAGGACTGGTACAGCGCCGTCGTCAGGTCCAGCGTCGGGCGGTAGCCCGACCCGGCGTTGCGGACGCAGTACCGGCCGTCGGTGTCCCGGCCCTCGCACGGGCCGCTGTAGACCCGGGAGACGTAGGGGTCGGGCGCGGTGAGCGTGTAGTAGGAGGAGTAGCCCCGGGCCAGGGCCGCGGCGGCGACGAAGACCTTGTACGTGGAGCCCGAGCCCTGGCTGGGCGCCACGTTGAGGTTGAACGACTCCTGCGTGCGGTCGGCGAGGTCGTAGCCGAAGGTCCGGTTGACGCTCATCGCCAGCAGGTGCCCCGTGCCCGGCTCGACGGCGGTGAACATCGCGGCCAGCGAGTCCTCCCGCGGCAGGGTCTCGAGCACCGCGGCGTCGCCGCTGCGCTGCAGCTCGGGGTCCAGCGTGGTCTGGACGGTGTAGCCGCCGCTGTCCAGCTGCTCCTGGCTCAGCCCCAGCTCCTGGATCAGGTACCGCTGCACGAAGTCGCAGACGAACGGGCCGACGCCGGCCTGGACGCAGCCCCGGGGCGGCGCGGGCGCGGGCGCCAGCCCGAGCGGCGCGGCCGCGGCCGCCGCCGCCTCGTCGGCCGTCACGAGGCCCTGCTCGGCCATCCGGGACAGCACCTCGTTGCGCCGCGTGGTGGCCGCCTCGGGGTCGGTGAACGGGTCGTCGTTCACCGGGCTCTGCACGAGGCCGGCCAGCAGGGCCGCCTGCGGCAGGGTGAGCGCGGCGGCGTCGACGCCGAAGTAGGCGCGGGCGGCCGGCTGCACGCCGTAGGCGTTCTGGCCGAAGTAGACGATGTTGAGGTAGCGGGTGAGGATCTCGTCCTTGCTGTAGAGGTCCTCCAGCGCCAGGGCCAGGCGCGCCTCGCGCAGCTTGCGGCCCACCGTCTGCTCGGTGGCGGCGGTGCGCTCCTCGGGGGTGTCGGCGGTCTGCAGCAGCGTCTGCTTGACCAGCTGCTGGGTGAGCGTCGAGCCGCCCTCGGCCACCTCCCCGGCGGCGATGTTGGTGACCAGCGCGCGCAGCGTGCCCTGCACGTCCAGGCCGCGGTGGCCGTAGAAGCGGGCGTCCTCGATGGCCACCATCGCGTCCTTCATGACGTCCGCGATCTCGGCGGGCTCCACGGGGTCGCGGTTCTCGTCGTAGAAGTACGTGATCGGCTCGCCGTTCGCGGCGAGCAGCACGGTGTTCCCCGGCGGCGGGGTGTCGGTGAACTCGGTGGGCAGGTCGCCGAGCAGCCCGGTGGACTGCTGGGCGGCGATCGTGGGACCCCCGATCCACGGGAGGAGCAGGCCCGCCACCAGTGCCCCGGCGACCACGATCGTCGCGGCCAACCGGAGCAGCGTGCCGGCCCGGCCGTCCTGCCGGTCCATGGGCCTCCCTCCCGTGCGCGCACACCACAACAGAGATCACGTCCAGCCACAACGACCCGCGCCGCGTGGTCCCGCGGTCGGGGGACGCTCAGCCCTCCAGCAGGCCGGGCAGGTCGTCGCGGTGCAGCACGACCAGGGTGCTGACCGCCCGAGTGAGCACGACGTAGAGCCGGGACAGCCCGCGCGGCTCGGCGGCCACGATCGCCGCCGGGTCGGCCACCACGACGGCGTCGAACTCCAGCCCCTTGGCCAGCGCGGCGGGCACGACGGCGATGCGCCCGGCCGCCGCGCCGTCGTCGGCGAGCACCGCCGCCGGCAGGCCCGCGGCGGCCAGCAGCCGCGCCACCTCGGGCACCGCGGCGTCGGCGCAGACGACGCCGACCGAGCCGGGACCGGCCGCCAGGTCGGCGACCACCTCGGCCAGCGGGCCGGCGAGGTCGGCGACCGGGCGGACGGCGAGCGCGCCGGGCTCCCGGCGCACGGCGGTGGCCGGGGGCAGGCCGGGCGCGATCGCCGGCAGCAGCCGGTTGGCGTAGTCGAGGACGTCCCCCGGCACCCGGTAGCCGCGGGTCAGCGGCCGGACGGCGGTGTCCGGGCGGCCGAGGCCGGCGAGCGTCGGCGCCCAGTCGGCCAGCGCCCACGGGCCGGTGGCCTGCGCGAGGTCGCCGAGCACGGTGAGCGACCCGGCGGCCAGCCGGCGGGCCACCGCGCGGCACTGCATGGGCGAGAGGTCCTGCGCCTCGTCCACGACGACGTGCCCGTAGCCCACCGTCCGCTCGAGCATCCCGGCCACCTCGTCGACCAGGACGGCGTCGGCCGCGGTCCACGGCGCGGTGCGGACCGAGCGCGGCGCGGGGCGGTGCAGCAGCGCCTGCTCGTCGCCGGTGAGCACGCCGCGGGCGGCGCGGGCCAGGGCGGCGGGGTCGCCGAGCAGCTCGGCGACCAGGCCGGCCGGGTCGCGGGCGGGCCAGACGGCGTCGCAGAACGCGCGGACCTCGGGGCTGCGCGCGGCCCGGCGGGTCTCGGCGTCGGACGGGCTGCCGCCGGCCTCCTCCTCCTGCCGGCGGGCGTCCTCGGCGAGCAGCAGCGCCAGCCGCTCCCGGCCGGCGGTGTGGTGCAGCCGCTGCTGGTCGTCGGGGACCCGGCCGCGCCGCCGCAGGTCGTCGACGTACCGCTTGAGCCGCTCCACCGGCACCCGCCAGCGGCGGCCGGCCAGCGGCACGAGGACGTCGTCGGCGGGCTTGGCGATCGTGCCCCACAGCGCCCGCTCCAGGACCTGCGCCATGCGGGCGTCGCCCTTGAGGACGGCGACCTCCGGGGTGTCCTGCGCCCGCACCGGCACCCGGCCGGTGAGCCCGGCGACCGTCGTCTGCTCGACGTCGACCTCGCCGAGGGTGGGCAGCACCTGCTCGATGTAGCGCAGGAACGCCCGGTTGGGCCCGACGACGAGGACGCCGGTGCGGGCCAGCTGCCCGCCGTGCGTGTAGAGCAGGTAGGCGGCGCGGTGCAGGCCGACGGCGGTCTTGCCGGTGCCCGGCGCGCCCTGCACGCACACCGACTCGGCCAGCGGGGCGCGGACGATCTCGTCCTGCTCCGGCTGGATGGTGGCGACGATGTCGCGCATCGGGCCGCTGCGGGGGCGCTCGATCTCCGCCCGCAGCAGGGCGCCGTCGCCCTCCTCACCGAGCCCGAGCAGCTCGTCCTCGTAGGAGGTGAGCTCGCCGCCGGCGAAGCCGAACCGGCGGCGGCGGACCAGGCCCTGCGGGTCGGCGGCGCTGGCCCGGTAGAACGGCCGGCTCATCGGCGCCCGCCAGTCGATGACCACCGGCCGCCCGGCGGCGTCGCGGACGTGCCGCCGGCCGATGTGGAAGGTCTCCCCGTCACCGTCGGTGCGACCGAAGAAGGGCGGCACGCCGGGGTCGGCGGCCAGCGAGCGCAGCCGCTCGGCGCGGGCGGCGCCGAGGCGCTCGGAGGCCCAGGCGTCGACGCCGGCGTCCACGACGGCGGAGGCGGCGGCGCGCATCCCGGCGAGGCAGTCCTCGGCGAGGGCCAGGTGGGCGCGCTCGGCGGTGAGGACGGGGTCGGTCCGGGGGGCGGTCACGGTCGTGTCGGTCGGTGTCGCTGACACGGCCGGTGGACGTTACGCCGTCGTGTGCCGTCCGTCACGTCCGCCCCGGGGCGGGCCCTGCTGCGGACGGGCGCCGGAGGCGGCGGTGTGGCCGTGCGGGCCGGTGGGGAGGATGCGGGGCATGCCCGACTCGATGCTCGCCGGCCGGCTCAACGTGCGCACCAAGCAGTTCGAGGTCAAGGAGGTGCCGCGTCCGGCGCCCGGCCCGGGGCAGGTACTGGTCGAGGTCCGCGCGGCCGGCATCTGCCTGTCCGACGTCCACCTCGTCGACGGCACGCTCAACCCGCTGTTCCTGCAGGGCGAGGAGGTCACGCTCGGGCACGAGGTGGCCGGCGTCGTCGCCGAGCCCGGGGAGGGCGTCACCGGCTGGTCGGCCGGGCAGCGGGTCCTCCTGCAGGCCGGCGAGGAGGTCGACGGCTGGATCCACACCCGCGGCGTCGACTACGACGGCGGCTGGGCGCAGTACGCGCTGGCCACCGTGGAGACCCTGGTCCCCATCCCCGACGAGCTGCCCTTCGAGCAGGCGTGCATCGTGCCCGACGCCGTGTCGACGCCGTGGGCCTCGATCGTCGAGACGGCCGGGGTGCGCGCCGGCGAGCCGGTGGGCGTCTGGGGCATCGGCGGTCTCGGCGCGCACGCGGTGCAGCTGCTCCGGCTGGCCGGCGCGGCGCCGATCGTCGCCGTCGACCCGGTGGAGTCCGCCCGGGAGCGGGCGCTGGCCTTCGGCGCGGACCTGGCGCTGGACCCGTCCGAGGACGTCGCCGGCCGGGTGCGGCAGCTCACCGGCGGCGCGGGCCTGGCGTACGCGTTCGACTTCGCCGGCGTGGCCGCGGTGCGCGAGCAGGCGGTGCGCTGCCTGGAGCGCGACGGCGGGCTGGTGCTCGTCGGGCTGACCGACCAGCCGCTGACCATCCGCAACGGCACGCAGTTCAGCTACTTCTCGCAGCGGATGCTGGGCCACTACGGCTCCGAGCCCGGCCACGTGCAGCAGCTGGTCGGGCTGGTCCGGCACGGGCGGCTGGACCTGTCCCGCTCGATCTCCGGCACCCTGCCGCTGGAGGACGCCGCGAAGGGCATCGAGATGCTCGAGCGCAAGGAGGGCAACCCGATCCGCCTGGTCCTGCTCCCGAACGGCTGACCGGCCTTCCGCGCGCGGAAGGCGGGTCCGCCTTTCGCGCGCGGAAGGCGAACGGGCGTGCTCAGGAGGGCCGGTCGCCGTCCCGGTCGCCCGGTTCCACGACGTGCACCCGCACGGCGCGGAACTGCCCGGGGGTGGCCAGCAGGACCTCCTTCGTCGGCTCGCCGACCTCCAGCGCCGGCTCCCGGCGCAGCGCCGCCAGCGGGGCGAGCCGGGGGTCGGCGAGCACGGCGTCGACCATCCCCCGGTCCCCGCCGGTGAACAGCGCGTCGACCCCGCCGGCGTGCGGCAGCAGCACCCGGGCCGCGGTGTCGGCGGCCGCGGCGACCACGGCGTCGGCCTGGTTGCCGCGGCGCCGGGCGAAGCGCTGCTGGCTCCAGCCGCCGGCCGCGCTGCGGCCCTGCACCAGCCGGCTGTCGACCTTGGAGACGACGAGGTCCGCGCCGTCGAAGACGCCGGTGGCCCAGCGGCCGCGGCGCACCAGCAGGACGGCGGCCCGCCGCGGCCGGCGGGCGGCGGCGGTGAACGTGGCGAGCGGCGCCGGACCGGGGGTCCAGCCGAACGGCGCGCGCAGCGTCACGGTGGTGCCGTCGGCGCAGGTGACCCGCACGGTGCCGTCGTCGTCGACGGCCGTGTCGAAGGCGCCGTGGCGGGCGGCGACGCCGTCCAGCCACCGGCCGAGCCGCTCGGGCGCGACGCCGAGGACCCGGCCGCCGCCCGCGGCGGGACGCGGCCGGGTCAGCGCGCCATCGCCGGCTCGGCGGCGTGCTCGGCCGGCACGTGCAGCAGCCGCTGCGCGGCGAGCACGACGACGGCGGCGATCCCGGCCGAGACCGTGGCGACGAGGAACGCGGCGTTGGCGCTCACGGTGTCGACGACCTTCCCGGCGATCGAGGTGCCGACGGCGACGCCGAGGCCGAGCGCGGTGCCGATCCAGGTGAACGCCTCGGTCACCGCCACCCGCGGCACGATGAGCTCGGCGAGGGTGAACGAGCTGATCAGCGACGGCGAGACGGCCACCCCGGCCACGACGACGAACGGGATCATCACCCAGACGTTGCCGATGAGGACCAGCGGCACGGTGAGCACGGTCAGGGTGACGAGCACGACGAGCAGCCGGTGCCGCAGCGGGTGGCGCCAGTGCACCGCGCCCCAGCCGATCCCGCTGATCATGGACCCGAGCGCGAGGCCCGCGATGAGCACGCCGGACAGGCCCATCGCGCCGGCCTCGTCGGCGAAGGCGACCAGCGCGATCTCCAGCGTGCCCAGGATCGACCCGACGGCCGCGCCCACGACGAACAGCACCCGCAGCCCCGGCGTCCGGATGGCCGAGGGCCCCTTGCGCGCCTCGTGCCCGTGCGGCGGCGGCTCGGTGCGCCCCTGCGCGGCGAACAGCAGCGCGCCGACGACGGCGAGGGTGAAGGCGGTGACGACACCCGAGGTCGAGTGCCCGGTGGTGGACAGGAAGGTCACCAGCACCGGCCCGACGATGAACACCAGCTCGTCGACGACGGACTCCATCGCCAGCGCCGTGTGCAGGCGGTGGGTGCCGCGCAGCAGGTGGGTCCAGCGCACCCGGATCATCGAGGCGACCGGCGGGATGCACGCCCCCGCGATGCCCGCGGTGACGAAGAAGGTCCACCGCGGCCAGTCGTCCTTGACCGCGGTGAGGAACAGCGCGCCGGCCGCGGCGAAGACCGCGACGACGGGCAGCAGCGTCCGGCGCTGGCCGAAGGTGTCCGCCAGCCGGCCGATGACCGGGCCGGCCAGGGCGGTGGTGACCGCGCCCGCGGCGGCGACCGTGCCGCCCAGGCCGTAGGAGCCGGTCTCGTCGGCGACGAGCAGGACGCACCCCAGGCCGACCATCGACAGGGGCAGCCGGCCGATGAAGGCGGCGAGCACCATGGGCAGCGCGTGCGGCGTGCGCAGCACGTGCAGGTAGGGATTGGGCACCGGGGAGCGAACCTGTCGTCAGGGGGACGCGGGACCGCCAGCCACGCTAACCGACGTGCGCACGCTCGGCTGGCAGACGGCTCCGTTGCGTGCACGGCACGGCACGGACAGAGCACGGGCCCCGCCCCGGACGACGTTGTCCGGTGCGGGGCCCGAGCCGGGGGCCCGCCGACTAGGCGAGCCGGCTCTTGAGGATCTCCAGCTCGTCCCACATGGTGCTGGGCAGCTTGTCCCCGAACTTCTCGAACCACTCGGTGATCTGCGGGATCTCCGCGCGCCACTCGTCCTTGTCGACGGCGAGCGCCTTGCGCACCCGGTCCTCGGTCATGTCCAGGCCGGAGACGTCGAGCGAGTCCGGCGTGGGCACGTGGCCGACGGCGGTCTCCTCGGCGGCCGCGGTGCCCTCGATGCGCTCGACGACCCACTTGAGCACCCGGCTGTTCTCGCCGAAGCCCGGCCACAGGAAGCCGCCGTCCTCGTCGCGGCGGAACCAGTTCACGTAGAAGATCCGCGGCAGCTTGGTCGAGTCGTGCGCCTTGCCGGTCTCGACCCAGTGCCGGAAGTAGTCACCGGCGTTGTAGCCGATGAACGGCAGCATGGCGAACGGGTCGCGGCGGACGACGCCGACCGCACCGGTGGCCGCGGCCGTCGTCTCCGAGGACAGCGTCGCGCCCATGAAGACGCCGTGGTTCCAGTCCCGCGCCTCGGTGACCAGCGGGATCGTGGTCTTGCGGCGGCCGCCGAAGAGGATCGCCGAGATCGGCACGCCCCTGGGGTCCTCGTACTCGGGCGCGAGGATCGGGCACTGCTCGATCGGGGTGCAGAACCGCGAGTTCGGGTGCGAGGAGGGCTCGTCGGAGTCCGGCGTCCAGTCCTGCTTCTTCCAGCTGGTGAGGTGCGCCGGCGGCTCCTCGGTCATGCCCTCCCACCAGACGTCGCCGTCGTCGGTGAGCGCGACGTTGGTGAACACCGAGTTGCCCTTGTCGATGGTGCGCATCGCGTTGGGGTTGGTGTCCCAGCCGGTGCCCGGCGCGACGCCGAACAGGCCGAACTCGGGGTTGAGCGCGTAGAGCCGGCCGTCCTCGCCGAACCGCATCCAGGCGATGTCGTCGCCGAGGGTCTCGACCTTCCAGCCGGGGATGGTCGGCTCGAGCATCGCCAGGTTGGTCTTGCCGCAGGCGCTCGGGAAGGCCGCCGCGACGTAGTACGTCTTCTGCTGCGGGCTGGTCAGCTTGAGGATCAGCATGTGCTCGGCGAGCCAGCCCTCGTCGCGGGCCATGGCCGAGGCGATCCGCAGCGAGTAGCACTTCTTGCCCAGCAGGGCGTTGCCGCCGTAGCCCGAGCCGTAGGACCAGATGGCCCGCTCCTCGGGGAAGTGCACGATGTACTTCGTCTGGCTGCACGGCCAGGGCACGTCCTCCTGGCCCGGCTCGAGCGGGGCGCCCAGGGAGTGCATGGCCGGCACGAACGGCCGGTCGGTGCCCATCGCCTCGAGGATCCGCGAGCCGATGCGCGCCATGACCCGCATGGAGACGACGACGTACTCGGAGTCGGTGAGCTCGACGCCGAACATCGGGTTCTCGGCCTCGACCGGTCCCATGCAGAACGGGATGACGTACATCGTCCGGCCGCGCATGGAGCCCCGGTACAGCTCCGTCATGATCGACTTCATCTCGTCGGGGGCCATCCAGTTGTTGGTCGGCCCCGCGTCGGCCTCGTCGACCGAGCAGATGAAGGTGCGGTCCTCGACGCGCGCGACGTCGGTGGGGTCGGATGCGGCCCAGAACGAGTTGGGCTTCTTCGCCAGGGGGGTGAAGGTGCCGGCGTCGACCAGCTTCCGGGTCAGCCGCTCCCACTCCTCGTCGCTGCCGTCGACCCACACGACCTCGTCCGGGGTGGTCAGCTCCGCCATCTCGCGCACCCAGGCGAGCAGCCGTGCGTGCGTGGTGGGGGCGTTGTCGAGACCGGGGGTGGTCACGGAGGTCACGGCGTCTCCATCCTCTGGGCACGCCGGGTGTCGGGGACACCGGCGCCGGTGCGTGCTGTCTCCCCGGGGGCCGGCGGAACGAGTCCGGCCGTCGGGTTCGGGAAGCGTACAAGCGGGGACACCCGCCTGTAACGGTGAGAGATGTTACGTCTAGGACGTCTACGTCCGCGCAGGGTGGGCACTGGGAACACCGCAGGTCGGAGCGGTGTTGGCTATCGGGCGTGACCAGTCTCACGAACGGCTCCGCGCCCTCCCCGGCCCTGTTCACCCCCCTGGTGCTGCGCGGGGTGACCCTGCCGAACCGGCTCGTCGTAGCCCCGATGTGCCAGTACTCGGTGACCGACGGGCTGGTCGGCGACTACCACCTCGTGCACCTCGGCCGGTTCGCGCTCGGCGGCTTCGGCACGGTCGTCGTCGAGGCGACGGCGGTGACACCGGAGGGGCGGATCAGCCACGGCGACGTCGGCCTGTGGTCCGACGCGCACGTGCCCGGGCTGGCCCGGATCGCCGGGTTCCTGCGTGCCTCAGGAGCGGTCGCGGGCATCCAGCTCGCGCACGCCGGCGCCAAGGCCAGCAGCCACCGCCCGTGGGAGGGCGGGGCCCCGGTCACCCCGGAGGACGCGCTCCCGGGCGAGCAGCCCTGGCAGACCGTCTCGGCCAGCCCGGTGCCCGCCGTCCCCGGAGGGCCGGTGCCCCACGAGCTGACCGTCGCCGATCTCGGGGAGCTGCGCGAGGCGTTCGCCGCGGCGACCCGGCGGTCGGTCGAGGCCGGGTTCGACGTCGTCGAGGTGCACGCCGCGCACGGCTACCTGCTGCACCAGTTCCTCTCGCCGCTGTCCAACCGGCGCACCGACGCCTACGGCGGCTCGCGGGAGGCGCGGTGGCGGTTCCCGCTGGAGGTCGTCGAGGCCGTCCGCGCCGCGTGGCCGGAGGACCGGCCGCTGTTCGTGCGGGTCTCCGCCGTCGACGGCACGCCGGACGGCATCACGCTGGAGGACACCGTGGCCCTCGCCCGCGAGCTGCGCGCCCGCGGGGTCGACGTCGTCGACGCCTCCGGCGGTGGCCTGGGCGGCTGGGAGCACCCGCTCGGCTACGGCTACCAGGTGCCCTTCGCCGCCGGCATCCGCGAGGGAGCGGACGTCGCGACGATGGCGGTGGGGCTGATCGTCGACGCGCGGCAGGCCGAGGCCGTCGTGGCCGGGGGCCTGGCCGACCTGGTCGCCGTCGCGCGGGAGGCGCAGGAGGACCCGAACTTCGCCGTCCACGCCGCGCGGGACCTCACCGGCGCCTACGACGCCTACCCGGTGCAGGCCGGCCCACGGCTGGGCCGGCGCAACGCCCTCCTCGGCACGCTGGGCCCGTGGACCGGGCCGGCACCCGTGCAGGTGCCCGAGCGCGCCCGGTGACCGGCCGCCGCGGGACGCTGCTCGCCGCCTCCGCCGTCCAGCTGGCGGCGGGCCTGGCCGGGACGGCGCTGTCGCTGCGCCGTCGGCACGCGTTCGACACGCCAGTGCTGTCCGGGCGCGCGGCGACGGTCGGCCGCGACGCCTGGTGGGCCGGGACGGCGCTCGGCCCACCGGCCTGGACCCTGGCCGTCCACGGCTGGGCGCTGGCCCGCCTCGCCGCCGGCGACGACGGGCGCGCCCCGCGGGTCCTCGCCGCCACCGGCGCCGCCCTCGTGCCCGGCTACCTCGCCGAGCGGCTGGTGCGGCGGCGGCTGACCCCGGCCGGCGCCGAGCCCGTCGAGACCGCGGTGGTCGCCGCCGGGCTGGTCACCGCCGTCGTCATGGCCGCGCTCGGCGCTCAGCCCTCCGGCGCCCGGCCGTAGTCGGGGCCGACCCGGGCGAGGAAGGTGTCCCAGTCGCCGGGGTCGGGGTGCCCGCCCATCTCGGCGTCGAGCTTGTCGAGGTACCAGTGCCAGCCGAGCGCGTAGTCGGTGACGTCGGTGCCGGCGGCGAAGTCCTGGCTGAGGTGCAGCGTCGTCCGGCCGCTCTCCACGACCACGGCGAGCCCGATCCGCCAGTCCTCCTGGTCGGGCCACTCGACGACGAGCCTCCGCGGCGGGTCGCACTCGGCGATGCGGGCCTCCATCGCCGCCGGCTCCGTCTCGTGGGTCATCGTCAGCGTCCCCCGGCCGCCGGGGGCCCGCTCGCCCTCGTAGGTGCCGAACCAGCGGGCCAGCCGGTCGGGCTCGGTGAGCGCGGCCCAGACGGCGTCGGGCCCGTCGCCCCACGAGCGGCGGAACTCCAGCCGGAGGCGGCCGTCGGGCAGCTCGGCGACCGCGCCGGTGCGGTGGGTCGGCGGGTCGGCGGGGGTCGCGGGGTCGGTCACGGGGCGTCTCCGTCCGTCGGGGGACCCGTCGCGCCGACCCTGCCGCACGCCGCGCGGGGTTGCCAGCCCGCCGCCCCGGGCAGGGACCGGCCATGACCGTCACCGACCCCGACGTCCCGGACCCCCTCAACGACCCCCGGACGACGCAGGCCGACCCCGGCGCCTACGCCGAGGGCGCAGACCTGGCCTCGACCGACGACGACCCGGCGGCCACCGGCGAGGAGGAGCTCGCGGCCGACGACGCGGAGACGACGGCCGGGCAGACGCTCGCCGACGACGCCGGCGGCGGGGACGTCACGGGAGGCGCGGTCACCGGCGCGTCGTGACGGGCCGGTCCGTTTCCGCTGCTGGCCTGCGGGGAACCCGAGCGGAGGTCCCTCTCCGACGACGAGGAGGTCCGACATGGCCACGGGTGAGACCGGATTCGAGGACGTCGCCTACGACCTGATCTCGGTGCAGTACCACTCGCTGAAGGCCGGGCACGACTACGGCCAGTACGTCCGGGACGCGGAGAACGCGGGCCTGGACGACGTCGCCGGCTTCTTCCGCGAGGTGATGGAGCAGGACTCGGCGCGCGCCAAGCGCTGCCACGAGTTCCTGAAGGACCTGTCGGGCACCGAGCAGGGCGGCCCCGCGATGGGCTGACCGCACGACGACGGCGGGGCCCCCCCCCCCCCCCCGGGGGGGGCCCCCCGGTGTTACGGGGCCCAACCCGCCCCCTTCACCCCCGCCCCCCGCGGGCGGGGGGGC
>NZ_JBJGZH010000042.1:0-26851 GCF_054050415.1 Geodermatophilus sp. SYSU D01180 | reverse complement strand
CGCCGACCCCGGGAGGTTGGCCACGCGCACGCCGGCGCCCCAGAAGACCCCCACCCCCCCGCGGCCGCCGCACTACAGGGTCGCGGCGAGGGCCTCGAGGTCGTCGAGGGTGCCGTCGACGTGCGGGGACACCCGCAGCACCCAGCCGGTCAGCTCCGCCGGCGCGCGGCCGGGCTCGATCGCCGTGGTCACGATGCCGTGCTCGGTGAGCAGCCGCGCCCGGGTGGCCACGACGTCGACGCCGTCCGGCGGGCGCAGCGTGGTGGTCGCGGTCGGCTCGTCGAGCGGCTCCACCACGGCCCAGCCGCCGGCGCAGTCGAGGACCTGCCGCGCCGCCCGGCCCAGCGCGGCCAGCCGCTCGCGCACCCGGTGCGGGCCCGCGGCCAGGTGCTCCCCGACGGCGAGCACCAGCCCGACCCGGCCGGCCACGTGCGCCTCGCCGCTCTCCAGCGCCCGCAGCGGCGGCAGGTCGGCCGGCGCGGGCAGCGCCGGGGCCAGCTCCGCGGCCACCGCCGGTCGCGCGCACAGGAGGCCGACCCCGCGCGGGCCGGCCAGCCACTTGCGGGAGGTCGAGTAGACGACGTCGGCGCCGAGGTCCACGTCGACGTGCCCGAGGGACTGGGCGGCGTCGAGCACCAGCGGCACCCCGTGCGCCCGGCACAGCGCCGCGACCTCGCGCGCGGGCTGGACGACGCCGCGGTGGCTGGCCACGTGGGTGAGGTGCACGAACCGCGGCGGGCCGGCGGCCAGCGAGCGCTCGAGCGCGGCGACGTCCACCCGCCCGTCGCCGTCGACGGCCATCGGCTCGAGCACCAGCCCCGCGGCGCGCAGCAGGGCGGCGTTCGGCGCGTACTCCCCGGGCGTGCAGGCCACCCGCGCGCCGGCCGGCAGCCGCCAGGCGGCCAGCAGCGCGGTGAGCGCGGCCTGCGCGGACTCGACGAAGACGACGTCGGCCGCGGCCATGCCGACCAGCCCGCCGATGACGCTGCGGCCCTGCTGCAGCAGGTCGCCGGCGGTCGCCTCGGCCACGTAGCCGCCGAGCTCCGCCTCGTGCCGGGCGTGGTGCGCGACCGCCTCGAGCACCCGGTTGCTCTGCCGGCTGCACGCCGCGGAGTCCAGGTGCCGCCCGGCCGGGCGGGGGCGGGCGGTGCGCCAGGAGTCGGCGAGGTCGTCGTGGGGGAGGAGCAGGTGGAGCGCGGTCACCCCCGAACGCTAGGACAGCTGCCCGCGGGCGATGGAGACCCCGGAGTGGCCCGGGTCGCCGTCGAGCGGCTCCACCGAGACGTCGACGACCGGGTACTCGGCCAGGTCCAGGCCCGCGGGCAGCTCGAACTCCTCGGTGCCCGCGCGGACGACCCCGAGCGGGACCAGCCCGGACACCGACTCGGTGAGCAGCCACGCCTCGTAGTAGCCCTCCTGCGGCGCGCCGGCGGCGAGCTCCACCTGCAGCACCCGGGTGCCGTCGGCCCGCTCGACCACCTCGGCGCGGCCGGAGGCGTCGCTGCCCTCCAGCGGGTCGAGCACGGTCGCGGCGACCGGCACGCCGGCGTCGTCCCGGTCGCCGAGCGCGACCGCCCCGGCGCCGATGGCCAGCCCGGCCACCAGCGCCGCCGCGGCGGCGAGCGCCAGCCGCGACCGGCGCGGCCGCAGCGGGACGACGGGGGCGACCGGCGCGTCGGGGACGGGGACGGGCGGCGCCACCGGGGGGACGTCGGGCACCGGGCCGGCCGGGGGCGCCGACGCCGCGACGACGCCCGGGCGCGGCGCCACGTCGACGCCGGTGGCCGCGGCGATCCCGGCCCACAGCGACGACGGCGGCGCGACCGGCGGGCCGGGGGCGGCGAGCTCCGGCACGGCCAGCACGTCGACGGCCCGGCGCAGCCGCGCCACCTCGGCGCCGCAGGCCGCGCAGCCGGCCAGGTGCGCGGCGGCGTCGTCGGGGAGCGGCTCGCCGAGCGCGGCCAGCGCGAGGTCCTCAGGCGTGCAGTGCGGCACCGTCCACCTCCAACCGGTCGCGCAGGCGCTCGAGGGTGCGCCGGATGTGGCTCTTGACCGTCCCCAGCGGCAGGCCGGTGCGCTCGGCGATCTGCGCGTGCGTGAGGTCGGCGAAGAAGGCGAGCTCGATGATGCCGCGCTGCGGCTGCCCCAGGCGGTCCAGCTCGCCGAGCAGCAGCACCCGGTCGGCGACCGTGCTGTCCACCGGGGCCTGGCCGCCGGGGGGCGCGGCCTGCGCCTCGGCCAGCGCGGCCTCGGCGGCGCGCCGCTGCCGGTCCCGCCGCGCCCACGTGTCGGCGATCTTGTGGCGGCAGATGCCGACCAGCCAGCCCGGCAGCGGGCCCTGGTCGGCGCGGTAGCCGGCCCGGCCGGTCCAGGCGGAGACGAAGGTCTGCTGGGTGACGTCCTCGGCGTCGGGCCCGGGGCCGAACGCGCGGACCGCCATGCCGTGCACCTGCGCCGCCCACCGCTCGTAGGCCCAGGCCAGCGCCTGCTCCTCGCCCGCGGCGAAGCGCCGGGCGACCTCGGCGTCGTCCGGCTCGGCCGCGCCCGACGGCGCCGGCTCCGCCTGGGTGTTCACCGCACCGACCCTAGGGCCCGTCCGGTTGATCCGGGATGGCCTTCCGGCAGGGGCCCGCCGCGAGAGTGCGAGCGGTGGGGGGCAGGGAGGTCCTTCGACTGTCACGGGGCCGGCTCCGCCACCACGACGACGTTGTCGCGGTAGCCGCCGACGTCGGGGAGGAACGGTCCGCCGCAGGTGACCAGCGTCAGCCGCGGCGGCCCCTCGCGCGTGAAGAGCAGGTCCACCGGCAGCGCCTGCTTGTCCAGCAGTTCCCGCGCGACCACCCGCCACCGGCTCGTCGCGCCGGCGGCGTCGGTGACGAGCACCTCCTGACCCGGCTCGGCCGAGTGCAGCGGGGCGAGCGCGCCCAGGCCCTGCCCGGCGTCGTCGACGTGGCCGGCGAGGACCGCGGAGCCGGGCGCCCCGGGTGCCGGGCCGAACCGGTACCAGCCGGCCCGGGCGACGTCGCCGGGCAGCGCCATCTGCCCGTCGCCGGCGACCCCGGCCGGGTCGACCGGCGCGTCGACGCCGAGGGCGGGCACCCGCAGCCGGACGGGCGGGACGACGGCCGGTGCCGGCGCCGGGGCGGCGTCGCGGACGGCCGGCCCCGGCGCCGGAGGGGCGGGAGCCGGCGTGCCGAGCACCTGCTCGACCGGCGCGCCCGCCGCCGCCGGGGGCCGGGTCAGCTCCCACGCGGTGGGCACGCCCACGGCGAGGGCCAGGCCCAGGGCCACGCCGGCGGCGGCGGGTCGCACGTCAGGCCCGGGTGGTGGCCAGCCGGCGGGCGGCCACCCCGGCACCGGCCAGGCCGAGGGCGGACAGACCGAGCAGGGGCAGCGGCAGGCCGTCGTCGTCGGCCAGGCCGGCGCTGCCGCCGGGGACCCCGGACGGCGCCGAGTGCCCGCCGCCGATCGTCTGGACGGCGAGCTCGAAGCCGGCGTCCTGCGAGCCCCACGCGTACACGACCGTCGTGGCGCCCTCCGTGACCGCGAGGTCGGCCGGGCCGAGCGCGACGGTGGAGGTGCCGGCCAGGACGACGTCGGCGCTGACCGTGCCGGCCGGCACCTCGAGCGACGCCTCGTCGGGGTTGGCGAGGTTCGGCGCGACCACCTGGCCGCCGGCGCGGACGTCGACCGCAGGGGCGGCCGCGACGTGCCGGACCACGACCCGGCCCTGGCCCGCGGGGACCGTGGAGGTGTCGTTGACGAACGGGGTGAGCGCCGGCTGCCCCTCCGCGGTCAGGTGCGCGACCACGGTGGCGTTCGCGCCGGCGGGCACCGCGACGTCGTTCGCCGAGAGCAGCGGTGTGCCCGAGCCGTCGGCGGCGTCGGCGGGGAACAGCGCCAGGTCGTAGGAGCCGGCCGGCAGGGACAGCGGGTCGGTGAGCGTGCCGGGCTGGAAGTCGTCGATCAGCCGCTCGCCGTTGGCGTACACGTCGACGGGGGTGTCCGGGACGGCGTGCAGCACGGAGACGGTGGCGGTGTCGGCCGCTGCGGCCGGCGTGGCGCCCAGCGCGACGAGCGCGCCGGCTCCGGCGACGGTGGCGAGGCCGAGGGTGCGGGTCCGGGTCACGGGGTCCTCCGGGATCGGGGGTGCTGACACCTCCTCTTCCGGCGTCCCCGCAGGTCCGGATGCAGTGACCTCAGCCGGGGGTGGACAGCGAGACGGCGAAGTCGCCGTCGGGGTCGGTCCACCAGTGCGTCGTCCGGAGGCCGGCCGCGGCCAGCTCGGCCTCGACGCCCTCCCGCCGGAACTTCGCCGACACCTCGGTGCGCATCTCCTCGCCCACGGCGAAGCGCACGGTCAGGTCCAGCGCCGGCACGGTGACGACCTGCGCGGCCCGCGCGCGCAGCCGCATCTCGACCCACTCGTTCGCCGCGTCCCACACCGCGACGTGGTCGAACGCCGCCGGGTCGAAGTCGGCGCCGAGGTCGCGGTCGAGCACCCGCAGCACGTTGCGGTTGAACTCCGCGGTCACGCCGGCGGCGTCGTCGTAGGCGCGGACCAGCCGGCCGGGGTCCTTGACCAGGTCGGTGCCGAGCAGGAAGGAGTCGCCGGGCGCGAGCGTGCCGGCCAGCTCGGCGAGGAACGCCGCCCGGGGGCCGGGCTCGAGGTTGCCGATCGTCGAGCCGAGGAAGGCCACCAGCCGCCGGCCGCCGCGGGGCAGCAGGCCCAGGTGCGCGGTGAAGTCGCCGACGACGGGGTCGACGGCGATGCCCGGGTACTCGGCGGTGACCGCCTCCCCGGCCGCGGCGAGCACCGACGGGTCGACGTCGCAGGGCACGAACCGGCGCAGCGTGCCGGCACGGGTCAGCGCGTCCAGGAGCAGGCGGGTCTTCTCCGACGTGCCGCTGCCCAGCTCGACGAGCACCTCGGCGCCGGAGGCCGCGGCGATCTCGTCCGCGCGCGCGGCGAGCACCGCCCGTTCGGCGCGGGTCGGGTAGTACTCGGGCAGCCGGGTGATCTCGTCGAACAGCTCGCTGCCGCGGGCGTCGTAGAACCAGCGCGGCGGCAGCGCCTTGGGCGTCGCGGTCAGCCCCGCGAGGGCGTCGGCGCGCAGCGCGGCCGCGACGTCGTCGGGGGCGAGGTGGCGGGTCGTCGTCACGGGTCTCCTCGGCTCCGGGTCAGGTCAGCGGGGTGACGGTCAGGCCGTCGGGGGTCACCTCGACCAGCGAGCGGTCGGGCACGTCGGTCCACGAGGGGTCGTCGTCCCAGGGCTCGCTGGCCAGCGCCGTCCCCTCGGCGGTGACCAGGGCGGAGAGCGTGTCGCCCCAGGTGGTGGCCAGCAGGCGGGTGCCGTCGGCGGCGAGCAGGTTGAGCCGCGCGGCGGGGTCGGCGGCGGCCACCTCGCGCACGGTGTCGCCGAGCCGGTCCACGCCGCGGGAGGAGACCAGGGCGGCCAGCAGCGCGCTGTCCACCGTGGACTCGGCGTCGCGCACCGGCGGGAGCACCGCGCGGTCGACCCGGCCGTTGTGCGACAGCAGCCAGCGGCCGTCGGTGAACGGCGCCGCGGCGCTCTCCTCCAGCGGCATGCCCACGGTCGCCGACCGGACCGCGGCCACCACGCACCCGGACACCAGCACCGGCGCCACCGAGGCGAACGACGGGTCGGCCCACAGCGGCCGCGCCGAGCGCCACCGCACCGGCTCCGCCCGGCCGGGCGCGAAGAAGCCGACGCCCCAGCCGTCGGCGTTCACGGTGCCGTACCGCTGCCGCCGTGGCGCGAAGGACTGCACCAGCAGCGACGACGGCGGCTCGAGGACCAGCGAGGCCACCGACCGCGGCCGCCCCAGCCAGGCGAGGTGACGGCACACGGTCAGGTCACGTCCCACGCGAGCCGGATGCCGCTGAACACCTGCCGCCGCACCGGGTGGTCCCAGTTGCGGAACGACGGCCGCAGGATCGACGGGTCCACCGCCCACGAGCCGCCGCGCAGCACCCGGTGGTCGCCGCCGAAGAACGGCGCCGAGTAGTCCGCGTAGAGCATCGGCGTGAAGCCGGGATAGGCCTCGAAGCCCGACGCCGTCCACTCCCAGACGTCACCGACGACCTGCTCCACGCCGTACGCCGACGCGCCCGCCGGGTAGGCGCCCACCGGCGCCGGGCGCAGCGCCGCCCCGCCCAGGTTGGCCAGCGCCGGCGTCGGGCCGGCGTCGCCCCACGGCCAGCGGCGCCGGCGGCCGGTCGCCGGGTCCCAGACGGCGGCCTTCTCCCACTCGGCCTCGGTGGGCAGCCGGGCGCCGGCCCACGCCGCGTACGCCTCGGCCTCGAAGAACGTGACGTGCTGGACCGGCTCGTCGGGCGGGACGTCCTCGAGCACGCCGAAGCGGGTGCGGGCGCCGCCCGGGCCCCAGTACAGCGGCCGCTCGAGCCCGGCCTCCTGCCGGTGCGCCCAGCCCCGCGGCGACCACCAGCCGGGGGTGTCGTAGCCGCCGTCGGCCACGAACGCCGCGTACTCGGCGTTGGTCACCGGCACCCGCCCGAGGCGGAACGCGGGCAGGTCGACCACGTGCGCGCCGCGCTCGTTGTCCAGCGAGTACGGCTCGTCGGCGGCGTCCACGCCCAGCACGAACGGCCCGGCGGGCACGAGCACCGACGTCCCCGCCACCCCGGACCGGCCGACCGGCAGCGGGCCGCCCGTGCCCAGCACCGGCGGCCCGACGCGCAGGCCGAGGGTCTGCAGCATCGTCTCGGTGTGCTGCGCCTCGTGGCTGACGACCATCGCGACGTCGAACGGGTCGTCGTCCGGCCCGGCGCGCCCGATCCGGTCGAGCACCCGGCCGCGCACCTCGGCGACGAACGAGCGGGCCTCCACCGGCGGCAGCAGCGGCAGCTTGTCCCGGACCGCGCGCGGGTGGGTGAAGGCGTCGTACAGCTCCTCCACGGCGGGCGGCAGCAGGCCGGCGCGGCGGGCGTCGCCGTGGCGCAGCAGCCACAGGTCCTCCTGCTGGCCGACGTGCGCCAGGTCCCACACCAGCGGGCTCATCAGCGGGCTGTGCTGGCGCAGCAGCTCGGGCTCGTCGAGGTCGGTGAGCAGCAGCGTCCGCTGCCGGGCGGTCTCCAGCTCGCGGACGAGCCGCTCGTGCGTGGTGCTCACGGGTGCACCTCCGGGGCGGTCTCGGGGGCGGGCCGTGGCGCGGTCTCGGTGGCGGCGGCCAGGGCGGCCGGGGGGCCGCCGGCGCGGGCGGCGTCGGCCAGGACGTCGCCGGGGCTGCGGCCGCGCCCTGCCAGCTCGGCGAGCGCGGCGACGTCGCCGCGCAGGCACGGGTCGACGGCGGGCAGTGCCGCGGCCAGGCAGCGCACCGCGGCGGCGCGCAGCTCCGGGTCGGCCAGCCCGTCGCGGGCGGCGCGGGTCCACGCCCCGGCGACCGGCGCGGTCGCCTCGGCGGCGGCGTCGGCGGCGGCCGGGTCGTCGAGCAGCGCGGCGGTGACCGCGGCCAGCGCCGGCCACCACGGCTCGGGCGCGGCGTCGAGGTAGCGGATCTCCAGGTAGCCGCGCAGCCGCACCGGCGGGAACAGCGTGGACAGGTGGTAGTCCAGGTCGGTCTGGGTGGGCAGGCGCCCGCCGAGGGGGACCGCGCCGGTCACCCAGTCGGCGAAGCGGGTGCGGGTGAGCACCGGCTCGGCGTCGCCGGTGTCCGGGTCGCGGACGAGCATCACCGGCGCGGCCAGCGCGTACGCGGCCCACTCGCCGGCCGGGTCGGCCCCGCCGAGGATCGGGCCGCAGCGGGCCTGGTCGAGGGCGCCCCACACCTGCTGCCGCGACGAGCGCCAGCCGGTGACCCGCCCGCCGAGCAGCGGCGAGCAGGCCGAGACGGCGACCAGCACCGGGCCGAGCTGGTGGGCCAGCGCCACGCGGCGGCTCCACCCGCTGCGCGGGCCGGCGTCCAGGCTGACCTGCAGCGACGCGGTCGCGGTCATCATCGCCGTCCCCGCCGGGCCGCAGCCGGCGGCGGCGAAGTGCCGCTCCATCGCGCGGTAGCGCGGCGCCGGGCTCACCCGGGCCGGGCGGCGCAGCGGGTCGGCGCCCACCGGCGCCAGCCCCAGCCGGCGCGCGGCCAGCGCGGCGGCGAGGACGGCGCGGTCGGCGCGCAGCGCGGCCACCGCGGCCGCGACGCCGGGCAGCGGCGGCCCGGACAGCTCGACCTGCCCGCCGGGTTCCAGGGTCACCCGGCTGCCGCCGGGCAGGGCCGGCACCCCGGCCACCGCGGCGCACACCCGGTCCCAGGGCACCCGGGCGGCCGGGGCGTCGAGGTCGACCAGGTGCGCCTCGAGCTCCAGGCCGACCGGGCCCGCCGGACCGGGCCGCAGCGCGGTGGCGGTGACGGTGGCGACGGCGGTCTCGAGGTCGAGCGCGGTGCGCTCCTCCACGGCAGGGCCCACGGGGCCCACCCCCTCCAGGTCCGGACCGGTCGCGAACGACCGCGGGTCGGTGCGGGGGCGGCCTCGCGCACGGGCCGTCCTCGACTCCCATCCATGCACTACACGACCCTGGTGACAACCCCCGGGCCGGAGGCGCACCGCGCTGTCGTCCGGTGTTCGCGCGAGGATCGTCCGGTGGATTCCCCCCGGGACCGGGACGCCGCGGGGCGGGCCCGCAACGCCCGGCCCCGCGACGCCCTCGGCCGCCCGCTGCCCCGTGGCGCCGTGGGCGAGGAGCGCGCGCCGGAGGGGGTGCCGCGCACGCCGGACGAGGCGCTGACCGAGGCGCAGCGGCTGCTCGACGCCAGCCGCCCGTTCCACGCCCACGAGGTGCTGGAGGACGCCTGGAAGGCCGCGCCCGAGCACGAGCGGCAGCTGTGGCGGGGGCTGGCGCAGCTCGCCGTCGGGCTGACCCACGCCGCCCGGGGCAACGGGCGCGGCGCCGCCCGGCTGGTCGAGCGCGGCGCGGGCAACGTGGCGCCGTACGCGGCCGCGCCGCCGCACGGGATCGACGTCGCCGGCGTGCTGGCCTGGGCCCGGGAGCCGCTCGCCGCCGACCGGCCGTTCCGGCTGCGCGACCCCGGCTGAGCCCGGGCCCGGCCGATCCCGGCGGCCGGGCGCGGCCCGCGCCCGGCGGTGCCACGATCGGGGTGTGAGCAGCGACACAGCAGCGGACCCGACCGCACTCGGCGAGCCGGCCGCCGTCCCGCGCGGGCCGGTCACCTCGGCCTCCTACTCGATCACCGTGCGGCTCACCGCCGACGGCGACCCGGCGAGCATCGGCCGGATCGCGACGGCGGTGGGCGAGGCCGGCGGCGCGGTGACCGCCATCGACGTCGTCGACTCCCGGCCCGACGGGCTGACCGTCGACGTCACCTGCTCGGCCGCCGACGCCGCGCACTCCGAGGAGATGGTCACCGCGCTCGGCGCCGTGCCCGGGGTGGCCGTGCGCAAGGTCAGCGACCGCACGTTCCTGCTGCACCTCGGCGGCAAGCTCGAGGTGGCCTCCAAGGTGCCGCTCAAGACCCGCGACGACCTGTCGATGGCCTACACCCCTGGGGTGGCGCGGGTGTGCCTGGCGCTGGCCGAGCACCCCGAGGACGTGCGCCGGCTGACCATCAAGGGCAACACCGTCGCCGTCGTCACCGACGGGTCGGCCGTCCTGGGCCTGGGTGACCTGGGGCCCGGCGCCGCGCTGCCGGTGATGGAGGGCAAGGCCGCGCTGTTCAAGCGGTTCGCCGACATCGACGCCTGGCCGATCTGCCTGGACACCCAGGACGTCGACGAGATCGTGCGCACCGTCGAGCTCATCGCGCCCGGCTTCGGCGGGATCAACCTGGAGGACATCGCGGCGCCGCGCTGCTTCGAGATCGAGGCCCGGCTGCGCGAGCGGCTCGACGTCCCGGTCTTCCACGACGACCAGCACGGGACGGCGATCGTGGCGCTGGCCGCGCTGCGCAACGCCCTGCGCGTGGTGGACAAGCGGCTGGCCGACGTGCGGATCGTCGTCGCCGGGGCCGGCGCGGCCGGGACGGCGATCGTCAACCTGCTGCTCGCCGCCGGCGCCGGGCAGGTGCTCGTGTGGGACCGCGAGGGCATCCTGTCGCCCGACGACGAGCGGCTGTCCCCGGCCAAGGCCGACCTCGCGCGGCGCACCAACCCCGCGGGCGTGCGCGGCGAGCTGCCCGACGCGCTGGCCGGCGCCGACGTGTTCATCGGGGTGAGCGCCGGCAACGTGCTGCCGGTGGAGGCGCTGGCCGCGATGGCCGACCGGGCGGTGGTCTTCCCGATGGCCAACCCGACGCCGGAGGTCGACCCGGTCCGGGCCCGGCAGCACGCCGCCGTCGTCGCCTCGGGCCGCTCGGACCTGCCCAACCAGATCAACAACGTGCTGGCCTTCCCCGGCGTCTTCCGGGGGCTGCTCGACGCCCGCGCCACCGAGATCAGCACCGGGATGCTGCTGGCCGCGGCCGGGGCGCTGGCGGCGATCGTCCGCGACGACCAGCTCAACGCCAACTACATCATCCCGAGCGTGTTCGACCCGGCCGTCACGCAGGCCGTGGCCGCCGCGGTCGCCGACGCCGCCCGCGCCGAGCCGGGCGCCACCGCGACGGTCACCGACCGGACGTCGTTCGTGGGGTGAGGGCCGTCCACTTCTGCGGGAGTGCACACGATCGGGGACGACGGGAGGCGGCGACGGCGGGGATCATGGCCGGGTGCCCGAGTTGCCCGAGGTGGAGGCGCTGGCCGCGTTCCTCCGCGAGAACGCCGTCGGCCGGGTGGTCGCGCGCGCCGACCTGACCGCGCTGCAGGCGCTGAAGACCTTCGACCCGCCGCTGTCGGCGCTGGCCGGGCTGGAGGTCACCGGCGCCGCCCGGCACGGCAAGTTCCTCGACCTCGACGTCTCCGGCCTGCACCTGGTCGTGCACCTCGCCCGCGCCGGCTGGCTGCACTGGCGCACCGGCCTGCCCACCGCGCCGCCCAAGCCCGGCAAGGGCCCGCTCGCGCTGCGCGTCCACCTCGACGACGGCAACGGCTTCGACCTCACCGAGCAGGGCACCCGCAAGAGCCTCGCCGTGTACCTGGTCCGCTCGCCGTCGGAGGTGCCCGGCATCGGCCGGCTCGGCCCCGACGCGCTGGCCGTCGACCGCGAGCAGTTCGCCGCGCTGCTGGCCGGCCGGCACGCGCAGCTCAAGGGCACGCTCACCGACCAGACCGTGCTGGCCGGCGTCGGCAACGCCTACTCCGACGAGATCCTGCACGCCGCCCGGCTCTCGCCGTTCAAGATGGCCGACAGGCTCACCGACGACGAGTTGGTCCGGCTGTACGACGCGCTGCGGGCCACGCTCACCGACGCGCTGGACCGGCAGGTCGGCCAGGCGGCGGCGACGCTCAAGGGCGAGAAGCGGTCGGGGCTGCAGGTGCACGCCCGCACCGGCCTGCCGTGCCCGGTGTGCGGCGACACCGTCCGCGAGGTCAGCTTCGCCGACACCTCGCTGCAGTACTGCCCGACCTGCCAGACCGGCGGCAAGCCGCTGGCCGACCGGCGGATGAGCAAGCTGCTGCGCTGAGAACGGTGCCAGCCCGCCTGGGGGCTCCCTCCGGCGCCGCCGGGGTGGTACGACGGCCGGGCGCCTGAGCGTCAGCCCACCCGCAGCGCCATCAACCGGGAGAGCACGCGGGCGAGCACGGTGCCGCTCACGCCGGCGTCGTCGTGCGGGGCGGGACCGGTCCCGGGCGAGCCGACCGCGGTCCACCAGTCCTCCAGCGGCGGCGGCGCCAGGACGTCGACCCGCTGGCCCGGCCGCGGCACGAGCACCTGCACGCCCGAGCGCCCGGCGGCGCCGAGCAGCCGCTGCACCGGCTCGTCCCAGCGGTGGAAGGCCAGGTTGAACGTGGCCCAGTGCACCGGCAGCAGCACCCCGCCGCCGAGGTCGCCGTGCGCACGCACCGCCTCCTCGGGGTCCATGTGGATGTGCGCCCAGGCCTCGTTGTAGGCGCCGATCGGCAGCAGCGTGAGGTCGAAGGGGCCCAGCCGGGCGCCGATGCCGGCGAAGGCGGGGGTGTAGCCGGTGTCGCCGCCGAAGAAGACGCGGTGCCGCGGGCCGGCCACCACCCACGACGACCACAGCGTGGTGTCGCGGGTGAGGTAGCGGCCGGAGAAGTGCCGCGCCTCGGTGCAGGTGATCGTCAGGTCGCCGACCGTCGTCGCGCCGTCCCAGTCCAGCTCGACGACGCGGTCCTCCGGCACGCCCCAGTGGCGCAGGTGCACGCCCACGCCCAGCGGGACGACGAACGGCGCGTCCTGGTGCTCGACCAGCGCCCGCACCGTGGGCAGGTCCAGGTGGTCGTAGTGGTCGTGCGAGATGAGCACCGCGTCGACGCGGGGGAGGGACTCCACCGGCGCCGGCGGCTCGTGCAGCCGGGTGGGGCCGAACACCGGCGACGGCGAGACGCGGTACCCCCACACCGGGTCGACCAGCACGCGGGCACCGTCGACCTCCAGCAGCGCGCTGGAGTGCCCGAACCAGGTGACGGCGAGCTCGCCGGCCTCGGCCGGGACCTCCGGGCGGGCCAGCGGCACCGGGCGGGCGGGCAGGCCGACGTGCCGGTCGTCGTGCCACTGCCGGAGCAGGCCGCGGCGGGCGTTGGGCGGCGGCAGCGTGGGCGTGGGCAGCGTGTTGTGGAACTTCCCGTGCGACCACTGCGGCGAGCCGGCCGCCGTGGGCCGGATCTCCCGCCGGCCGGCGCCGATCGCCGTGGGCAGGCCCCACAGCGCGCGGGCGAGCCAGCCCGCGGGGAGGGCCAGGGCAGCGGCGGTCAGGGCGGTGCGGCGCGCTCGTTCTCGGCGCGGGGCGGGCGACGGCACGACGTCCATGTTCCCAGCCGGCCCCGGGCGGCCGCCGCGACCCGCGTCACCGTCCCGGTCGCCGTACCGTCGGGCCCACGGCGAGGAGGAGGCGGGATGTCCCAGGAGGAGGTCCGGCCGGGCCCGGCCGGCGGCACGGGACCGGACGACGAGGGCGGGGACCCGGCGTGCTGGCTGGCGCGGGTGTGCCCGGCGTGCGGGCGGATCGCCGACGAGGACCCGCCCACCCGCTGCCCCGCGTGTGGCGAGGAGCTCGAGCCGGCCTGACGACGGCGGCGCGGCAGCCGACCCCACCTCGTGGTGCCCGACCTCGCGCTGCGGGGTGAGGTCGGGCGCCACGCGGCGAGGTCGGCGCGTCAGCGGCCGGCGGCGAAGTCCGCCAGGGCGCGGCGCAGCGCCAGGCCGTGCCGGTCGGAGCGCACGTGCAGCTCGTCGCGCGCCGCCAGCGGCAGCCCGGCGCTCGCCAGCCGCGCCTGCAGCTCCAGGTCCTCGGCCAGCGCCCGCTGGGTGCGGGCGACCTCGGCGGCCACCACCTCCGGCCCGGGCAGCGGCTCGCCGTCCCCCGCGCGCAGCAGCAGGCACGCGTAGACGCGGGTGGAGTCGACGTCCTCGGGCTGCAGGAGGAACAGCGTGGTCGCCGCCGCGCCGGACACCGCGGACTCCACCCGCCGCCGCAGCTGGAACGGGGCACGGTGTACGGCGGTGGCCACGGTCGCGTCGTGCGCCCGCACGCTCGTGAACCCGCCCGGCTCCGGCGTCACCTCGGGAGCCGGCCCGTCGTCCCCGGGACCGCCGTGCACGAACGGGCCGTGCGCGGTGTCGAGGAGGGCGTCGGCCAGCGGTCCGGCCGGGCCGGCCGAGCGGACCGGCGCCGGCCAACCGCGGACGAAGCGCCGGTCGCCGTCCTCGGGCACCTCGAGCGGGACGTCGCGGGGCTCGGCCGGCGCCAGCCAGACGACGCCGAACCGCTCGCGCACGCCCCACGCCGGCGGGTCCGCCGCCAGGCCGTCCGCGCCGCGGGACAGCGCCCAGGTGCGGCCGAGCAGCCGGACCTGCAGCCAGCCGCCGGGCCGCAGCTCGCGGGACAGCGCGACCGGGTGCCAGGCGTGCTCCAGCGACGGGTCGAGGTTGCCGAACACCGGCCCCGGCGCCGGCCCGGGGGGCGGAGCGGGCTCGGGCACCGGCTCGGCGGCGGGGACCGGCGGCAGGGCGACGACGGTCCGCTCGGGCGCGAGCCAGACCCAGCCGTGCCGCTCCTCGACCGCCCACGGCACCGGCAGGTCCGCCCGCGGCGGAGGGCTGCCGTCGGGCCCGAGGGAGGGGACGTCCACGCAGCGGCCGTCGGCGTCGAAGCGCCAGCCGTGGTACGGGCACTGCAGCCGGCCCCCGACGACGGTGGCCGCCGCCAGCGGGACCAGCCGGTGCGGGCACCGGGCGGGGAAGGCGCTGACCTCCCCGCCGGGTCGCAGCCGGACGACGACGTAAGCGCGTCCCCCGGCGCCCACCGGCACCGGCGTCGTCCCGACCTCGGTGGCGCGGGCCACCGGGAACCATCCCGTCGACCGTGCGGTCGACGTGCCTGCCGTCGCGGTCATGCCCCCAAGTGCACCGCCGGCGCACTACCACGGCGTTACGGCGATCGGAAGCTCAGGTCACGGCTGCGCACCGATGGTCTCGATCATTTCCGACTCAACCGTCGCCGACCTATGGTGAGCGCCGTCACACGTCCGACCAGGTCGACACGAGGGGGCACAGTCGTGACCGAACCCGCCGAACGGCGGTTGCTGACGCCGGAGGAGTACCGGCAGGCACAGGACTCGCCGGAGTTCACCGAGCTGCGCAGGCGCTTCCGCGCCTTCGCGTTCCCGATGACCGTGGCCTTCCTGGCCTGGTACCTGCTCTACGTCCTGCTCTCCACCTACGCGCCGGACTTCATGGCGACCCAGGTGTTCGGCAACGTCAACATCGGGCTCCTGCTGGGGCTCGGACAGTTCCTGTCCACGTTCGTGATCACCCACCTGTACGTCTCGCACGCGAACCGGCGCACCGACCCGATCGCCGACGAGATGCGCGAGCGGCTCGAGCACCACGAGTACGCCGCCGGTCACCGTGCCGGGCCCGACCTCGGGAAGGGGGCCACGCGTGCCCGCTGACGTGCTCGCCGCCGACGCCACCATCGGCACGCCGGCCCTCAACATCGGCATCTTCGGCGCGTTCGTCCTGGTCACCCTGGTGATCACCTTCCGCGCCAGCCGCAACAACAAGAGCGCGGCGGACTACTACGCCGCGGGCCGCAACATCAGCGGCACCCAGAACGGCCTGGCCATCGCCGGCGACTACCTCTCGGCGGCGTCGTTCCTCGGCATCGCCGGAGCCATCGCCGTCTACGGCTACGACGGCTTCCTGTACTCGATCGGCTTCCTCGTCGCCTGGCTGGTGGCGCTGCTGCTGGTCGCCGAGCTCATGCGCAACACCGCCCGGTTCACCATGGCCGACGTGCTGGCCTTCCGGATGCGGCAGGGCCCGGTGCGCACCGCCGCGGCCATCTCCACGCTCGCGGTGTCGCTGTTCTACCTGCTGGCCCAGATGTCGGGCGCCGGCGGGCTGGTGACGCTGCTGCTCGGTGTCACCGGCGAGGCCGCGCAGGCCCTCGTCGTGGTCCTCGTCGGCGCGCTGATGATCATCTACGTGCTGGTCGGCGGCATGCGCGGCACGACCTGGGTGCAGATCATCAAGGCGTCGCTGCTCATCGCCGGCGCGCTGGTCATGACCCTGTGGGTGCTCGGCGAGTTCGGCTTCAACCTGTCCTCGCTGCTCGGCGGCGCGCAGGCCAACGCGGTCGAGGGCCGCGACGTCCTGGCCCCCGGCGCGCAGTACGGCGCGACCAGCACCTCGAAGCTCGACTTCGTCTCGCTGGGCCTGGCCCTGGTGCTCGGCACGGCGGGCCTGCCGCACGTGCTCATGCGCTTCTACACCGTGCCGACGGCGAAGGACGCCCGTCGCTCGGTGGTCTGGGCGATCTGGCTGATCGGCATCTTCTACCTGTTCAGCCTGGTCATCGGCTACGGCGCGGGCGCCCTCGTCGGGGCGGACACCATCCTCGGCGCCCCCGGTGCGGTCAACTCCGCCGCCCCGCTGCTGGCCTTCGAGCTCGGCGGCACGGTGCTGCTCGGCATCATCGCCGGCGTCGCGTTCGCGACGATCCTCGCCGTGGTCGCCGGCCTGACGATCACCGCGTCGGCCTCGTTCGCGCACGACGTCTACGCGTCGGTCATCAAGAAGGGCAACGTGCCGCCCAACGGCGAGGTGCGGGTCGCCCGCATCACCGCCGTCGTCATCGGCGCGATCTCGATCGGCCTGGGCATCCTCGCCCTGCAGGCCGGGCTGAACATCGCCTTCCTGGTGGCGCTGGCCTTCGCCGTCGCGGCGTCGGCGAACCTCCCGACGATCCTCTACACGCTGTTCTGGAAGCGCTTCACCACCCAGGGCGCGCTGTGGTCGATGTACGGCGGCCTGATCGCCTGCATCGTGCTGATCGTCTTCTCGCCCGTGGTGTCGGGTGCGCCGGTCAACCCGGCCACCGGGCTGTCCCCGTCGCTGTTCCAGGACGTGGACTTCCACTGGTTCCCGCTGAACAACCCCGGCATCGTGTCCATCCCGCTGTCGTTCTTCCTCGGCTGGCTGGGCACGGTCCTGTCCAAGGAGAAGCCGGACCTGGACAAGACCGCCGAGCTGGAGGTCCGCTCCCTCACCGGGATCGGTGCGGAGAAGGCCGTCGCCCACTGACGAAGGACCCCGTGCCCCCCACCGCTCACGAGCTCGCGGCGGGTCCCTGCACGGGGGCCGTTCCAGGACGGCACCAGCCGTTCCAGCACCTCACCAGCCGAGGCGCGCGTCCCCCGTCAGGGGGCGCGCGCCTCGCGCGTTCAGGCGGCGCGGGCGGGGGCGGCCTCCGGCAGCGGGGCGTCGGGCAGCGCTGCGTCGACCGTCGCCACGGCGGCCGCGGTCGTGGGGGCGGTCCTGTGGGAGCGGCGCACCGCCCACCGGGTGACGAGGGCGGCGAGGACGACCAGGCCGGCCAGGGCCTCGCGGGCCGAGCCGGTGGCGGCGCTGGCCACGGCGACGGCGAGCGCCGCGGCGTAGACCGCCGTCAGGACGACGGCGGGGGTGGGCAGGTGCACGGGGGACCTCCGGGGACTGCCGTTCCGGGTGCGGCCCCGCCGGGCCGGCGGCCGGGCTGCGGGAGCCCGGCCGCCGGCGCGGCGACGGCGCGGTGATCGGGAGCTCAGCGGCTCACTTGAGCAGGTCCTTGGCCTTCTGCAGCATCGTGTGGGCCTCGGTCTGCGGGGTGCTGTAGAGCCGCGGGTCGCCCGGGGGCAGCGTCGGGGCGTCGGCGGTGGCCTCGATCGCCGCGGCGCGGAACTGGTTGTCCGTGCCGTCCAGCGCCGGACCCGACGCCCAGCGGCCGTTGGCGGCCTCGGGGCCGTCGGAGGCCTGGATGAAGGTGTAGCCCAGGTCGCCGACCTCGTCGGACAGCGGGAACGCCTCGGGCACCGGCAGCCCCTCGAGGTCGTCCTCCTTGAGCTGCTCGATCGCGGCCAGCCACTGCTGCTGGTGCATGTGGTCGCGGGTGATGAGGAACCGCAGCAGGTCCTTCACGCCCGGGTCGTCGGTCATGTTGTAGAGCCGGGCCACCTGCAGCCGGCCCTGCATCTCGGCGGTGGCGTTGTAGTAGAAGTCCGCCATCAGGTTGCCGCTGGCGGTGACGTACGCGCCGGTCCACGGGTTGCCCATGCTGTCCATGTAGGACGCCGCCTGGCCGTTCTGGATGAGGTGCTGCGGGTTGTGCTGCCCGTAGCCGGCGGCGGCCTCCTTGCTGCGGTCGGCCGAGTCCGGCTTGAGCGGCGCGTGGTCGAGCAGCCGGTCGATCATCGTGATGATCATCTCGACGTGCGCCAGCTCCTCGGTGCCGATCGAGAGGAGCATGTCCTTGTACTTGCCGGGCAGCCGGCAGTTCCAGCCCTGCAGCAGGTACTGCGTGGCGACGGTCATCTCGCCCCACTGACCGCCGAGGACCTCCTGCATCTTGCGGGCGAAGTCCGGGTCGGGACCGTCGGGCTTGGCCTCGTACTGCAGGGCGTGGGTGTGCGTGAACACGGGCTCTCCCTCACTCGGCTTGCGTCGTCGCGCCGCCGCCGCTGCGGCGACACCGGGGATCTGCCCGCGCCCGGTGGCCCGCCCGTGCCGTCCCGTGGCCCCCCGGTGCCATGTCGTCCGTCGGCCTGTCGGCCGACACCGCGGCCAGGTGCCGTTCCCGACTGCGTTGAGCCCTTCCCGGCGCTCGATCGCGGGATCCTCCGGACCCCACTCCTCGCGCCGCCTCGCAGGGCGGCTCGCGGCAGGGGTCAGCGGTCGGGGAGCTGGACGCAGAGGGTGAGCCCGGCGTCGGAGGTCGCCCAGACGACGGCGCCGCCGAGGTCGTGCGCGTGCCGCTGCACCGACCACAGGCCCAGGCCGGTGAGGTCGACCGGCGGCGCGTCGTGGCGGAGGTACTGCACGACCCGCTCGGGGCGCGCCACGTCCTGGGTGAGCGCCAGCCGGACCCAGTCGTCGCGGTGGACCGCCGTCAGCAGCACCGCGGCGCCGTCCCCGTGCCGGTGGGCGTTCTCCAGCAGGTTGGTGAGTATCCGCTGCACCCGGGCGTCGGCCACCCTCACCCCGGCGGCGCACTCCTGCACCGCCAGGGTCAGCTGCCCCAGCGGCAGGCCGGAGGCGGCCACCGACGCGCGCAGCACCTCGCCGAGCAGCCGTCCGCCGGGAGGCCGCCGCGTCGCCCCGCCGGAGGCGTCGGCGGTGCGCAACATCGAGGACAGGTGGGCGGTCTGCGCGCGGGCCAGCTCCAGCAGCTCCCCGCGCTGGGCGGGCTCGCGGTCGAGCGAGCCGAGCAGCGCCTCCAGCGAGGCCAGCGGGCTGCGCATGTCGTGGCACATGGCCCGCAGCAGCGCGCTCTCCGGTGTGGGTGGCGGCTCCTGGCCCGGCCGCGGGCCGCGGGCGGCGCGGACGACGTGGTCGCGCACCACGCGGGCCAGGTCGGTGAACAGCCGGCCGGAACCGGACCGGACGGTACGAGGCGTGTCGGGGGCCAGGGTCACGGGCACCTCCGGGTGCGTGGAGCCCGCCGCGCCGGGCGCGGCGGGCCGGGGTGAGGAGGGTCGTGGGGTCGACCGACGCCGGGGCTGAGCGTCAGGGGTACGTGGACGTGGTCGTCGTCGACGACCATCCGCTGTTCAGCCGGGGGCTGTCACTGCTGCTCCCGGGGGTGAGCGACGGCCGGGTGCGCGTGGTGGCCACCACCGACGACGCCTCCGCGGCCGCCGCGCTGGTGCGCCGGCACCACGCCGACGTCGCCGTCGTGGACCTGCACATGCCGCCCCCGGGCGGCGTGCGCGCCATCGCGGCGATCCGCCGGGCGGACCCGGCGGTGCGCGTGGTGGCGCTGTCCGGGCTCGCCGAGGCCGACGCGGCGCTCGAGGCGCTGCGGGCGGGGGCGGCGGGCTTCCTGCCCAAGAGCGCCGACCCGGAGCACCTCGTCCGCCCGCTGCTGTCGGTGCTCGACGGCTGGTCGGTCGTCCCCGAGGCGCTGCTGCGCCGGCTGCTCGACGACGCCGCGCCGACCGGCGAGCAGACCGTCGCCGACCGGCTCACCAGCGACGAGCGCCGACTGTGGCGGCTGGTCGCCGACGGCACGAGCACCGTCGACATCGCCACCACGCTGCACGTGTCCGAGCGGACCGCCAAGCGGCTGGTCGCCTCGCTGCTGCGCAGCCTCGGGGTGGCCACCCGCGTGGAGGCGGCCGCGCTGGCCGGCCGCGTCGGCCTCGGCAAGGAGAGCGGCGGGCTGCGCTGAGCGGGCGTACCGCGGTGCGGCGGTCATCGGGCGCCGGGCTACCCGGGCGGATGATCGACACTCCCGGGTTCCGGTGGACTGGCCCCGACGGGCCAGCGACCTCCCCGCTCAGCCGGTCGGGCGGGGGGCTCCCGTGCCGGGCGCGGTGGCCCACGGTCCCGACGCGGCGGCGGTGAACGCCGCGACGTCGTCGGCGGCCATGTCGACCGCCGCATAACCGCCGCTGCCCGCGCCGACACAGGCGACGACGGTGGCCAGGCCCGCGCGCCGCTGGAACCAGGTCTGCCGGACCTGCCAGCCGACGACGGCCCGCCGCTGCAGCACCGCCTGCTCGCGCACCAGCAGCCCGCTGCGCACGCTGAACGAGCCGGGCCCGGTGGCGTGGCCGAGCGCGGCGTAGCGGCCGAGGCCCAGCGGCACGCCGAGGACGGTGAGCACGATCCCGGCGGCGAGCACGCCCCAGGAGCCGGTCAGCGCCGTCAGCACGGCGCCGGCCGCGGTGACCAGCAGCCCGGTGGCGACCGCGCGGACCACCGCCCGCCGGCGGGCCGCGGGCGGGTGCGGCGTCAGCGGGCCCGGGTCGTCGACCAGCAGGCCGAGCAGCCGCACCGCCTCCGCGCGCGGGCCCAGCGGGAACAGCTGACCGCGCCGGCTGGCCGCGCCCAGGCCGGTGACCAGGGCGTTGACCCGCGCGGCCCGCACCAGCCGCATGCCCAGCCCCTCGGCGAGGGTGCCGCCGCGGATCCGGTCCACCTCCAGCTCGGTGTGCCGCCGGGTCACCAGCCCGCGGACGGCGACCAGCGAGCCCCCGCGGCGGACCAGCCGGAAGCCCCAGTTGACCACCGCCGCCCCGGCGACCGCCCCCACCGCGAGCAGCACCACCGCGACCACCGCGGTGACGACGAGGACGCGGACGTCGGTGAGGTCGGGGCCGTCGAGGTCGGGGCGCAGGTCCCGGGGCAGCTCCTGGAGCAGCCGCGACAGGGCGCCGACCGCGGCCAGCGGCACGGCGAGGTAGCTGGCGACCAGCGGCGCGTAGAGCAGCCAGCGCCGGTCGAACCGGGCCAGCTCCTGCTCGGCGGGCTCCTCCGGCGGCGGGGCGGACGGGTCCGTGCCGGGGAACGCCGCCGCGGCCCGCCGGTGGGTGAGCACCGAGGCCCGCAGCCGGTCGCCCTCCGCCCGCGGGACGCCGTCGACGACGACCTCCTCGTCCCCGCCGGTCATCGTGCCGGCCGCGGCGTCGATCCGGACCCGGACCAGCCCGAACAGCCGGTGCAGTGCCGGCGCCTCGACCTCCACGCCGCGGATCCGGTCGTTGGGCACCGTGCGCACCGACCGCGCGAGCAGGCCGCGGGTGACCACCACCGCGGTGGGGGCGTCGAGGTAGGTGAACCGCCACCACGACAGCGCGGCGAACAGCAGCGACAGCGCCGTCACCGCCACCACCAGCGCGACGACGACCCCCGGGCCGTCCACGCCGACGGCGGCGACCACGGGGATCGCGGCCGGCACCACCTGCCGGGCCTGGCGGAAGGTGACGGTGTGCACGAGCACGACCAGCGGCGAGGTGCGCCGCGGGGCGGTGAGCTCGGGCGCCGTCAGCACCGGGTCCGTCACGTGGCCTCGTCCCGCACCTGCTCGGCCCGGCGGGCCAGGTCCTCGGCCACCCGCTCGGCGACGGCGACCTCCAGGTGCGGCACCCGGACGGTGCCCTGCGACGAGGCGGTCAGCACCGCGACGCTGGCCAGCCCGTAGAGCTGCTGCAGCACGCCGCGGGTGACGTCGACGGTCTGGATCCGGGCGACCGGCACCAGCGTCCAGGTGCGGCTCAGCCAGCCGGTGAGGGCGTGCACCGCGTCCGCGGTGACCTCCCAGCGGTGCACCCGGTAGCGGATCCACGGCCGCACGCCGATCGCCACCACCGCGTACACGACCAGCAGCACCGGCAGCAGCCACCGCAGCACCGGCACCGGCCCGCCCACCGACGCCGGCACGGTCAGCACGAGCACCGCCACCAGCACGCCGTAGACGAGCGTGCCGATCACGCCCTGGGTGACCCACAGCCAGATGGCCGAGCGGGACAGCGACCAGGCCGGCTCGCGGACCGGCGGCGCGGGGGGAGCGGACGTCACGGCCCGATCCTCCCAGCCCGCCGGTGCGGTGGGGTCCCACCTGGGAGGATGGGGTGCGTGATGCCGCAGCAGGTCCCGACCGTGTCCGCCGCCGAGCTGCCCGAGGACGCCGTGCTCCTCGACGTCCGCGAGGACGGCGAGTGGGTGGCCGGGCACGCCGAGGGCGCCACGCACATCCCGATGGGCGACGTCCCGGCCCGGCTCGACGAGGTCCCCGACGGCGACCCGGTGTACGTCGTCTGCCGCAGCGGCGGGCGCTCGGCGCGGGTCGCGGCGTGGCTGAACCTCAACGGCTACGACGCGGTGAACGTCGGCGGCGGCATGGGGGAGTGGGAGGCGGCGGGCCGGCCCCTGGTGAGCGAGACCGGCCTGCCGCCCTTCGTCCGCTAGGACCCCGTCTCAGGACTTCGGCTCGTACTCCGCGAAGCGGCTGCGCAGGTCCTTCTTGGAGAACTTGCCGACGCTGGTCTTGGGCACCTCGTCGATGAACTCGACGGCGTCGGGCATCCACCACTTGGCCACCAGCGGCTTGAGGTGCTCGAGGATCTCCTCCTCGGTCGCCTCCTCGCCGTCCTTGAGGACGACGCAGGCCAGCGGCCGCTCGTCCCACTTCGGGTGCGGGATGCCGACGACCGCGGCCTCCTTGACCTTCGGGTGGCTCATGATCGCGTTCTCGAGGTCGACCGAGCTGATCCACTCGCCGCCGGACTTGATGAGGTCCTTGGTGCGGTCGGCGATGCGGATCGAGCCGAAGGAGTCCATCGCCGCGACGTCGCCGGTGCGCATCCAGCCGTCGTCGGTGGTCAGGACGACGCCGGCGTCGGGGTTGTAGTAGTCCTTCGCGCACCACGGGCCGCGGACCTGCAGCTCCCCGGTGGCCTCGTCGTCCCACGGCTGCGGCTCGAGGCTCTCGGCGTCGACGATGCGGGCCTCGACGCCGAGGAACGGGATGCCGGCGCGGGCGCGCTGGTCGGCCTTGGTCGCCTCGTCGGCGTCGGCGTACCGCTTGGGCAGGACGCCGGAGGAGGCGACCGGGTGGGTCTCGGTCATGCCCCAGGCCTGCAGGATCGGCAGCCCGACCTGCTCGCGGTAGGCCTCCGACAGTGCCTTGGGCACCGCGGAGCCGCCGCAGCCGATGTCGCGCAGCTTGTGCGGCTTGCCGGCCAGGTGCGGCAGCACGCCCTGCCAGATGGTCGGGACGCCGGCGGTGAAGGTGACGCCCTCCTCGACGATCAGCTTGGCCAGGGCCTCGGGCTGCATCATCGGCCCGGGCATGACCAGCGAGGCGCCGGCGGCCGGGGCGGCCTGGGCGATGCCCCAGGCGTTGGCGTGGAACATCGGCACGACCGGCATCGCGACGTCCTGGATGCCGAGGCCGAAGGCGTTCGGCTGCATCACGCCCATGGTGTGCAGGAACGTCGAGCGGTGGGAGTAGACGACGCCCTTGGGGTTGCCGGTGGTCCCGGACGTGTAGCACATCGAGGCGGCGCGGTTCTCGTCCTCGACGTGGAAGTCGACCGGCTCCGCCTCCGCCAGCAGCGCCTCGTAGTCCAGGACGCGCGGGTCGTCGGGGATCTCGTTGTCGCCGCCGTCGTCCATGACGACGACGTGCTTGACCGTCTTCATCGTGTCGACCAGCGGCCAGAACAGCGGCAGGACGGTGCGGTCGACGAAGACCACCTCGTCCTCGGCGTGGTTGGCGATGTAGGTCAGCTGCTCGGGGAACAGCCGGATGTTGAGGGTGTGCAGCACCCGCCCGGTGGCCGGCGCGGCGAAGTACAGCTCCAGGTGCCGCTGGCTGTTCCAGCCGAAGGTGCCGACCCGCCCGTCCTCGCTGATCCCGAGGGTGTCGAGGACCCCGCCCAGCCGGCGGGTGCGGTCGGCCCACTCGGCGTAGGTGCTGCGCACCGGGCCGGTCGGGCTGCCGGTGACGATCGTCCCGTCGCCGTAGTGCTGCTCGACGTGCCGGAAGATCGCGTCGATCGTGAGAGGGAAGTCCTGCATGAGGCCGCGCATGGCGGCATCGTGCCAGTGACCGCCCTCACGATCTACCGCGGAGTACCCCGTTCCAGCTCGCGCAGGACGTCGGCGCCGACCCACCGGGCGCCGGGCCCGCCCGACCGCAGCTCCCGGGCCGTCGCGACGGCGCGGGCGTGCAGGCCGGGGCCGCGCTTGCCGATCTGCCGCAGCGCCCAGCTCGCCCCCTTGCGGACCACCGGCCGGTCGTCGTCGGCCCGCTCGGCGACCGCCCGGAGGAACGGCTCGAACCGCTCGTCGCCCGCCCGCTTGTCGGCCACCGCCAGCCCGGCCATGACGGCGAACCCGGCCCGCTTGACGAACTCCTCCGGCCGCCCGCTCCACGCCAGCGCCGTCTCCCAGGCGGACGGGGTGTGCCGCACCAGGTTCTGGCAGACCTGGTCGCACAGGTCCCACGAGTCGAACCCGGCCGCCCACGCGTCGAGCTGCGCGGCGTCCACCGCGGCCGGGTCCTCGACCATGCTCGCGAGGATCCGCGCCTCGTGGACGCCGGAGTCCCACAGCCCGGCGGCCAGCGCGTGGTCGCGGCCCAGCTCCCTCGCCAGCGTGCGCAGGTCGGCGACCGTGACGCCCAGGGTCTGCGCGCCACCGACGCCGGAGCGGGCCATCCCCGCCAGCCGCGACGGGTCGGCCAGCCCGCGGAGCCGGCCGAGCACCTCCGCGACGTCGGCCACTACCGGGTCAGGACGACGGGCAGCTCGGCCAGGCCGCGGATGACGAACTCCGGACGGCGCCGCGCCGGGCGGGCGAGCTGCAGGTCGCTGGTGCGGCCCAGCAGCGCGCCGAAGGAGGCCTGCAGCTCCACGCGGGCCAGCGGCGCCCCGATGCAGAAGTGCACGCCCGCGCCGAAGGAGATGTGCGGGTTGTCCGTGCGGCCGACGTCGAGGGTGTCGGGGTCGGCGAAGACGGCGGGGTCGCGGTTCGCGGCGCCGAGCAGCGCGGCGACCTTCTGACCCTCCCGCACGGTCACGCCGCCGACCTCGACGTCGGCGGTCGCGGTGCGCTCGAACAGCTGCAGCGGCGAGTCGAACCGCATGAGCTCCTCGATCGCCGTCGGCAGGAGCGCGGGGTCGGTCCGCAGCCGCGCCAGCTGGCCGGGGTGCTCGAGCAGCGCGAGCAGGCCGTTGCCGCTGACGTTGACCGTGGCCTCGTGGCCGGCGTTGAGCAGCAGGACGCAGGTGGTGACCAGCTCGTCCTCGGTGAGCCGGTCGCCGTCGGCGTCGCGCACGGTGACCAGGTGGGAGAGCAGGTCCTCGCCGGGCGCACGGCGGCGCTCGGCGGCCAGCTCGCGCAGGTAGGCGACGAACTCCGCGGCGGCGCGCTCGGCGGCGTCCTCGACCGCCGTCGTCCGGCCGTACTCGTACATCTTCACGATCGCGTTGGACCACGGCCGCAACAGCGGCCGGTCGGCGGCCGGGACGCCGAGCAGCTCGGCGATGACCGCCACCGGCAGCTCCTCGGCCATGCCCGAGAGGACGTCGACCGGCTCGCTGCCGCCGGAGCGCTCGACCAGCCCGTCGACCAGCTCGCCGGCCAGCTGCTCGACCCACGGGCGCAGCCGCTCGACGTGCCCGCGGGCGAAGGCCGCGCTGATCAGCCGGCGCAGCCGGGTGTGGTCCGGCGGCTCCATCTCGAGGATGGCGTTGCGGTGGACGAGGTTGAACTGCCCGAACCGCTCGGCGGGCTCCCTGTCCCGCCAGATCCGCCCCAGCCGGCGGTCGCGCAGCACGGCGTTGCTGTCGGCGTGGGTGAAGGCCAGCCACAGCCGCAGCCCCTCGTGCCACTGGACCGGGGCGACGGCGCGGGCGGCGGCGAAGGCGGGGTACGGGTCGGCGACGACGGCCGGGTCGGTGAGGTCGAGCGGTGCCGCCAGGGATGTCACGACCCCGAGCCTATGGCCCGCCGGACCCCGTCCCGGCCCCACATACGCTGGGCCGCATGGCCCGTTCCGCGACCCGCCGCCGTCCCGCGCCCGCCGCTGTCGAGGGTGAGATCAACCCGAAGGCCCCGTGCCCGTGCGGCTCGGGCCGCCGGTACAAGCACTGCCACGGCTCGGGCTACGCGCCACCGGTGCCCCGCCCCTTCGAGGGCCTGCCCGGCGAGCCGGACTGGGTCGCGCTGCGCGAGCTGGTGCCCGCCGCCACCGCGCCGCTGAAGACCACCGACGGCCGCGAGGTCACCCTCGCCAGCGTGCTGCCCGGCGGCGCCCCGGCGCTGGTCCGCAGCAACGGCGAGATCCTGCTCGGCGTCCAGCTGCAGGCCTCCTCCGACGACGTCAGCCGCGACGTCGGCACCGCGCTCGCCGCCGCGCTGGAGTCGCCGGCCGGCGCCCCGGTCGACCCGGGCCCGATCGGCGCGGCCGGCTCGGCCGGGCCGCGGCTGCAGGAGCTGCTGGACCCCACCGTCCCCCTCGAGGTCACCGTGCACCCCGACTTCGGCTTCTGGCTGGAGGGCACCGACCCCAACCCCGCCGCGCAGGCCGGGCTGGAGCGGGCCAACGAGGCGGTGCTGCCGACCGAGCGGCTCGAGGGCCTGGGGGCCGCCTACTGGGTGCGGCCGGGCAACGAGCGGGCGCACCTGCGCTGGGTGCGCCCGGAGGCGGAGGAGCCGCTGCTCGACGCGCTGGCCCGGCTCTCGGCGTCCGAGCAGCTGCTGCTGGGCGGGGGCACCCGGTACGCCGGCGCCTTCCGCGCGCACGGGCTCGTCGTCCCGGTCTGGGACCTGCCGGCCGACACCCCCGCGCAGGAGTGGGCCGGCCCCGCGGCCGAGTTCGCCACCCGCCTCGAGCAGGCGCTGGCCGAGACCGGCCCGCTGAGCAGCGACGAGCGCCGCGCCCGCGCCGGCCTGCTGTCCCGCCAGGTCACGCTCCGGTAGGGACTCCTCCCGCCGGCGCTCGTGCTCTGCCCCGTCCCACGGGGCAGAGCACG
>NZ_JBJGZH010000041.1:0-28850 GCF_054050415.1 Geodermatophilus sp. SYSU D01180 | reverse complement strand
ACCCGCCGGCGGGGCAGGACATCTCCTCGACGGGATAGCCGAGGGGGCCGCTCTCCCGGCCGGTCCAGCCCCAGCCCTGCGCGATCGCGCCGGACACTGCCCTAGCGCCGGTGGCCGGCGACCAGGCCACCGCACCACCCTCGAAGTCCTGGAGGCAGCCGCCGGCGGCCAGCCCACAGTGCTCGTCGCCGCGGGGGTAGCCGAGGGCGCCGCGTTCCCAGTCCAGGGCCGCCCACGTGTCACGCATCGCGTTCTTGACCACGGCGGCGCCGGTAGCAGGCGACCAGAAGATGGAACCACCGGTGTAGTGCTGGTAGCAGCCGGACCGGACGAGGCCGCAGACCACGGTGGATGTCGGAGACCCGAGCGGACCGGTGGCCCCGCCGCGTGCTTCATAGGCCGCGGAGACGTTGCTGGCCCCGGGGTACTGGGTGGAGCCGAACCAGTCCGTGAAGTAGAGCCAGAAGTTGCGGTTGCCGTAACTCGAGCACCCGTCACCGGTCCCGTACTGGGCGTTGAGTGCGGATTGGTTCGGCCGATAGGGGGTGTAGTTGTATAACCCCGCCGTCGCCTGGTTGGCGATGAAGACGTCCGACCGCCCACACGACGTGTTGGGGTGCCACAGGATCGAGTTCACCCGTCCGGCTTTGTAGCCGTAGCGGGAGGCCTCGACGCGGTATCGCTCGAACTGCCGTGCGGCGAAGTAGACCTGACTGACGAAGCCCGAGAAGGCCGGGTCGCACGGAGCAGTGTCGGGACACGCGAATCCCGTCGCGTGTGTGTAGGCGTACGTCGTCGGCTTCGTCCGGGTGACCAGGCTCTGCTCCTTCTGCAGGAGCACCAGGAGTACGCGTGGGTTGATGCCGCAGGACGCCCCGACCTTCGCGATGATCGTGGCTGCGCTCTCCTGGCGCACGCCCTGGTAGCCGTTGCAGAGGGCGTCCGCGGCCTGGGTCGCCGTGTCCTGACGGAAGTTCCTGAGGCAGGGCATCTCGCCGGCCACACAAGTGGCGCCCTTGCTGTCGAGGAAGCGTTGCACGCTGGACGCGTCCATCGCCCAGCCGTCGAAGAAGATCGCGTCAGAGATGATGTTGCCCGCATCGAACTGTCGCGCATCGGCCGCCTGTGCCACGCCCGAGGGGACTTGGGCAACCGTCGGCACGACGAGGAGCGCGGCGACGACCACGAGCAGCGTCCCGATGCGGGTGAGGTGCCTCGTCACGGCACCACGACCTCGATCGGATCCGAACTCCCTGCCGACTGCGCGGACTGGTACGACAGCACGGCCGTCCACGTGCCAGGTGTCAAGTCAGAGGCGGGGACGGAGGCGCCGCCACAGGCGGTCGAGGTCACGTCCGCGGTCGCCGCTACCTGGACACTGACGACTCGGCCGCCGTTCGTCAGGGTGACGGTGCAGACGCCGTCGGGCTCGACCACGGCGGGGACGAAGCCGTCGACCTCTACTGCGGCACTGGCCGTGTTCCATCCGGCGAACGTGACGACGACCGTCGCGTCCTCATCGGGTCCCGTCTCGACAGGTGCGTCCGTGGCCACGTCGGTCGCCTCGGCCGTGGTCGGAGAGGTGGTCGCGGAGGACGTCGGCGTGGAACCCGGCGTGTCGGTCGACGGAGCGGGGACGCTGCTGCCGTCGGCCGACGGGGTGTCAACGTCGTCGCTGCTGCCGCAGGCCGCCAGCGTCAGGGCGGCCGCCACCGCCGTCGTCAGGCCACGGACGGCCCCTCGTCTCCCACGCATGCACGCTCCCCGTTCGGTCGGTCTTGGCCGGAGGCGGAGCCGCGCACCGGCCGAAAAGGCCGCGCCAGCGGCCACGGTCAATGTCGCATGGTGACCATCCGGTCACGTTGGGTCGACGCGCCGTCGGGGGGCGGTGGGACATCTGTGACGGAGGAGTCGCCTCCGCTCACTAGGCTTCAGCGACCGTGGATGCTTCGTGGTCAGGTCGGGACCGGTTGCCGGTGGTCGCGATGGTCGGTGGTGGGCAGCTGGCCCGGATGACGCACCAGGCCGCGATCGCGCTCGGCCAGTCGCTGCGCGTGCTGTCCACCGGCCCCGACGAGTCCGCGGCGCTGGTCGCCGCCGACGTCCGGATCGGTGACCACCGCGACCTCGGCGCGCTCCGCGCGGTGGCCGACGGCGCCACCGTGCTCACCTTCGACCACGAGCACGTGCCCACCGAGCACCTGCGGACGCTGGCCGCGGAGGGCGTGCGCGTCGCCCCCGGCCCCGACGCGCTCGTGCACGCCCAGGACAAGCTCGTCCTGCGCCGCGCCCTGGCCGCCGCCGGGGAGCCCCAGCCGGCCTGGGCCGAGGTGCAGACCCTGCAGGGCATCACCGACCTCGCGGAGTCGGTGGGCTGGCCGGTGGTCGTGAAGACCCCGCGCGGCGGGTACGACGGCCGGGGCGTGTTCGTCGTCGGGGCGGCCGAGGAGGCCGCGGACCTGCTCGAGGCGCACGGCACCCTGCTGGTCGAGGAGCGGGTCCCGCTGGTCCGCGAGCTCGCGGTGCTGGTGGCCCGCTCGCCGTTCGGGCAGGTCGCCGTCTGGCCGGTCGTGGAGACCGTGCAGCGCGACGGCATCAACACCGAGGTCCTCGCGCCGGCCCCGGACCTCGACGAGGACACCGCGCTGGCCGCGCAGGAGCTCGCCGTCCGGGTCGCCGACCGGGTCGGCGTCGTCGGCGTCATGGCCGTCGAGCTGTTCCAGACGCTTGACGGCGTCCTGGTCAACGAGCTGGCGATGCGCCCGCACAACTCCGGGCACTGGACGATCGAGGGCGCGCGCACCAGCCAGTTCGAGCAGCACCTGCGCGCCGTCCTCGACTACCCGCTCGGGTCGACGGCGATGGCCGCGCCCGCCGTCGTCATGGCCAACGTGCTCGGCGGCCGGGCGTCGGAGCCGGGCTGGGACGGGCCGGGCCTCGACGAGCGCGTCCACCACCTCATGGCGCACTGGCCCGACGTCAAGCTGCACTGGTACGGCAAGGGCCAGCGCCCCGGCCGCAAGCTCGGCCACGTGACGGCGCTGGGGGAGGACCTCGCGGAGGTGCGCGCCCGCGCCGTCGCCGCGGCCCGCTACCTCGCCGACGGCGTGGTCGACCCCGCGTTCGCCTTCCCCGAGGAGCACTGAGTGAGCGAGCCCCTGGTCGACAGCCCTCTCGTCGGCATCGTCATGGGCAGCGACTCCGACTGGGCCACGATGGAGCCGGCCGCGGAGGCGCTCGCCGAGTTCGGCGTCCCCTACGAGGTGCACGTCCTGTCCGCGCACCGCACGCCGCAGCGGATGCTCGACTACGCCGCCTCGGCGGCCGGGCGCGGGCTGCGGGTGCTGGTCGCCGGCGCCGGGGGCGCGGCGCACCTGCCGGGCATGCTCGCCGCGGCCACCCCGCTGCCGGTGGTCGGCGTGCCGCGGCCGCTGGACCGCCTCGACGGCCTGGACAGCCTGCTGTCGATCGTGCAGATGCCCGCGGGTGTCCCGGTCGCCACGGTGTCGATCGGCGGCGGCCGCAACGCGGGGCTGCTCGCGGTGCGCATCCTCGCCGCGGGCGACCCGGGACTGCAGGCCGCCGTCGAGCGGTTCCAGGCCGACCTGGCCGACTCCGTCGTCGCCAGGGACGAGGCCCTGCGGGCACGACTGTCCGAGGGGACACAGCAGTCCCACCCGTGACGGACTCGCTCGTCTCCTCCCTCACAGACCGTCAGTGCCGTCTTACGTTCGGGTCAACAGCTCGTCGTCGGAGAAGGCCCGGCGTGAGCTCGATCCGGAGGCGACGTGTACTACCTGATCTCCACGGCCGGTCACCCCAACCTCGGTGACGAGCTGATCACCCGCACCTGGCTGCGGCTGCTCGCCGAGCGCGCACCGGACGTGGACGTCTGGCTCGACTGCCCCAACCCCGCGGGGGCGCAGGCACTTCTGGCCGAGGCCCACCCCCGGTTGAGGTGCGTCGACACGCTGTTCCGCCTGTGTTGGGAGGCCCCGTCCGAGGACGCCTGGGAGGTCGCCTCGTTCGTCGGCCGGGCCCTGGACGACCACGGCCAGGCGCCGCGATGGGTGCCGGGGCTGCGTCGCTTCGGACAGGCCACCGTCGTCCACCTGATCGGGGGCGGTTACGTCAATGGCGTGTGGCCACGGCATCTCGGCCTGCTTGCCGCCCTCGACTGGGCCGCGAAGCGCGGTGCGCGCACGGCTGTGACCGGCCAGGGGCTGGCCCCGCTCGGCGATCACACGGTCGCGCTGGTGCGACGGCTCCTCCAGCGCGTGGACACCGTCGACGTGCGGGACTGCACGAGTGCCGACCTGCTCGGCCGCCCGGACACCCTGTCCGGTGACGACCTGTGGCTGGCCGAGATCCCGACGCTGGTGGACGCCGAGCGGGCGAGCGGCCTGGATGCCGTGGTGTGCGTGCAGGGCGACCTGCTCGACGGCCCCGGCTGCGAGCGGCTCACCGAGCAGTGCCTTGCCCACCTCGACCGCTGGGGCGTCGACCCGGCCCGCACGGCCGTACTCGAGTGCATCCCGCGCGTCGACCGCGGCATCTTCGACCGGCTCGCCGGGCTGCTGCCAGGTCTGCACTTCGTGCCGTGGTTCGAGCTGCTCGAGCGCGGCGTGCCTGCGGCCGCCCATCAGCGGTGGTTCAGCACGCGGTTCCACCCCCACCTGATCGCCTCTGCGGTCGGTGCCCGGGGCGTGGCTGTCCCGGTCCGTCCTGGCTACTACGACGTCAAGCACGGTTCCCTAGTCGACTCCGGCTCGGCGTGGCACCTGCTAGCGCCAGGGAATGTCGGCGTCGCGGAACTCGAGACCGACGCACCGGGCACACTGGCCGTCACCGGCGAGCACGTCCGAGCCCGCAAGCTCGACATCGCGACCGGGTTGTACGGGCCCGCGGCTCAGGTGCCGGCCGTCCCGGTGCCGCGACCCGACCGGCGCCTGCTGCTGACCGGTCGGACGTCCTAACATCTACCCGTGAGTAACAGCGGGCTGTACCAGCTGACCGAGGAGCACGACGCGATCCGGGCCGCGGTCCGCGACATCGCCGAGCGCGAGATCGCCCCGCACGCCGCGGACGTCGACGCGAACTCCCGCTTCCCGATCGAGGCGCAGAAGGCGCTGACGGCGGCCGGCTTCCACGCCACGCACATCCCCGAGCAGTACGGCGGCGAGGGCGCGGACGCGATCGCCACCTGCATCGTCATCGAGGAGGTCGCCCGGGTCGACGTCTCGGCGTCGCTCATCCCGGCGGTCAACAAGCTCGGCTCGATGCCGGTGATCCTCTCGGCGTCCGAACGCCTCAAGCAGGAGGTGCTCCCGTCGATCGCCGACGGCCGGGCGATGATCAGCTACGGCCTGTCCGAGCGGGAGGCCGGCTCCGACGCCGCCTCGATGAAGACCCGCGCCCGGCTCGAGGGCGACACCTGGGTGCTCAACGGCACCAAGGCCTGGATCACCAACTCCGGCGTCTCCGAGTGGTACACGGTCATGGCCGTCACCGACCCGGAGAAGCGGGCCAACGGCATCTCCGCCTTCGTCGTCCACCGCGACGACCCGGGCTTCGCGGTGGGCCCCAAGGAGCGGAAGATGGGCATCAAGGGCTCGCCGACCTGCGAGCTCTACTTCACCGACTGCGCCATCCCGGCCGACCGCATCATCGGCGAGCCCGGCACCGGCTTCAAGACCGCGCTGCGGACGCTGGACTTCACCCGCCCGACCATCGGCGCGCAGGCCGTGGGCGTCGCGCAGGGCGCGCTCGACGCCGCCGTGGAGTACACCCGCGAGCGGAAGCAGTTCGGCAAGGCGGTCAGCGACTTCCAGGGCGTGCAGTTCATGCTCGCCGACATGGCCATGCAGATCGAGGCCGCCCGGCACCTGGTCTACGTCGCCGCCGCCCGCGGCGAGGCGGGCCACTCCGGCGGCAAGGTGGACCCCGACCTCGGCCGGCTGTGCGCCGCGGCCAAGGCGTTCGCCTCCGACGTCGCCATGAAGGTCACCACCGACGCCGTCCAGCTGTTCGGCGGCGCCGGCTACACGCAGGACTTCCCGGTCGAGCGCATGATGCGCGACGCCAAGATCACCCAGATCTACGAGGGCACCAACCAGGTCCAGCGCATGGTGATCGCCCGCAGCCTGCTGCGGTAGGCCACCCCCGGTCCGTGCTCACCGGGTCGCGTGCCCGACGCGCCACACCGGTCCGCGGTGCACGACGGCGGGGCGCAGGCCGTGCCGGGCGAGGACGGCCGGCACTGCCGCCGGCGGGTGCGCGAACGTCCGGAAGCGGCGCCCGCGCAGGCGGAAGGACGCGTTCTCGGTGAGCAGGAGCGCCCGGGTGACCGGGTTGCGCGGGGGGAGCTGAAGACCAGGTCGCGGCGGGCGTGGTCGGCCGCGGCGCCCAGCAGCCGCCGGTGGTCGGGGTAGCAGCAGACCACCCGGTGCAGGACCACGACGTCGGCCGGCTCGACCCCGGCCGGGTCGGCGGCGACGTCGGCCAGGCGGCGGTGCACCCGGCCGGTCAGGCCGGCCTCCCCGACCAGCGCCGCGGCCTGGTCCTCGTAGGCGGGGGAGAGCTCGAGGGCGGTCACCGACGCGGCGCCGCGCCGCAGCAGCTCGAGGCCGATCTCGCCGACCCCGCCGCCGGTCTCCAGCAGCGTCGCGCCGTGCACACCGCGCCCGGTGAGCACCTCCACCATCCGGCGGGCGGTCCGGTCCAGGCCCTTCTCCCGGTAGCGGGTGGACATCCGCCGGGCGAACCGGTCGTCGAACACCCGCTCGCACCCGCGGGGGTCGCAGCAGCCGCCCATGCGGGCACCCTGCCACCGGCTCCGGGCCGACCGGGACCGTCCGCGCGGGGGGAGCGGGGCGGGCGCCCCGCCCTCACGCGCCGGGCAGGTGCAGCTCCATGCAGGTGAGGTCCGCGCGGGCGTCCCAGGAGGGGACCGGCACGAAGCCGGCGTGCTCGTAGACGGCGATCGCCGCCGTCCTCCAGCGCCAGACGGACAACCGGACCACGCCGGCGCCCTGCGCCCCCGCCTCCGCGACCGCGGCGTCGACGAGCGCCCGCCCCACCCCGCGGCCCCTCGCGGCGGGCCCGACCCACAGACGCCGGACCTCCGCCGTGCCCCGCGCGACCGGCGAGACGACGACGCACCCGCAGCCGGCGCCGCCCACCGCCGCGGTCAGCACCGTCGCGGAGGCGAGGGCACGGACGGGGTCGGCGACCTCGTCCCGGTAGCGCGGGGGCAGCTCGTCCACCGACGCGACCGCGGCGCCCTTCTCGGCCTCGGTGGCGAGGTGGTAGGCGGCGAGCATCCCCGCCAGCTCACGGACGGCGGTGGCGTCCCCGCGGTCCCAGCGGGCGAGGACGAGGTCGTCGACGGGCACGGCCGATCCTGGCAGCCGGCCCGCGCACCCCGGACAGCGCCGGGGACCTGCCCGTGACGGCGCGCCGTCCCCGGGAGCGGGAACCGGCCACCGGCCGCCGCGGCGCGCGACGATGGCCCTCCCAGCGCGGGCCGGAGCCGTCCGGTCCCAGCAGCGGAGGGCCGGACCGATGGGCGCAGCGGTGCGAGCGGGCGACGTCAGGCTGTGGGTCGAGCAGCGGGGGAACGGGCCCGACGTCCTGCTCGTCAACGGCGGCGGTGACCCGCTCGAGGCCTGGCAGGCCCAGCTCGACGGGCTGTCCGACCGCTACCGGCTGATCGCCTTCGACAACCGCGACGTCGGCCGCTCCACCCGCCCCGACCTCCCCTACACGGTGGCCGACCTGGCCGACGACGCGGCCGGCGTGCTGCTGGAGTGCGGCGCCGGCCCCGCGCACGTCGCCGGCTACTCCGGGGGTGGCGTGATCGCGCAGGAGCTCGCCCTGCGGCACCCGGACGCCGTCCGCAGCCTCGTGCTGGTCGGCACCTGGTGCCGCCCGGACGTCCGCTGGCACCACATGGTCGGGTCCTGGATCTGGATGGCCGAGCGGGCGCCGGACGAGCGGGCCTTCCTCGAGGCGTTCTTCGCCTGGGCCTACACCCACCGCGCCCACGAGGACGGGCGGGTCGACCGGACGATCGAGGGCGCGCTGGCCTTCCCGTACCCGCAGTCCGCCGAGTCCTTCCAGCGCTTCGCCGACGCCTTCTGGGACCACGCGACCCTCGACCGGCTGCCGCGGGTCGCCGTCCCGACGCTGGTCCTCACCGGCAGCGCCGACCCCATCGCCCCACCGGACTACGGCCGGGCGGTGGCCGAGGCCATCCCCGGTGCGCGCTTCGAGCTGATCGAGGACCAGGCGCACGCGCCGTTCGAGGAGGCGCCCGAGGAGTTCAACCGCCGGCTCGACGCCTTCTGGCGCGAGGTCCCCCCTCCGCACTGACCTCGCCGAACAGCTCCTCGTACGCGTCGAGGACGGCGCCCAGGGCGTAGCGCTCCCGCGCCCGCGCCCGGCCCCGCGCGCGGTCCGGCGGCGTCGCTGCGAGCCGGCGGAGCCCCTCGGTGAGCGCGGGCACGTCGCGCGGCGGCGCCACGACGCCGAACCCGGTCTCCTGCACCGGGGTCCGGACGCCGGGCAGGCCGCTGGCCAGCACCGGGACGCCGGCCATCATCGCCTCGACCTGCACGATCCCGAAGGCCTCGAAGGAGTTCACCGACGGCAGGGCGAACACGTCGATCGAGGCGTAGAGGTCGGCGATCTGCTCCTCGGGCAGGAAGCCGAGCAGCCGCACCCGCGGGTCGCCGTCGGCCGCGCGCCGCACCTCCTCGACCACCGACCCGCCGGCGACGTCGGCGAAGTCCCCGCCGATGAGCAGGCGCGCGTCGGGGTCCCCGAGGGCGAGGAAGGCGCGCACCAGGTACTGCAGCCCCTTCTCCTCGACGATCCGGCCGAGGAACCCCACGTGCAGCCCGGCGCCGTCGCGGAACCGCGGCCGCCCGGCCGGCCGCTCCCGGCACGGCGGCGGGATCGCGGCGGTGCGCCCGGCCATCGCCGGCCACAGCCGGCTGGACCGCGCGTAGTCCTCGCTGGAGACCACGACGCGGGCGCTGCGCCGCAGCGTGGCCCGGCTGGCGAGGTCCACGCCGAGCGTCTGCGCCCGGTTGACGAGGCCGGGCGGCAGGCTGACGTCGCAGTGGTAGGTGCTGACCAGCGGCGTCCGCGTGCCGACGGCGAGCAGGCCCGCCTCGGGCATCGGCAGGTGCAGGTCCACCACGTCGGCGGTCCGCCCGGCCGCGCGCACCCGCCGCACCAGCGCCGGGCTGACCACGCCCTTGCCCAGCCGCGCCACGACCGGCGCCCGCTCGACCTCGACCCCGCACAGCACCTCCCGCTCCGGCAGGGACCGGTCGTGCCGGCTGGTGAGCACCCGGACGCGGTGCCCGCGCGCGGCGAGCCCCTCGGCGACGTCCCTCGCCACGTTGGTCAGGCCGCTGACGTAGGGCGCGTAGTAGTCCAGCGCCACCACCAGGTCCAGCCGGTCGCTCACCGCGCTCCTCCCGTCGACCCCGCGGGGACCGGGAACTCCGGCACGGCCCCCGTGCCCCGGCGGGTCAGCACGACCGCGCACCACGCCAGCGCCGCCGCCGAGCCGCCCGCGAACGCCCACGCCGCCCCCGCCGTGCCCGGCACCGTCAGCGCCACGACGGCCGCCACGGCCAGCCCCGCCACCCACGCCAGCGCGCTGTCGCGGTGGCGCGCGTCGGCCACCACCGCCTGCGCGGCCACCAGCAGGGCCAGGTGCACGACGCTGCCCGCGGCCAGGACGGCGACGTCGGCGGCCGCGGGGTCGTACCGCTCGCCGAACACCAGCCCCACCACCGGCGGGCCGGCCAGCGCCCCGACGACGGCGGCCGCCGCGGCCAGGGCGGCCACCGCGGCGAGCAGCCGGCGCACCACCCGGGCCCGCGCCCGCGGGGGACCCGTGCCGGCGTCGACCAGCGCCGGCAGCAGCGCGCCCTGCAGGGGGACCGCCACGAACAGCGGCAGCCGCACCAGGGTGAAGGCCGCGACGAAGGCGGCGGCCGCGGTCCGCTCGGCGGTCCCGGCGGTCACCAGCACGGGCGCGGCGTTCAGCAGCGTCTGGGCGCACACCGTGCCGACGACGAGGTGCGCCACGGCGCCCGGCGCCAGCCGCGGCGCGCCGGGCGGCGCCGGCGACCGGCGCCGCAGCCGCCACCCCAGCAGCGGCAGGTGCGCCAGCGCCAGCGCGGCCACCAGCGTCCACCCGAGGGCGGCGGGCCCCGCGGGATCGGCGAGCAGGACGACGGCGGTGGCGCCGAGCACCCGCAGGACGGCGTCGGCCAGCAGCACGACGCCGTAGCCGCGGTAGCCGCCGGTGCCGACCAGCAGCCCCCGGAGGACGAACTGCCCCGGGGAGACCAGGCAGACGGCCGCCAGCGCGACCACCAGGCCGGCCGAGCCCAGCGCCGGCAGCAGCAGCGGCGTCGCGGCCGCCACGGCGACCAGCCCGGCCAGCGTCAGCACGGCGGCTCCCCGCAGCGTGCCGCGGGGGAGGCCGCGGCCGGGGCCGAGGTGCACCAGCCGGGCGATCTCGGTCTCCAGCGGCAGGAACAGGCCGAAGCCGAGCAGCAGGGACAGCGACCAGAACGCGCCGAACCCGGCGTACTCCCCGGCCGGCAGCGCGCGGGCCACCAGCGCCAGGTAGACGTAGACCAGGACGCCCGAGACGACGACGCACAGCGCCACCCAGCTCAGCGACGGGACCAGCCGGCGGGCACCGCGGGGTGCCGGTGTCCGATCCCGGCCGCGCTGGGGCACGGGCCGACGCTAGTGCTCCGGAGGGTGCCGGGCGCGCCGGGAACGCCTGGTGAGGGGGCGACGCGGCACCCCGTCGGGGTGTTCACTGGCCGGAGCCGGTCAACAGCGATCAGCAGGGGGAGCGTGTGGACCTCGTCGGGGAGGCGCGGCCGCGCCCGGTTACGGAGCCGGAGCCACCCCCGCCGCCGCGCTCCCCGGTCCTGTCCCGCCTCGGGGTCCTGGCCGCGCTGGTCGCCGTCCTCGGCGCGGTGCTCCTGCCGCTGGCCCCCGTGCGCATGAGCACCCCGGCCGTCACCTGGCCGCAGGACCCGGCGCGGCCGGAGTCGACGATGCTCGAGCTGACCAACCAGGAGCCGCTGGCCCTGGACCTGCGGGTGGGCTGCGCCGCGGTCCGCGCCGCGGCGGACGTCCCCGGCGGCGTCGTGTTCTCCACGATCGTGCCGGAGCACCCCGCGGCCGGGACCGACGGCCTGCTGGTCACCTCCTCGGACGGCCGGCTGCGGGTGGTCGACCGCGGCACCGAGGTGCTCGACCAGCCGGTCCCCGCCGGCGACTGCACCTACCGGGTGACCGCGGACGCGGGCGGCCTCACCGTGGAGCGGGACGGCACCCGCGTGGCCGGCCTCGCGCCGCCCGAGGGCGGGACGGTGCTGCCCGACGTCGACGTCCTCGCCACCGGCCTGACCGCGCTCCCGGACGGCGACCTGCGGGTCTCGCTCACCGTGGACGACCAGTTCGACACCACCCCGACGCCGGCGAAGCTGGCCCTCACCGGGCTGGTGCTGGCCGCCGCGCTCGTCGCGCTGCTCGCCCTCGCCGCGGCCGACCGGCGCCGCGGCCCGCCGTCCGGTCCGCCGGCACCGGAGTCGCCGGCACCGGAGCCGCGCGCCGCCCGTCCGCGGGGGGTCGCCCGCTGGGCGGGGGCCGCGGTGGACGCCGCCGTCGTCGCGACGGCGCTGCTGTGGCTGTTCCTCGCGCCCACGTCCGACGACGACGGCTACTACGCGGCGATGGCCCGCAACGCCCAGGAGACCGGGTTCGTCGGGAACTACTACCAGCTGCTCAACCAGTCGTTCACGCCGTTCACCTGGTTCTACCGGCTGCTGGGCTGGTGGCAGGAGCTCGGCGACTCGCCGACGCTGCTGCGTCTGCCGTCGGTGGTGACCGGGCTGGTGACCTGGGTGCTGCTGCGCCGGCTGGTGGCCCGGCCCGGCGCGCTGCCGCCGGCGGTCGCGGCGTCCGCCTGGGGCCCGGTCGCCGCGCGGCTGCTGCTGGCCGCTGCGTTCCTCGCCTGGTGGCTGCCCTACGGCGTCGGCGTGCGGCCCGAGGCCGTGGTCGGCGTGCTGGCGCTCGCCACGCTGGTGGCGGTCGCCGCCGCGCTGCGCACCGGCCGGCTGCTGCCGGTGGGGCTCGCGTTCGGGGCGGCGGGGCTGGCGGTGGCCTGCCACCCGACCGGCTTCGTCGCCCTCGCCCCGCTGGTCGCCACGCTGCCGCGGCTGGCCCGGCTGGTGGCCGCCGGGCGCGGGCGGGCGGAGGCGGCCGGGCGGACGCTGCTGGTCCTCGCCCCCGGGGCGTTCGCCGTCTGCGCCGCCTTCGCCGACGGCACCCTCAACGACTTCCGCCGCGGCCAGGAGATCTTCCTGTCCATCCAGCGGCAGGACGCCTGGTACGACGAGTGGCAGCGCTACGCGTTCCTGTTCCAGTCCATCCCGATGGGCTCCTACGCCCGGCGGACGGCGGTGCTCGCCGGGATCGTGGCGCTGCTGTGGTTCCTCGTCCTGGCGGTGGCCGCGCGGGCGCGCGACGTCCGGGTGCCGCCCACGCTGCTGCTGGCCGGCGGGTCGCTGGGCGCGGCGCTGCTGCTGCTGTGGTTCACCCCGAGCAAGTGGACGCACCACTTCGGCGCGCTGTCCGGGCTCGGGCCGTTGTTCCTCGCGCTGTTCCTCGTCGCGGTGCCGAGCCTGGTCCGGGCGGTGACCCGCGACCGCCCGGTGTCCCCGGCGGTGCCGGCGCTCGCCCTGGGCTCGGGGGTCGTCGTCGCCGCGCTGGCGATGCGCGGGCCGAACAGCTGGCCCTACTCCTGGCTGCCCGGGATGCCGAACCCGGACGAGCCGCCCTCCCTCGGCCCGGTCGCGCTGGACGGCCTGCTGACCTGGGCGGTCGTGGCGCTGGTCGTGCTCGCCGCCGCCCGGGCGCTGTGGCGGCGCGCCGGGGCGTGGGCGGTGGCAGTGCCGGCCCTCGCGCTGGTCCTGCTGCTCACCTCGGTCGGCTACCTGGTCGGGAGCTTCGCGCTGGCCGCCGTGCGCACGCTGGACGCCTGGTCCCCGGGCGCCGCCGCGCTGACCGACCCGCTCGCCCGCTCCTGCGGTGCTGCCGGCGACGTCGAGGTCCTCGACGTGGCCGCGGCCCGGCCGCTGGCGCCGGTGCCCGGGGGGCCGGCGTCCGAGGGGCCCGCGGACCTCGCCGCCGGGAGCGGCTGGTTCGCCGCCGGCCCGCCGCCGGGGGAGGGGGTCGCCACCTGGAGCTGGGGCAGCCTGACCGGGCCGGGGGGCGAGGACACCACCGGCGGGCAGGTCACGCCCTGGTTCCCGCTGCCCGAGCCCGCCGACGACGAGGAGGCGGCCGTGCTGGCCGCCGGCCGGCTCGGCGGGGCCAACGGGCTGCGCGTCGAGTACGCCGCGCCGGCCGGCGACGGCGGGGCGCCGCGCGTGCTGGGCACCCAGGACCTCACCGACGGGCTGGACTCCCCGCGGTGGCGGACCTTCGTCCTGGACGCCCGCGGCGCCCGCGACGCCGGCGCCGGCCTCGTGCGCCTGGCGGCCGACGACCGCAGCGTCGGCCGGGGCGGCTGGCTGGCGTTCACCGGCCCCTCGGTGCTGCCGCAGGTGCCCCTGACCGACCTCCTGCCGGCGGACGCGCCGGTGGCCGTGGCCTGGCAGATCTCGTTCCTCTTCCCGTGCCAGCGCCAGCCCGTCGTGCGCTCGGGCGTCACCGAGCCGGCCGCCTACGGCATCGTGTGGCGGCCGGACGGCAGCACCGACGGCCTGGTCGACAACACCTGGCAGGTGTTCCGCGGCGGCGTGTTCGCCCCGGTCGAGCGCACCTCCGCGGTCACCGAGCTCGGCGTCCTGCTGCGCGGGACGCCCGGGGTCCGCCAGGTGCAGGTGCTGCGCTTCGACGTGCCCTACGCCCGGGACGCGTACGACCTGGAGCGCTCCCGCGTGACCCGGCCGGGGTGGGCCGGCCCCGCTCTGGACTGAACCGTTCCGTCCCGGGACGGCGCGAGGGATTGTCCGGGGCGGGTTTCCCCGCCAGGCTCCGGGAGCATGTCCCGCCCGGGAGGACGGCCGCCGAGCCCGCGCTGGCCGTCCGGTGCGTTCCGGCAGCGCCGGGGAGGCCGCATGGACGTCGAGGACCAGCAGCTCCGGCCCCGTGCGGTGCACACGGCGTTCACCGGGAACGTCGCGTCGGACCTGCCCCGGGTGACCGGCGGCGCCCCGGCCCTCCCCGCCCACCGCACCGCGGGTACGGTCCTCGCCGGGCTGGGGCGCACGATGCGGCCCCGGCAGTGGGTGAAGAACCTGCTGGTGTTCGCCGCGCCGCTGGCCTCGGGCACCGTGGTCCGGCCCGACGTCCTGGCCGCCACCCTGCTGGCCTTCGCCCTGTTCTGCGTCGCCGCCAGCGGCCTCTACCTGCTCAACGACGTCCGCGACGCCGACGCCGACCGCCGCCACCCGCGCAAGCGGACCCGGCCGGTGGCCTCCGGCGCGGTGCCGGTGCGGGTCGCGGTCGTCGCGGGCGTGGTCCTGCTGGCGGCGTCCCTCGGGACGGCGGCGGTCCTGGCCCGGCCGGCGCTCACCGCGGTCCTGGCCACCTACGTCGGCATCTCGCTGGCCTACAGCCTGGTGCTCAAGGACCAGCCGGTGATCGACCTGGCCTGCGTCGCCTCCGGGTTCGTCCTGCGCGGCGTGGCCGGGGGCGCGGCGGCCGGCGTCGCGCTCTCGCAGTGGTTCATCCTCGTCGCGGCGTTCGGGGCGCTGTTCATGGTCGCGGGCAAGCGGTACGCCGAGCTCCTGGCGCTGGGCGAGCAGGCCGAGACCCGGCGCAGCCTGCGCGAGTACTCCGCGAGCTACCTGCGGTTCGTGTGGAGCCTGTCGGCCGCCGTCACGTGCACGACCTACGGCCTGTGGGCGTTCGAGATGCGCAGCGACAGCGGCGTCCCGTGGACCACGATCTCAGTCGCGCCGTTCGTCCTGGCGCTGCTGCGGTACGCCGTCGACGTCGACCGCGGCAGCACCGGCGCGCCCGAGGAGGTCGTGCTGCGCGACCGCGGGCTGCTGGCGCTCGGCGCCGTGTGGGCGGTCACCGTCGCCCTCGGCGTCTGGACCGGCTGACCGGCCCGCCGCACCCGTGACACCCGGGCCCCGGGTCCGGTGTGGTCCGAGGGGCGGGCGGTGCGGCCGGGACCGGTCCGTCCCGCGCGTCCGCCCCGTGACCGGCGGGACGCCGTGTTGACTCCGCGTGATGAGAGAGAGCCTCTCCGTGGTAGTCCGAGGAGCCACCGTGATCCGTCGTCTCCGTCACGCCGTCCGCGACCGCGTTGTCCGTGCCGTGTCCGAGGGGGCGCGTGCCGACGCCGTCCACCACGGCCTCGATGACCTGCGCGAGGTGCTGACCGGTCTGGGGCACCGCCTGGACGCCGTGGAGCGGGACCTTCGCCGCGAGCTGCACGCCTGGGAACGGCGCAACCGCCGGGACATCCTCACCGCCGCGGACTGGGACGCCACCGCCACGACCGCGGACTTCTGGCGCCAGGAGCTGTCGGAGTCCACGGCGTACTTCGCCAAGGAGCACACCCTGCGGGCCGCGCTGGAGCGGGCGCCGCGCGAGGGGCTGTACCTCGAGTTCGGTGTCGCCTCGGGCGGCACTCTCCGCGTGATCGCCGAGGCGGCGCCCGTCGGCGCCGCGTTCGGCTTCGACTCGTTCGAGGGCCTGCCGGAGCACTGGCGCAACGGCTTCACGGCCGGCGCCTTCGCCCAGGACGGCCTCCCCGAGGTGCCCGGTGCCGAGCTGGTCGTCGGCTGGTTCGACCAGACCCTGCCGGGGTTCCTCGAGGCCCATCCCGAGCCGGTTGCGTTCCTCCACCTGGACGCGGACCTCTACTCCTCGACCCGCACGGTGCTCGAGGCCCTCGCGCCCCGCCTGCGCGAGGGCACGGTCGTGGTCTTCGACGAGTACTTCAACTTCCCGGGCTGGCAGGACCACGAGCACCGCGCCTGGACCGAGTTCGTGCAGCGGACCGGGTTGACGTTCGAGTACCTCGGTTTCACCGCCGACGACGAGCAGCTCTCGCTGCGGCTCACCAGTGCCCCCGACCTCACGGATCTCCGTCCCGACGCAGCCCACGCCGCCCGGGCGTCCGCCGTCACCGGCTGAGGGCCGACGGCGGGCGCCGGGCGATCCGGCGGCTGCCGACGCCGCCTCATGGGTGGCCGGCTCAGCCGAGCAGGCGGGAGACCGCGGCCAGCCGCGAGTCGCCGGCCATCGAGGCCAGCCACGCCGACCAGCCGGGCCGGGCGCGCACGGCCTCCAGCGCGACCCGCGCCGCCTCGCGGTCGCCCCGCCGGGAGGCGGCCAGCGCGGCGTAGAGGTCGCGCGCGCCCTCGGGGGCGAACAGGGCGAGGGTCTCGTAGTCACGCTCGTCGTAGGCGCGCTGCAGGTTGCGCAGCATCCGCAGCTGCGCGACCGGGTCGCCGGAGTCGTCGACGCGCAGGTCCATCCGCACGCCGTCGTCCTCCTCGGTGGCCGGCTCGCCGCTGACCACGAGCAGCGCCGCGGACTGCCGGCCGCGCAGGTCCCCGCCGGCGTCCTGGCCGGCGGTCAGGGCGGCCAGCAGCCGGTCGGCGAGGCCGCCCGCGGCGGCCTCGTAGGCCTGCGCCATCGCCGGCAGCACCTCCGGCGAGGTGAGCATGTTGCCCTGCACGCTCCAGCCCTCGCCGAGCAGGTGGCCGCTGACCGGGAAGGAGCCGGGGCCGGTGTCGGCGGCGACCGCGCCGGAGGGGGCGAGGACGGCGAGCTGCCGGTCCTGGTCCTCGGCGGCGTGCGCCGCGCGGCGCACCAGCACCGACGGCGCGGTCCCCTCGGCGAGCCCGGACAGCAGCACGTGCCCGGTGCCGCGGGGGCTGCGCGCCTGCACCGCGACGACGCCCACGCCGGGCCGGGCGCTGGGCACGGCCCGGCCGACGGCGAGGATGCAGGAGGAGACCGCGATGCCCATCTCCCCGGTGACCGGGTCGTGGGCGACGACCGAGAACGTCACCGGGGGAGCGGTGCCGCGCTCAGACCGTGGCCGGCAGCGCCATGGTGGGGACGTCGCCCGGCACGCGCAGCGGGGCGCCGGTCCGCTCGACCACCTCGTCGACCGACACCCCGGGCGCGACCTCGCGCAGCACGAAGCCCTCGGTCGTGACGTCGACGACGGCGAGGTCGGTGACCACCCGGTCGACGCAGCCCTTGCCGGTCAGCGGCAGCGAGCACTCCTCGACCAGCTTCGGGGACCCGTCGCGGGCCACGTGCTCCATCATGATGATCACGCGCTTGGCGCCGTGGACCAGGTCCATCGCGCCGCCCATGCCGTTGACCATCTTCCCGGGGATCAGCCAGTTGGCGAGGTCACCGCGGGGGTTGACCTGCATGGCGCCGAGGATGGCGAGGTCCAGGTGCTTGCCGCGGATCATCGCGAAGCTGGTCGCGGAGTCGAAGAAGCTCGCGCCCGGCAGGACCGTGACGGTCTCCTTGCCGGCGTTGATCAGGTCGGGGTCCTCGTCGCCGTCGAACGGGTACGGGCCGACGCCGAGGATGCCGTTCTCCGAGTGCAGCACCACGTGCACGCCGTCGGGGACGAAGTTGGGCACCAGGGTCGGCATGCCGATGCCGAGGTTGACGTAGGCGCCGTCCTCGAGCTCGAGCGCCACCCGGGCGGCGAGCTGGTCGCGGGTCAGGGTCACTGGGCCTGCTCCTCCGTGGCTTCCTCACCGGCAGCGGCCGGCGGGGCGGGCTCCGTGCCCGTGGTGGGCCGCGGGCGGGTGGTGCGCTTCTCGATCCTCTTGCCCTCGGTGCCGACGACGACCACCCTGTCGACGAAGACCCCGGGCAGGTGCACGTGCTCGGGCCGGATCGCGCCGGGCTCGACGAGCTCCTCGACCTCGGCGATCGTGATCCGCCCGGCTATGCCGGCCAGCGGGTTGAAGTTCATCGCCGACTCGTGGAAGACGAGGTTGCCGTGCCGGTCGCCGACCGAGGCCCGCACGAGGGCGTAGTCGGCGGTCAGCGCGGTCTCCAGCACGTACTCGGTGCCGTCGAAGACCCGGGTCTCCTTCGGCGCGCTGGTCTCGACGACGTTGCCGTCGGCGTCGTAGCGCACCGGGATGCCGCCGTCGGCGACCATCGTGCCCACGCCGGTGGGGGTGTAGAAGGCGGGGATGCCGGCGCCGCCGGCGCGCAGCCGCTCGGCCAGGGTGCCCTGCGGGGTGAGCTCGACCTCCAGCTCACCGGAGAGGTACAGCCGGGCGAGCTCCTTGTTGCCGCCGACGAACGAGCTGATGGTGCGGCGGATCCGGCCGGCGTAGAGCAGCACGCCCAGGGCCTGGTCGTCGACGCCGCAGTTGTTGGAGATCGTCGTCAGGTCCCTGGTGCCCTGCTCGAGCAGCGCGTCGATCAGCGCCACTGGCACTCCGCAGAGCCCGAACCCGCCGACGGCGAGCACCGCGCCGTCGCCGACGTCGGACACCGCCTCCCGGGCGCTCGCCACGACCTTGTCCACGTGTCACCCCGTCTACTCGGCAGGTCGGCGGAACCGACCAATGGTCTCCGGGCGAGGTTAGTCAGTCGTCCTCGTCGATGAGGTGTCACCCCGAGTGTCGACCGACGGTCGGCGAGGGTGTGGGGTCATCCGCAGCCAGATCATGTTGGCAGCGGTCGGCAGGACACGAGTGCCGGTGAACAGTTCGGTGGCCAGCAGCGTCATCCCGATGGCGGTGGCGGACACCGCTATCACGGCGTTGACGGATTGCCCGATGCCGGCCAGCAGGCCGACGTGGAGCAGGGCACCGCAGGCCAGGACGGCAGGAAAGGGGCGGTCGTGTGCGGCGAGTGCATACGACACCGCGACGTTGAGCATGGCCGCCATGGTCATGACGAGGGACAGCGGGAGGACGAGGTGCCGAGCCCTGTCGAACTCCTCGCCGAAGGTCAGCCGTACGACAGCAGGCGGCAGGACCAGCCACACGACGCTGATCAGCAGTCCCAGTCCCAGGGTGAGTCCCTGAGCGACGACGAGGAGACGCCGTGCGTCCTCTCCCCGTTCCAGGGCGGCGGCAGCCCGCGGGAGGAGGATCATCGCCACCGCCATCGGGGCGAAGAGCGAGATCTTGCCGAGGAGCACCGCCGAGGCGTAGAGACCGGCGTCGGCCGGTGCCAGCCCGGCCTTCGCGACGAGCACGTCGGCGTTGGTGAGGGATGCAAAGGCGGTCAGCGCGACGAGGGCACTTCCGACCTTCGGTCGAGATGCGCGTTCTCCGCGGCGTCGCCGCACCTCCCGAGCCAGCCCGAGCGCGATGGTCACCAGACCGATCACGGCGGCTGACAGCATTGCGGCCATCGCACCCGTCACGCCGAGCCATAGGACGAACGGGACGAGCAGGACGACCCGAAGGAGCCCGAGTGGCCCTCCCATGAGCCAGGCGACCTGTCCGAAGCGACCGAGGCCCTGCATGGCGCCGACGCCGACGAAGGCGAGTCCCCAGGCAGCGATCCAGGCTCCGGCAGTCATGGCCAAGCCCGTTGACTCGAGGCGTAACCACTCCGCCAGGAGACCGGAGGTCCCGAGGAGCAGCGCCAGCAGGGCGCCGGTGCTCGTCGCGGCGAGGAGTCCGAGACGAGCCAGGTAGGCCGCGGCCGCCGTCGTCCTGCCCGCCGCCCGCAAGCGGGCGATGTCACGCGCCGCCGCCGCTTGGACGCCGGTGAACGGCTGCGTGACGAGGGTTGCGAAAGCGACCAGGGCCGAGACCTCGGCGAAGCCGGCGGGGCCGAGCATGCGGGCCGCAAGGACGTAGAAGAGGTAGTTGCCGAGGTGGCCGGCGAAGGTCCCGAGAGTGACCACAACGCCGGCTCGGAGGTCGGACCCGCCGTTCGAATTCTCGCTGGTCGGCTCGATCTCCGTGTCACTGCTCGGGGTCACAGATGGTCCTGTTCGGAGGGGACTGATCGGTAGCCGCCGCTGAAGGCGCACGGACTTCATCCGACCAGTTGGCCCGCTGGGATCCTCCGGGTGATGTGGCGCACGAGGGACCGGGACAGGTCGCGGTTACGAGTCGCGATGGCGGTGGGCAACAGCATCAAAGCGTGCAGCCGCGACGTCAGGTGTGCCCGGGCCGCCCACGCTGCTCGCGTCCACCCGCGCTGCTGCATGAGGCCTGCCATCTCGGCGAAGTAGTCCGACTCCTCCGTGAAGCGACTCCCCGTGAGACGCTCGGTCGAGGACAAGCTCGACCGGTGCCGCCGGTAGTCGAAGAGGACCTCGTCGACCAGGGCCAGCTGCCCGTCCTCGAGGAGGAGACGCAGGTACAGGTCCAAGTCGAGGACAATGTCATAACCTTCGCGGAAGCCGACGGCCTGCGCATGCGAGGCCCGAAAGACGGTGGCCGGGAAGTACATCCAGTTGCCGCGCAGCAGGGAGACGGCGAGGTCCTCCCCGCCCAGCTGTTGAGGGGCGGCAGGTGCGATGAGGGACTTGAGCCTGTCGGCCAGGGGGCGGGCGGGCGAGCCGTCCTCGTCGATGACCTGGACCTGCGGCTGGTACATCGACGCCGTCGGCACTCGGAGCGCGGCATCGGTCATCCGACGAACGAATGACGGGTGCAGCCGGTCGTCCGCACCCAGGACGAGCACGAGCTCGGCGTCCGCGGCGTCGAGGCACCTCTGGAAGTTCCTGTTGATCCCGAGCCGCGGCTCGTTCCGCACGTAGGTGACGCGGGGGTCCAGGGACCCCAACCAAGCTGCGAGTGTCGCGTCCTCCGGACCGTCGTCGAAGACCTGGAGGGTCCAGTGCCCGCAGTCCTGGGCCAGGACACTCAGGACGGCCTCACGCAGCAGAGGGCCGTCACCGAACGCAGGGAGGGTGATGGACAACGGGACGTGCGTCAACTCTGCTCCAGCCGGGATGGCGGTGTGGTCGTCGTCAGATGGGCTCGCCGAGCGCGCGGACTCCCTCGACCGTCATCCCCAGGGTAGCGGTCACCCGCTCCGTGATGGCGCGCTTGGCCAGGAGGGACGGGTGGAAGTGACGATTGAGCACGATCGATGCGCCTGCGGCTAGTGGGGCCAGGAGCCAGGCGACCGGCCCGGCCTCGGCCGCGACGGTGTCGCCGACGAGTACCCGGTCGCCGGCCGCGATGCCGAGCCGTCCAGCGAGCGCGGTGGCGGCCTCGGTCAGCCCGCCGAGGGTGAGCTCCAGTCCGCCGGCCAGCAGCCCGGGGGAGGCCGGGTCCGGCGGCATGTAGGGGGTGAAGTGGTCGCCGTGCGCGCGCACCTCGAGGGCGAAGTCCCGGGCCGGGCCGGCGTAGCCGGTCATGCCCAGGCCCAGGGGGTGCAGAGAGAGGCCGAGCAGCTCCGGCGGTCCCTGCTCCTCCAACGCCTCCAGCCGGTCCTGGGCGGCGAGGACGACGTGGGCGGCGTCGAGGCCGCCGTCGTTCTCGACCGCGGTGTCGAGCACGGCCGCGCCGCAGCTCCACACGCCGAGCAGCACCGCGGCGGTCTGCCAGTGCACCGGCAGGGCGACGGCGACGGTGCTGCCCGGGCCGACGTCGAACTCGTCCTGCAGCAGGTTCGCGGTCTTCGCCACCCAGTTGGCGAGGGTGGCGCCCGACAGTTCGACGCGCTCGCCGGTCGCGTCGTCGTAGGCGGTGATCAGCGGCGCAGCAGGACCGCGCCGCAAGGCGACGGCGAGCAGATCCGACGGGGTCCTCGGCGGAAGGCTCATGTCCCAAGCCTCCCAGCGATCCCGGGCGCAGCGGGAGTGCGGGCTCGAGACAGCGGGCGGCCGTCGACGCCGGAGGGACGGCGCCGACGGCCGTCAGCGGCAGCGGAAGGTCAGTAGATGCAGCCGGTGTCCGCCGCCGTCCGCGGTTCCTCGACCAGGGTGGCGGTCTCACCGGTGTCCGCGGGCGGGGTCGTGGCCTGACCGATGGCGTTGAAGTCCGACCCCAGGATCAGCTGGACGGTGCCGGAGGTTGCGTCGTCGGCGACCTCGGTGACGGCGCCGGGGACCTGCCCGGCGAGGGTGGCGGCCAGTGCCTCGTCGCCGGCGGCGTGCCGGATCGTCGTCTGCTCGTAGTCGGTGCTGTCGGCGTTGCCGGTGCTGGTCACGGTGAAGCCGGCGGTCTCGAGCGAGGACGCGGCCTCCGCGGCCAGGCCCGGGGTGCCCGAGCCGTTGTAGACGGCGACCGACACGTCCGCGGGCGCCACGGTGGCCGGCGCCGCCGGCGCCTCCGGGGCGGCCGCCTCGGGCTCGGCGGAGAGCTCGGCGAAGAAGTCGTGCAGCTCGTCCTCGTCGGCCAGCTGCAGGATCGAGCGGCCCTGCTCGTCGCGGTCGTCACCGACGATCGGGATCGTCTGGAACTCGATGCTGCCGGCGGTCACCGACTGCATCTGCTGGGCGAGGTCGAGCAGGTCGAGGTCCTGGTCGATGGTCAGCGACTCCGACGCCGCCCGGATCAGCTCGCGCTGCTTGCCCAGGTCCAGCAGGACGTCGTCGGACAGCATCTTGCGGAGCACGCCGCCGATGAACACCTGCTGACGGACGATCCGGTCCAGGTCGCCGCGGGGGAGCCCGTGCCGCTGCCGGACGAACTCCAGCGCCTCCGCACCGGAGATGGTCTGCGGCCCGGCCGGGAAGACCGCGCCGGAGTAGGCGGAGTCGTCCACTGCCTCGCAGAGGTTGACGTCCACGCCGCCGACCACGCTAGTGAGGTTGAAGAAGCCGAGCAGGTCGACCTCGGCGTAGTGGTCGATCTGCAGGCCGGTGAGCTGGCTGATCGTCTGGACCAGCAGCTGCGCGCCGCCGGCCTGCCGGTCGGCCTCGGGCGCGGAGTCGTCGACCTCGCCGTACCCGTAGGCGTAGGCGGCGTTGAGCTTGTCCATGCCGTAGCCGGGGATCTCGACGTAGGAGTCGCGCGGGAACGAGACGAACGACGCGCGCGACCCGTCGGCCGGGACGTGCACCAGGATCATCGTGTCGGTGTTGATCCCGGAGTCCGCGCCGGCGCTGAGCTCGGCGAGCTGCTCGGGGGTCAGGTCGGCGCGGCTGTCGTTGCCGACCAGCAGCAGGTTCATCGCCTCGGTGGCGTCCCCGGCGTCGGAGTTGCCGGCGGTCGGGATGGCGTCGGTGCGGTTGACCGTCGCCTCGGCGACCCGGCCCAGGTACCAGCCCCAGCCGCTCGCGCCGAGCAGGAGCACCGACAGGACGGCGGCCACGCCGCGGGCGACACCGGCGCCCCGGCGGTGGCGCGGCGCGGCGGTCCCGCGATCGGCACTGCGCCCCGCGGTCTCGCCGGCACCCCGGCCGCGGGGGCGCGAGGGACGGCCGGCGCGCGGGTCGAGCCGCGCCGGGATCGGACGTCCCGGGGCTCCACCCTGCTCGTTGCGGTCTCGGCTCACCCGATCGAGGTTAGGGGCGGGTGGAGCGGCCGGTGGTCGCGCGACACGGGGGAACGCTCCGTCCTAGGTCGCGAGGGCCCGTCGCGTACCTGCTGCCCGCCTGGTCGCACACGACCCCACCCGGCGCAGGTGTCACACGAGCAATCCTCGATCACGGCTTCCACCCAGTGTCCTGCTGCACGTCATGACCGCGCAGGAGGCCTGAGGAGAGCAGTCCGCAGGCTCGCCCGCTCGCTCCGTCCATCCCGCCGGCGTGGTCGGGTGTGAGAGGGCGCTCGCCCCCATCCGCCGTGGCACGAGACGCTCCTGTGGTTACTGCGTCGCAGGGGACAGTGACTAGCCGGACGTCCGCGTGCCGGTACCGCGGTGCGCTTACGGTTGTTCCCGGAAACCGCCGCACGAAGACAGGAGTCCACCGGTGCGTGCCCACGAGACCCTCCGGACCGCCGCGCCCGAGGCCGCCGCGTCGGCAGCCCGTCCCGCCGGACCTCAGCTGGCCGGGACGCCGAACGCCGCGGCCGCAGCCAGGACCGACCCGGCGCCGATGGCCGCGCACGAGGACGTCGAGTTGTCGATCGTCATGCCTTGTTTGAACGAGGCCGAGACGCTGGCCACCTGTGTCCGCAAGGCGCTCAGTTACCTGGAACGTAGCGGTGTCCGCGGTGAGGTCGTCATCGCCGACAACGGCAGCACCGACGGCTCTCAGGCCATCGCCGAGGCCGAGGGCGCTCGAGTCGTCCCGGTGACGGAGAAGGGCTATGGCAACGCCCTCATGGGTGGTATCCGCGCCGCGCGAGGTCGATACGTGGTGATGGGTGACGCCGACGACAGCTACGACTTCTCCGACCTCAGCGGCTTCCTCGACGAGCTCCGCGGCGGTGCTGACCTCGTCATGGGAAACCGCTTCCGTGGGGGCATCGAGGACGGCGCCATGCCGCCACTGCACCGTTACCTCGGCAACCCGGTGCTCTCGTTCATCGGCCGGCTGTTCTTCAAGGCGCGCGTCGGCGACTTCCACTGCGGCCTGCGCGGTTTCAATCGGCAGCGGCTGCTCGACCTGAACCTGCACACGACCGGCATGGAGTTCGCCAGCGAGGTCGTCGTCCGGTCGGTCCTGGCTGGGCACCGCGTGACTGAGGTCCCGACCACGTTGAGCAAGGACGGTCGTAGCCGTCCCCCGCACCTGCGCAGCTTTCGTGACGGATGGCGACACCTGCGGTTCCTGCTCCTGTTCGCGCCGCGCTGGCTGTTCCTCTTCCCGGGCTTCCTGCTCACTGGGATCGGTGCCCTCGCGACGCTCGTCCTGCTGTTCACTCCGGTGACCATCGGCTCGGTGACCTTCGACGTCGGCACCCTCGGTTATGCGGCGGCCGCACTGCTCATCGGCAGTCAGGCCATCGCTTTCTGGCTGCTGACCAAGACGTACGCCATCGAGGAGGGCTTTCTTCCGCCTGACCCCAGGCTGACGCGTCTCTTCCAGCGGTTCACCCTTGAGGTGGGGCTGGTCCTCGGCGTCGTCCTGCTGGTGATCGGTCTCGTCGCGGCCATCGTCTCGCTCGTCCGCTGGGGTGTTGTCGACCTGGGCAACCTCGACGCCCGGCAGCAGGTCCGGATCGTGATCCTCGCGATGATCGGCTTCATCCTCGGCGCCCAGGTGATGCTCAACAGCCTCGTCCTCTCCATCCTGCAGCTGGGCCGCAAGGAGCGTCCGGCCGTCACGCTGTCCTGAACAGAGTTCTCAGCCGAGAGCACTTGACACCGGCCCTCGCCGGTGGACGAAACGTCACCGGATCGGCACCGCCGGCCCGGTGACGTTTCGGCGTCCCCACACATGAGCGCGGTGCGCCTACCGGGGGGCTCGCCTCTGTTGGAGGTGGTGGAGACAGGACCCGAGGCCGCCACTGTCCTATGCCCGGGCGGGGACCGCGCGTGGACGCGACACGCCGGCCGTGCGGACTGGGTCCGCCTGACGCCTCAAGTCGGCGCTGGTTGCGGTCGAAGCTCCTCCAGCGCGGAGTCTCACTTCGTGCTGGACCGTCCCGAGCCATCACGGAGGCCTCACCGGTGCGCCGTCTCATCACAGGGGCCATTGCCTTCACCGCCTTCACAGGAGTCGTCCTCGTCCTCCCCGTCTACGCGGCTCCGACGCCGGAGGCTGAACCGGTGCCGACGTCCGCACAGGAGTTGTCACTCGGCTCCGTGGAATCGCCCGCGCCCCAGGCGGAGGTCCAAGAAGGGACGACCGACCCGGTGGCGGGCGTTGCAGAGGACGAGCCGACACTCGCGCTCACCGCCACGGACGTCGAATCCTTCTCGCTCGTCGGCGTGACATGGGCTGAGGATCCGGCGGTCACCGACATCCGGGTGCAGTTGCGTGTGCGGGATGCCGACGGCGACTGGGGCACCTGGACCGAGGTCGGTGTCGAGGACGCCGACCAGGACACGGGAGATGACGTCGGCCAGGAACTCCGGGGCGGCACGCCGCCGGTGTGGACAGGACCCGGCGCGGGCGTCGAGGTCGAGGTGGTCACCCGCTCGGGGGCGGAGCCGACCGACGTCCGCCTCGACCTGATCGATCCGGGCACGAGTGCCGCCGACGCCTCCTTGAGTGCGCCTGACGTCCAGGACACGGCGGGTGCAGCGATGGGCATGCCTGCGATCTACTCCCGCGCCCAGTGGGGAGCGGACGAGAGCATCAGGACCTGGGCCCCCGAGTACGCCCCGACCATCCGAGCCGCGACGCTGCACCACACCGCCGACGCGAACAACTACGCGGCTGACCAAGTCCCTGCGCTGATGCGGTCGATCTACCGCTACCACACAGTCAGCCGTGGTTGGGGCGACATCGGGTACAACGTCATCGTCGACAAGTACGGCCGGCTCTGGGAGGGCCGCTACGGCGGCCTGTCGAGCACCGTCGTCGGAGCCCACGCAGGTGGCTTCAACACCGGCACCTTCGGCGTGTCCATGCTGGGGAACTACGACACCGTCACCGCTCCTCAGGCGATGGTCGACGCGGTCGCTGCGGTCGTCGCCTGGAAGTTCTCGCTGTACGACGTCGATCCGCGAGGCACCGTGACCCTGACATCAGGGGGCGGGGGGACCGCCAAGTACGCCGCCGGGGTCCGCGTCACACTCCCGACCGTGTTCGGGCACCGCGACGTCGGGAGCACCTCGTGTCCCGGGCAGTACGGCTACGGGCGTCTGGGCGAGATCCGCACCAAGGTCGCGACCCTGATCGCGGCTGCCCGCACGCCGATCGAGCAGCGTTATGACGAGGACGCGGCACTGCGAGCGAGCCTCGGCGCACCGGTCGGGACCGAGCAGGTCACCTCGGGCGTCTCCTGGCAGGCCTACCAGAGGGGCCGGCTCTACCACTCGCCATCGACCGGCACGCACCTGATGCGGAACGCCATCCTGGACACCTACCTGGCGGCAGGCGGGCCGGCGGCGCTCGGTGGGCCCACCTCGGACGAGGCCCCGACCGCGGACGGCCGCGGAGCCCACAACCGCTTCCGCAACTCCGCGATCTACTGGTCGGCGGCCACGGGGACGCACGTCGTGCGGAATGCCATCCTCGAGCGCTGGGCAGCTACGGGGTACGAGTCAGGCCCCCTGGGCTTCCCGGTCGAAGACGAGCTGGCCGCCCCCGGCGGCGCCTATACGCCTTTCGAGCGGGGGGCCATCTACTGGTCGCCCGAGACAGGCGCACAAGTCGTGACCGGCGCCCTCCGGGAGGAATGGAGCGCCCGCGGCGGGGTGTCGGGATCCCTCGGATACCCGACCGCCGCGGAGCAGAAGGTCGCCGACGCGACGTGGCGCCAGTCGTTCCGGTTCGGCGACCTCCTGTGGTCCGCCTCCGGGGAAGTTCGTGCGGTCGTCAACGCCATCCGAGACGCCTGGGTGGTCTCCGGTGCCGCCTCGGGCCGCCTCGGCCTCCCTGTCGACGACGAGAGCCCCACCGCCGGTGGTGACGGCGTGGTGCAGCGCTTCAGCTCCGGTGCCGTCTTCTGGACTGCCGGCACGGGCGCCATCGCCGTGGTGGGAGAGATCCAGGACTACCACGAGGGCACGGGCGCAGAGCGTGGCGTCCTGGGCTACCCGGTCGCCAGCGAGGTCGTGCCAACCGGTTCGCAGGCGCGAACACAGGACTTCGCAGGCGGCCACGTCGTCTTCACCCCGGTCACCGGCGCGCATGCTGTGCGGAACGCGATGGCGGACCTGTGGCGGGCTCAGGGCGCCGAGGCCGGGTACCTCGGCTACCCGACGACCGACGAGCGGGCCCTGGCTGACGGTCGCGGCGTCGTGCAGTCCTTCCAGCGGGGCAGTGTCTACTGGAACGCCGCCACAGGAGCCCACGCCATGACCGGGGCCATCGCCGATCACTACGCCGCACTGGGTGCCGAGAAGAGCGTGCTGGGTTACCCGGCCGACGAGGTGTTCCGGGCCGCGGACGGTCGCGGCTACGGGCAGCGCTTCGAGCGGGGCTGGGTGTTCTGGTCGCCCACCACCGGCGCGCACGCCGTGCGGAACGCGATGGCGGACCTGTGGCGGGCTCAGGGCGCCGAGGCCGGGTACCTCGGCTACCCGACGACCGACGAGCGGGCCCTGGCTGACGGTCGCGGCGTCGTGCAGTCCTTCCAGCGGGGCAGTGTCTACTGGAACGCCGCCACAGGAGCCCACGCCATGACCGGGGCCATCGCCGATCACTACGCCGCACTGGGTGCCGAGAAGAGCGTGCTGGGTTACCCGGCCGACGAGGTGTTCCGGGCCGCGGACGGTCGCGGCTACGGGCAGCGCTTCGAGCGGGGCTGGGTGTTCTGGTCGCCCACCACCGGCGCGCATGCTGTGGTCAACGCGATCGCCGCCGAGTGGACCCGCAAGGGTTCCGAGCGAGGCATCCTCGGCTACCCCTTGGCAGCGGAAGCCGCGGTGCCCGGTGCGCCAGCCGCTGTGGTGCAGCGCTTTGCAGGCGGGGAGGTGTACTGGACGGCCGCGCACGGTGCCATGGAGGTGTCCGGCGCCATCCGTGACGCCTACCGGACCCAGGGTGGCCCGTCCGGGTGGCTGGGGCTGCCGACGAGCGGCATGTCCTTGGAGTCCGACGGTGTGACCATCCAGCAGACGTTCACCGGCGGGGTGCTGCGTTGGTCACCTCAACGGGGGGTCTTCCGCTGAGGGCCGATTGGCCGCCGACGTAACACCTGGTCTCGGCTGCACTCATGAGCCACACCTGACCCCGGCGTCCCGGGGGGGGGGGGGGGGGGGGGGGGGGGGGGGGGGGGGGGGGGGGGGGGGGGGGGGGGGGGGGGGGGGGGCGGGGCGCGGCGGCGCGCCGGCCCCGGCCGGGGCGGGCGCCGCGTGGG
>NZ_JBJGZH010000040.1:0-37173 GCF_054050415.1 Geodermatophilus sp. SYSU D01180 | reverse complement strand
CCCCCCCCCCCCCCCCCCCCCCCCCCCCCCCCCCCCCCCCCCCCCCCCCCCCCCCCCCCCCCCCCCCCCCCCCCCCCCCCCCCCCCCCCCCCCCCCCCCCCCCCCCCCCCCCCCCCCCCCCCCCCACGACCGCGCTCAGAGGTGGGTGATGAGGTGCCGGAAGAACACCGCGCCCCGGTGCAGGGCGGCGACGCTGATCCGCTCGTCGGCGGCGTGCAGGGCGTCGAGCTCGCCGCGGGACAGGTCGAAGGGCATGAACCGTTAGACGCTGTCGCTGATCTGCGCGAAGTGCCGGGCGTCGCTGGCCTGCACCATCAGGTACGGCGCGACGACGGCCTGCGGGTAGACCGCCCGCACCGCCGCCCCGAGGGCCGCGTACGCCTCGTTGTCGGTCCGCGAGACGGGTGAGGGGTCGCCGCCGGAGAGCACCCGGATCTCCACGCTGTCGTCGGCGACGACCCGGCGCAGCCGCTCGACCGTCGACCGCACCGTCTCGCCCAGGGCGATCCGGACGTTCAGGTGCGCCCGCGCCCGGGTGGCCAGCACGTTCCGCGCGCCGCTGCCCTCGAGCTCGGTGACCGCGACCGTGGTCCGCACCATGGCGCTGCTCTCCCGGCCGGCCCGGGCCAGCGCCGCCGCGAGCAGCGGCCGCAACGCGCGGGCGTGCGCGAACAGCGCGCGCTGCGGGCCCGGAGCGTGCCGGCCCGCGGCGTCGACCATCCCCAGCACGACGTCGTGCAGCCGGGCCGGGAAGGGCGAGGCGTCCAGCCGCAGGACGGCGCGCGCGAGGCGGGCCGGGGCGCCGTTCGGCGTCGGCGAGGACGCGTGCCCGCCCGGGTCGGTGGTGACCAGCTCGCAGTCCAGCACCCCCTTCTCGGCCAGCCCGACGGCGGCGATCTGTCCCGGCACGCCCGGGAAGACGCCGGTCACCACCGCGCCGCCCTCGTCGACGACCGCCCACGGCGTGATGGCCCGCTCGCGGAACACCTGCACCGCCTGCGGGGCGCCGACGCCGAGGACCTCCTCGTCGTTGCCGGAGAAGACGAACACGTCGCGGGCCGGCGTGTGCCCCGCCGCGACCAGCGACTCGACCGCCTCGAGGACCGCCACCAGCGCGCCCTTGTCGTCGACGGCGCCCCGGCCGTGCACGACGCCGTCCTCGACGGCCCCGGAGAACGGGTCGCGGGTCCAGGCCTGGCCGGTGACCGGGACGACGTCGTGGTGGGCCATGAGCACCAGCGGCGGTGCGTCGGTGCCGCTGGGCCAGCGGTACAGCAGCGAGCCGCCGGGGAGGACCTCCCGCTCGAGCACCTGGTGCGTGTGCGGGTACAGCTCGCCCAGGCGGTCCCGGAACCGCTGGAACACCGCGCGGTCGGCCTCGCCGGGGTCGCGCACGGAGACGGTGGGGATGCGGATCAGCTCGGCCAGGCGGGCCGCGGCGGCGTCGGCGTCCAGGCCGGCGGCGTCCGCGGGCGGGACGGACGCCTCCCCCGGCCGGAAGCGGGCGACCCGCCGCGCGACCGCGGCGGCTCCCGCGGCGGCCGAGCAGAGCAGCAGCGGCGCGGTCCTCACCCGACCTCCCCGGGCTCGCCCGTCCCCGGCACCGTACGGGCCGGGCCGGGCCGGGGCAGGGGCTCCCGCCACACCGGGCAGGACATGCACCGCGGGCCGCCGCGGCCGCTGCCGAGCTCCGAGCCCGCGATCCGCACCACCTCGATGCCGGCCGCCTCGAGCGCGGCGTTGGTGACGGTGTTGCGCTCGTAGGCCACCGCCAGCCGCGGGGCCAGCGCGAGGGTGTTGTTGCCGTCGTCCCACTGCTCGCGCTCGGCGGTGACCGGGTCCAGGCCGGTGTCGATCACCCGCAACCGGTCGATGCCCATCGCCTCGGCCGCGGCGACGACGAACGGCGCGGGTCCGCGGACGACGAGGTCGGTGGTGTCGGCGTCGTCGGGCGGGGTGTCGGCGGTGACCGTCCAGGCGACGAGGGTGTCCGCCACCGCGGGGTACATGACCATCGCGTCGACGTCGACCATCGTGGCGATGGTGTCCAGGTGCATGGTCGCCCGCTCCTGGGCGATCGGGACGACGAGCACCGTGTGCGCCAGCCCCCGCGCGAACACCCGGCGGGCCAGCCGCTCGGCGCCGCCCGGCGTCGTCCGCTCGCCCACGCCCACGGCCACCACCCCGGCGGCCAGCAGCAGGACGTCGCCGCCCTCGAGGTGCTCCAGCGAGGAGTCGTAGAGGTGCTCGGCCCCCGCGAAGCGCGGGTGGTGCGTGGCGATCGCCCGCAGGATCGTGCTCTCCCGGTGCCGGGCCGGCATCGCCAGCGACGTGACGGCGACCTGGTCGCCCACCCACACCGACGAGTCCCGGGTGAACAGCAGGTTGGGCAGCGGCGGGACGACGAAGTCGTGCCGGTCCATCAGCTCGTAGGCCAGCCCCCGGCCACCGCGCAGCTCGTGGTGCGCCAGCCCGGCCGTGAGCGCGCCGGTCAGGTCCTCGGCCGCGAGGCCGGACAGGTGGTCGGCGGCGGTGCGCTGGAGGGTGGCGCCCAGGCGCGGGTCGTCGACGGCGGCGGCCACCAGCTCCTCGCGCGCCGTCGGGTGGTCCAGGACGTCGGTCAGCAGCCGGTCCAGGTAGAGCACCTCGACGCCGCGGTCGGTGAGCGCGGCGGCGAACGCGTCGTGCTCCTCCTGCGCGCGGGCCACCCACGGGACGCCGTCGAAGAGCAGCTGGTCGTTGTTGCGCGGCGTGAGACGGCGCAGCTCGGCGCCCGGCCGGTGCAGGACCACCGTCCGCAGGGGACCGACCTCGCTGGTCACGCCGAGGGGACTGGGGGCCGCGGTGGTCACGGGGGGAGAGGCTGGCACAGTGACCCGGCCGGCGCACGGCACCCCACAGGAGGAGGCACCGCGTGGACCTGTTCGACCTCACCGGGAAGGTCGCCGTCGTCACCGGCGGCACCCGCGGCATCGGCCTGATGATGGCGCGCGGCCTGATGCAGGCCGGGGCGTCGGTGTACGTCAGCTCGCGCAAGCCCGAGGCCGGTGAGCAGGCGGTGGCCGAGCTGTCGGCGTTCGGCCGGGTGGAGTCGATCCCCGCCGACATCAGCACCGAGGCCGAGTGCGTCCGGCTGGCCGAGGAGGTCGGCCGCCGCGAGGAGCGGGTGCACGTGCTGGTCAACAACGCGGGTGCCACCTGGGGCGAGCCGCTCGAGACCTTCCCCGCCTCGGCGTGGGACAAGGTCCTCGACCTCAACGTCAAGGCGCCGTTCTTCCTGACCCGGGCGATGCTGCCGCTGCTCCAGGCCGCGGCCACCGACGACGACCCGGCCCGCGTGGTCAACGTCGGCAGCATCGACGGGCTGCACGTGCCGGTCCTGCCGACCTACTCGTACTCCTCCAGCAAGGCCGCGGTGCACCAGCTCACCCGGCACCTGGCCAAGGAGCTGGGGCCCAGGCGGATCACCGTGAACGCCGTGGCGCCGGGGCCGTTCGAGTCGAAGATGATGGCCGCCACCCTGGCCGCGCGCGGCGACGAGATCGCCGCCAGCTCGCCGCTGGGCCGCATCGGCCGCCCCGACGACATGGCCGGCGTCGTCGTCTACCTGGCCAGCCGGGCCGGCGCGTACGTGACCGGCGCCGTCATCCCCGTCGACGGCGGCCGCGCGACGACCCTCTGAGTCAGGCGGAGCGCGGCGCCGGCCGGTCGGTCCGCCGGCGCCGCGGCGGCCGGTGTGCCTGGTCGGCGGGCACCCGCGCGAGGTGGGACTCGGCCAGCGCCACCTGGTGCGGGCAGCCGACCCTGCGGCCCTGCTCGCGGGCGCCGGTCCACCAGCCGCGGGCGGCCACCGTGTCGCCGGTGCGCTCGGCGATCCGGCCCAGCAGCTCGTCGTAGGCGCCCAGGCTGAACGCCGGGGTGCCCAGCACCGCCTGCCGCCCGCGGAAGGGCATCAGGTGCACGGTGGCCATGGTCAGCTCGGGCTCGTCGCCCAGGTGCAGCGCCGCCTCGGCCTGCAGCAGCACCGCGACGTCGCTGGCCCAGTCGCGGATCTGGGTGCGGCCCCAGCGGGCGCGCAGCCGCCGGGCCACCGCGAGGTCGCCGGACTCCGCGGCGGCCACCACCGCCATGAGCTGCAGCAGCGGGTTGCCCTCGTCGCCGGTCTCCACCAGCAGGTCGATCGCCTCGGGCAGCCGGCCGTCGCCGCGGCGCAGCGCGAACACGTGCGCGGCGTAGGCGTGCCGCGCGTGCGGCGTCACGCGGCGGTAGAGCTCGTGCGCCTCGGTGGTCAGCTCCTCGGCGCGGGCGGCGTCGCCGGCCAGCCACGCCGCGCCGGCCTGCTGCCACAGCACGTGCGGGCGCACCTCCGGGCCCGACAGCGAGAACGCCAGCCGCCGCCCGGCCTCCAGGTCGGCGTCGAAGCCGGCACGGTCGGTGAGGTGCAGCCGGATCGCCGCGCGGTGCAGCCGGGCGTAGAACTCGGTGCGCCGCGGCAGCCCGCGCCCGGCCAGGGCCAGCGCCTCGTCGGTCGCCGCGAGCCGCAGCTCGGCGGCGCCGGGCCGGCCCCACACCGCCAGCGAGTAGTTGTTCAGCGTCCGGCCGAGCAGCTCCGGGTCGCCGACGCCGCGGGCCAGCGCCACCGCCCGCTCGGCGTACCGCACACCGCGCTGCAGGTCCTCGCTGAAGGCCAGCTCGACGCCGAGGGTGCCCAGCAGCCGCGCGGTCAGCCGGTCCCGCTCCGCCTCGGTCGCGTCCGGGGCGATCTCGTCGCGGTGCTCGAGCAGGTCCTCCAGCAGGGCGACCATCTCGGCGTCGACGACGCCGTGCGGCCGCCAGTTCCACAGCGTGACCTCGCCCCAGACCGCGGCCGACTCCAGCTGGCAGCGCGGGTCGCCGAGCTCGCGGGCCAGCGCGATCGCCTCGCCGACCACCTGGTGGGCCTCGGTGCGCTCGCCGCTGCGCAGCAGGTCGTTGCCCAGCGCGGTGAGCAGGTCGTGCCGGGTGCGGACCGCGCCGGGCTGCGCCGGGTCGACCAGCCGCAGCGCGCGGCGGGTGTGCACCGCGGCCTCGCCGTCGGCCAGGCGGGCCCGGGCGTTGGCCGCCGCGGTGGTCGACCACCGCAGCCCGGGGGCGGGGCCGGCCACCGGCGCGGCCTCGACGAAGTGGTGCGCCAGCCGCTCGACCACGGCGTCGTCGGGGCGGGTGCCGCTGACCTGCCGCTCCAGCGCCTCGCCGAGCCGGGCGTGCAGGCGGGCCCGGCGCAGCGCGGGGAGGTCGTCGGCGAGGACCTCCTGCACCAGCGCGTGGGTGAACCGCCAGCTCCACGGCGTGCTGCCCTCGACGACCAGGCCGGCGGCGACCGCGGCGTCCAGGGCCGCGAGCGCGGCCTCGGCCGGCTCCCCGGCCGCCTCGAGCAGGTCGAGGGTCACCTCGCGGCCGGCGACGGCGGCGAGCTCCAGCACCGGGCGGACGCCGGCGGGCAGCCGGGCCAGGCGGGTCCGCAGCACCTCGCCCACCGACGGCGGCACCGGCACCGCGTGCAGGTCGCGGCCGCCGCGCATCCAGCGGGACAGCTCGACGACGAAGAACGGGTTGCCCGCCGTGCGGTCGTGCACCGTGGCGGCCAGGCCCGGGTCGCCGGCCGAGCCCAGCTGCGCGGCCAGCAGCGAGCCGACGTCCTCGGTGTCCAGGCCCTGCAGGGTCATCGTGGTGGCGGCCGGCTCCCGGGCGAGCCGGGCCAGGCAGTCCGCGACCGCCTCGGGCAGCTCCTCCCCGACGCTGCGCACGGTGACGACGACCAGCAGCGCCACCCGCGGCAGGTGCCGGGTCAGCAGGGTCAGCAGCTGGACCGAGGTCGTGTCGGCGCCCTGCAGGTCGTCGAGGACGACCATCGCCGGCCGCTGGCGGGCGGCGGCGGCGAGCCGGCCGCGCAGCTCCTGGAACAGCCGGAACCGGGCGGCGTCGGCGTCGTCGCCGTCGTCGGGTGCGGGCGGCTCCTGGCCCAGCTGCTCGAGCGCCTGGGTCCACGGCCACAGCGCGGGGGCCCCGGCGTCGTCGGCGCAGCGGCTCTCCGCGACCGCCCACCCCGCGGCCCGGATGGTGTCCGCGACCGCCTCGGCCAGCCGGGTCTTGCCGATGCCGGCCTCGCCGGCCAGCACGACGACGGCGGGCCGCCCGGCGGCGACCTGCTCGGCGGCCGCCCGCAGCCGGGCCAGCTCCGTGCGGCGGCCGACCAGCGTCTCGTCGCCGGGGACGGCCAGCGCGGTGGGCGCCGGCGGCGGGACCACCGACAGCACCGGCCGGGGCACCCGCGAGGTGAGCTTGGGGTCCTGCCGGAGCACCGCCTGCTCCAGGTCGCGCAGCTCGGGGCCGGGGTCGATGCCCAGCTCGTCGCGCAGCAGCTCGGTGCAGCGGCGCAGCGCGTCGAGGGCGTCGGCCTGCCGGTCGGCGGCGTAGAGGGCGGTGACCAGCCGGGCCCACAGCCGCTCGCGCAGCGGGTGCTCGGCGACCAGGCGCTGCAGGTCGGCGACGGCGGCGTCGGCGCGGCCGGTGGCCAGCAGCGCGTCGCAGCGGCGCTCGCGGGCGCGCACGTGCAGCTCGGTGAGGCGCAGCCGGTCGGTGGCCGCGCCCGGCCCGTCGCCCAGCTCGGCCAGCGGCTCGCCCCGCCACAGCTCCAGCGCGCGGTCGAGCGCGGCGACCCCGCCGGCGGGGTCGCCGGCCTCGACGGCGCGGTCGCCCTCCTCGACCAGGCGGGCGAAGCGCAGGCTGTCGAGGTCCTCGGGGCCGACCTGGACGAGGTAGCCCGGCGCGCGGGTGAGCAGCACGGTGGGGGCCTCGCGCGGCCCGCGCTGGGGCTCGAGCACCCGGCGCAGGTGCGAGACGTAGGCCTGCAGGGTGCCGGTCACCGTGGGCGGCGGCTCGTCGCCCCACAGCGTGGTGACGATGCGGTCGATCGGGACCACCCGGCCGGCCTCGGCCAGCAGCAGGGTCAGCAGCGCGCGGGGCTTGGCGCCGCCGACGTCGACGGGGCGGTCGTCGGGTCCGGTGACCTCGAGGGGGCCGAGGACGCGGAACCGCACGGTCGGGCATGGTGACAGGTCGCGGGCCGGCTGGGGAGGGGTTCGCGCGCCTCAAGTGGGGCGCAAGTGGCGGTCAAGGCGGGGCGGCCACGGTCGTCCCCGGCCATCCCCCTGCCCCCGAGGACCCCGACATGAGCCTGACCGAGACCCCCGCCGCCGCCCCGCTCCCGCGCACGCCGCTCGACGACGCCGTGCCCGCCTCCCTCGACCCCGCCGCCGTCGCGGACCTGCGCGGCCGGGTCCACGGGCCTGTCTACGTCGCCGGTGACGACGGCATGGCGGCCGAGGTCGCGGCGTGGAACCTCGCCGTCACCCACACGCCCGCCGTCGCGGTGGGCGCCACCTGCGCCGCCGACGTCGCCGCCGCCGTCTCCTTCGCCGCCGCGCACGGCCTGCCGGTCGCCGTCCAGGCCACCGGCCACGGCCCGGTGCGCAACGCCGACGGCGCGCTGATGATCACCACTCGCCGCATGCAGGGCGTCGCCGTCGACCCGGCCCGCCGCACCGCGCGGGTCGAGGCGGGCGTCAAGTGGCAGAAGGTCATGGCGGCCGCCGCCGAGCACGGGCTGACCGGGCTGTGCGGCTCGTCGTCCGACGTCGGGGTGGTCGGCTACACCCTCGGCGGCGGGCACGGGTCGCTGGGCCGCAAGCACGGGTTCGCCGCCGACGCCGTCGTGAGCGTGGAGATGGTGACCGCCGACGGCGTGCTGCGCACCGTCTGCGCCGAGACCGAGCCCGAGCTGTTCTGGGCGGTGCGCGGCGGCAAGGGCAACTTCGGCGTCGTCACCGCGCTGGAGTTCGAGCTGTTCCCCGTGCCCGCGCTGGTCGCCGGCGGGCTGTTCTTCGCCGGCCGGGACGCCGCCGCGGTGCTGCACGCCTACCGGGCCTGGGCGCCGACGTTGCCCGAGGAGGTCGGCACCTCGGTCGCCGTGCTGCGGCTGCCGCCGCTGGAGGAGCTGCCGCCGCCGCTGCGCGGGCAGACCGTGGTCCACCTGCGCTACGTCTACGCGGGCGAGGACCCCGCGCTCGGCGCCGCGCTGGTCGCGCCGATGGAGGCCGCGGGCGAGGTGCTGATCGGCGGCGTCGGGCCGATGCCGACGACGGCGCTGGACGCGGTGCACATGGACCCGACCGACCCGATGCCCGGCTGGGAGAAGGGGACGCTGCTCGCCGAGCTCACCGAGGAGACCGTCGACGCGTTCCTCGCCGCCGCCGGCCCCGACGTGCCGGTGCCGCTGGTCATGGCCGAGATCCGCCAGCTGGGCGGGGCGCTGGCCCGCCCGGCGCGGGTGCCCGACGCCGTCCCCGGGCGGCACGCCGCCTGGTCGGTGTTCGTGATCGGCCCGATGGTCCCGGAGCTGGCCGAGGTGGTGCCCGCGGTCGGCCGCGGCGTGCTGGCCGCGCTGGCGCCGTGGGCCGCGCCCGGCGGGATGGTCAACTTCCTCGGCGACGTGAGCGGTCCCGAGGAGGTCCTCGCCGCCTGGGACCCGGCCTCGGCCGAGCGCCTGCTCGCGGTCAAGCGGGCGGTCGACCCGGACGACGTCTTCTCCACCGGGTACGCGCTGCGGGGCCGGGGTGCCTGAGCAGTCGACCCGGCCCCGGCCGCCGGCCTGGCTGCGGCGGCGGATGGGGATCCCCCCGGCCCTGCCCCCGCCGGGGTGGACCCCACCGGCCAGATGAGCTGTCCGGCCCCCTCCCGGGTCCCGCCCCGAGCCTGCGAGGGGTGGGGGAGGAGGGGTCCTTCCTCAGTCGGGCAGCAGGACCCCGGGGTTGCAGACGCCCCGCGGGTCCAGCCGGGCCTTGACCGCGCGCAGCACCTCGACGCCGAGCGGCCCGACCTCGCGCTCCAGCCAGGGGCGGTGGTCGTGGCCGACGGCGTGGTGGTGGGTGAGCGTGCCGCCCGCGGCCAGCAGTGCCTCGGTGGCCGCCCGCTTGGCGGTGAGCCACTGCTGCAGCGGCAGGTCGTCGTCGCGGTCGGCGAGCACCGTGACGTAGAGGGAGGCGCCGGTGGCGTAGCCGTGGGACACGTGCGTCATCAGCAGCGGCTGCTTGCCGGGGCGGCCCAGCGACTCGCGCAGCGCGGTGCGGACGGCGTCGTAGACGGCCGGCAGCGCGGTCCAGGTGGCCGCCGTCTCGAGGGTCTCGACCAGGAGGCCGGCGTCCATGAGCCGGTCGCGCAGGTAGGGGGCGGCGAACCGGTGCCGGCGCCACGACTCGCCCACCCGGCGGCCGACCCGCGCCGCGCGGTGCTCGCGCAGCACGGGGAGCACCGCCCGGCGGCGGGCCCGCACCACCTGCGGCAGGCCCTCCCAGCCGACGACGAGCAGGCAGCCGTCGCCGCGGCCGCGGGCCCGCAGGGCGCCGCGCAGCAGCCGGGCGCCGGTGCCGGCGGCGTTGAGCAGGTTGGCGCGGGTCTCGTCGGGGTCGGAGAGCCGGACGACGTCGGGCAGCAGGTCGTGCCGCGCCAGCCGCTGCAGCCCGGCGAGCCCGTCGGCCCAGGTGCGGAACGACCAGCCCTCGTACACCCGGGCCCGCGGCGCCGGGCGCACCCGCAGCCGCAGCTCCGTGATGATCCCGAGCGTGCCCTCGGAACCCAGCGCCAGGCCGAGCAGGTCGGGGCCGGCCGCCGACGCCGGGGGGTGGCCGAGCTCCAGCACCCCCGACGGCGTGGCCAGGGTCAGGCCCGCCACGAGGTCGTCGAAGCGGCCGACGCCGGTGGAGGACTGCCCGGCCGAGCGGGTGGCCGCGTAGCCGCCGAGCGTGGCGTACTCCCAGCTCTGCGGCAGGTGGCCCAGCGTCAGCCCGTGGGCGCCCAGCGCCTCCTCCAGCGCCGGGCCGCGCATGCCGGGGCCGGCGGTGACCAGCGACGAGGCGACGTCGACGTCGGTCAGCGCCGCCATCCGGGACAGGTCGACCGACAGCGAGGGCCGGTCGTCCGGGTCCATCCCCGACAGCCCGCCCACCACGCTGGTGCCCCCGCCGAACGGCACGACGACGACCCCGTGCTCGGCGCACAGCGCCAGCAGCTCCGCGGTCTCGGCCGTGCTGCCGGGCAGGACGACGGCGTCGGGGGCGTCGGAGGCGTCGCCCCCGCGCCGGCGCAGCAGGTCCAGGTAGCTCTTGCCGCCGGCCCGGCGCAGCCGCGCCTCCCGGTCGGTGCGCACGTGCTCCGCGCCGAGCAGCGCGACCAGCGCGTCGTGCACGTCGGCCGGCAGCCGCGAGGGCGCCAGCCGGATGTCGGCGACGGCGACCGGCGGGGTCGGCCGCGGCTCCCAGCCCAGCTCCTTGGCCAGGTGGCGGCGGGCGGCCTTGGGCAGCGCGGTGGCGAGGTCGGGGTCGCGGGTGAGCTCGAGGGAGCCCTCCGCCGTGCCCCCCGGCTCGGCCACCGTGGCCACGCGGGAGCTGCCGGGCCCCCACCCCTGGACGGTCAGTTCCGGCTGCTCGGGCACGGCTACAGTCTGCCGGTGCTCCGACCGGGACCCCGCACGTGACCGGCGGGCCCGACCTCACACCCGAGCGCCGCGCGGCCGACCTCGAGGCGCTGGCCGCCGGGGTCGACGTCGTCGTCGTGGGCGGGGGAGTGACCGGCGCCGGGGTGGCCCTCGACGCGGCCGCCCGCGGCCTGTCCGTGGCGCTGCTGGAGCGCACCGACCTCGCCGCGGGCACCAGCCGGTGGTCGAGCAAGCTGGTGCACGGCGGCCTGCGCTACCTGGCGCACGGCGAGGTCGGCCTGGCGCGGGAGAGCGCCCGCGAGCGCGCCGTCCTCATGCGCACCACCGCGCCGCACCTGGTCCGGGCGCTGCCGTTCCTGGTGCCCGACGCCGCCGGCCGGGACGTCAGCGCCGTCGGCGCGCTGGGCGGGCGGCTCGGGGACGCGGTGCGCCGGTCGGTGCGCGGGGGCCGCGGCTCGCTGCCCGGCACCCGCCGCGTCGGCGCCGCCGAGGTCGCGCGGCTGGCGCCCGCGGTGCGCCCCGGCCGCGGCGGCGCGGTGTTCTGGGACGGCCAGCTCACCGACGACGCGCGGCTCGTCGTCGCGCTGGCCCGCACCGCCGCCGCGCACGGCGCCCGGGTGCTCACCGGCGCGCGGGTGACCGGCGTCGACGGCGGCGAGGTGGCGGTGGAGGCCGACGGCGCGGCGCTGAGCGTGCGGGCGGGCGCGGTGGTCAACGCGACCGGCGTCTGGGCGCAGGCGCTCGCGCCCGGCATCCGGCTGGTGCCCTCGCGCGGCTCGCACCTCGTCGTCCGCGCCGATCGGCTCGGCGACCCGGTCGCGGCGCTCACCGTGCCGCTGCCCGGCTCGCGCTCGCGGTACGTGTTCGCGCTGCCGCAGCCGGGCGGGCTGGTGTACCTGGGGCTCACCGACGAGCCGGTGCCCGGGCCGGTCCCGGACGACGACCCGGTCCCGGCCGAGGCCGAGGTGCGGCAGCTGCTCGCCACCGTGAACCGGGTGCTGGCGGCGCCGCTGACCGGGGACGACGTCGTCGGCTCCTACGCCGGGCTGCGGCCGCTGGTGCTGCCGGAGTCGGCCGGCGGGGGGCCCGGCGACGCCACCGCGGACCTGTCGCGGCGGCACCTGCTGCGGTGGGACGGACCGGTCCTGTCGGTCGTCGGCGGCAAGCTCACCACCTACCGGGCGATGGCGGAGGAGGCCGTCGACGCCGTCGTCGCGCGGCTGGGTCGGGGCGCGCGGCGCTCGCCGACCGTCCGGCTGCCGCTGGTCGGCGCGGCGTCCCCGGCCGAGTTGGCGCGGGTGCCCGCCCCGGCGCGGCTGGTCGCCCGGTACGGCACCGAGGCGCCGCGGGTGGCCGCGCTCGGCACCGAGCCGGTGGTCGGGGGCCGCCCGGAGACGGTGGGGGAGCTGCGGTTCGGCGCGCTGGCCGAGGGGGCGCGCAGCGTGGCCGACCTGCTCGACCGGCGGGTGCGCCTGGGCCTGGTCCCCGCCGACCGCGCGCGGGCCGTCCCCGCCGCGGAGTCCGTCCTGGCCGGGGCGTAGGGCGGGGCGGAGGAGGCGGTGCGGAGGGCGCCCTGTGCCCCGCCGGTCGCGCGGGGGTGCGCCGGGCGGTAGGACGGGGAGCGGGACGCCGGCCGGCTGCCCCGACAGCCCTCCGAGACCGCGAGGACCAGCCGTGAGCGCCCCGAGACTCGACGTCGCCCCCTGGACGGTCCGCGAGCCGCACGTGGACACCGGCACGCTCGGCGTCGCCGAGTCCCTGTTCAGCCTGTCCAACGGCTACCTCGGCGTCCGGGGGACGCTCGACGAGGTCGAGCCCTTCGGCATGCGCGGCACCTACCTGTCCGGCGTCCACGAGACGCACCCGCTGTCCTATCCCGAGGGCGGCTACGGGCAGCCCGGCGAGGGACAGGCGCTGCTCACCGTCACCGACGGCACGCCGCTGCGCCTCCTGGTCGACGGCATCCCGCTCGACGTGCGCGAGGTCCGGCCGCAGGTGCACGAGCGCACGCTGGACCTGCGCGCCGGCACGCTGGACCGGCTGGTGCGCTGGACGACGCCGCGCGGCACGACGATGGAGGTCACGTCGCGGCGGCTGGTGTCGCTGGCCGAGCGGTCGGTCTGCGGCACCCGGTACGAGGTCCGCGCGCTCGACGGGCCCGCGCACGTCGTCGTCCGGTCCGAGCTCGCCAGCGGGTCGGTCACGCCGACGGGCGTGGACAACGACGACCCGCGGGTCGCCGAGTGCCTCGACAACGCCTTCGAGCCGCTGGCGCACGCCTGCTCGGCGACCGGGGGGAACCTCGCGGCCCGGACGCGCCGCTCGGGCCTCACGCTCGCCGCCGCGGCCGAGCACGTGGTCGACGGCGGGCGCGTGTGCTCCGACGCCGACGAGCACTGCGTCGTCACCACGGTCACTGCCGACCTGGGCGCCGGCGGGTCGCTCGGGATCACCAAGGTGGTGGCGCACACCTGGTCGCTCGACGCGTCGGCCGGCTCGCTCGTCGGCGAGGCGTCGGCGGCGGTGGCCTCGGCCCTCGACCTGGGGTGGGAGGGGCTGCTCGCCGCCCAGCGCGGCGTGCTCGACGAGTTCTGGGCGACCGCCGACGTCGAGGTCGACGGCGACCCCGAGCTGCAGCAGGCGCTGCGCTACAGCGTCTTCCAGCTGTTCTGCTCCGCCGCCTGCATCTCCGGCGCCCCCGTCGGGGCCAAGGGGCTGACCGGCATGGGCTACAGCGGCCACACCTTCTGGGACGTCGAGGGGTTCGTGCTGCCCGCCCTGACCCTGCTGCGCCCCGACGCGGCCGCCCGCCTGCTGCGGTGGCGGGCGGGCACGCTCGACGCCGCCCGGGAGCGGGCCCGGACGCTGGGCCGGGCGGGCGCGGCGTTCGCGTGGCGCACCATCAGCGGGCCCGAGGTGTCGGCGTACTGGCCGGCGAGCACGGCGGCGATGCACGTCAACGCCGACGTCGCCCGCGCCTTCTGGCTCTTCGAGAACGCCACGGGCGCCGACCTCGACGACGTCGACGGTCTGCCGGTGCTGGTCGAGACGGCGAGGTTGTGGACGTCGCTGGGACACGAGGACGCGGCCGGGGCGTGGCACCTGTTCGGCATGACCGGTCCGGACGAGTACACCGGCGTCGTCGACGACAACGTCTTCACCAACCTCATGGCGCGGGCCAACCTGCGGCGCGCGGCCGACGCCTGCCGCAGGTACGAGGCGCGGGCCGCGGAGCTCGGCGTGGACCACGCCGAGACCGCCGCCTGGCGGGCCGCCGCCGACGCCGTCCACGTGCCGTGGGACGAGGGTCTGGGTGTGCACCCCATGAACGCCGGCTTCACGTCGTACGGGGAGTGGCCCTTCGAGGAGCAGCGCGACGCCTACCCGGTGCAGGAGCACAACCACTACGCCACGTTCTACCGGCGCCAGGTGCTCAAGCAGGCCGACCTCGTCCAGGCGCTGTGGTGGTGCCGCGACGAGTTCACCGACGAGCAGGTGGCCCGCGACCTCGAGTACTACGAGGCGCGCACCGTGCGGGACTCCTCGCTGTCGGCCGCGGTGCAGGCGGTGGTGTGCGCACAGGTGCAGCACCCCGACCTCGCCCTGCGCTACCTGCGCGAGTGCGCGCTGGTGGACCTGCGCGACGTCCAGCAGGGGACGGCCCAGGGCCTGCACATGGCCTCGGTGGCCGGGGCCTGGCTGGCGCTCACCGCGGGTCTGGGGGGTCTGCGCGAGGACCACGGGGACCTCGAGATCGCGCCGCTGCTGCCGTCGTCGCTGTCCCGCACGGCGTGGCACGTCACCTGGCGCGGCAGCGTGCTCCGCGTCGAGACGACGCAGGAGGGCACCACCCTCACGCTGGTGCGCGGCGAGGGGCCGGTGACCGTCGTCGTCGACGGCGCCGCGCAGTCGGTCGCGACCACCCCGGTGCGCGTGCCGCTGCGCGCGCCCACCCCGCTGCTCGGCGAGCCGCGGCAGCCGGCCGGGCGCGAGCCGCGCACCTGACGCCCCGCTCGTCCGCATCCCACTGAGTGGGAAAGCCGTTCCGCTGTGCGGGACGGGCGGAGCAGGATGCCGGCGTGGACACCTACACGCACGGGCACGCCGAACCGGTCCTGCAGTCGCACCGTTGGCGCACCGCGGAGAACTCCGCCGCGTACCTGCTGCCGCACCTGCGCCCCGGGCTCGACCTGCTCGACGTCGGGTGCGGGCCGGGCACGATCACCGTCGACCTCGCCCGCCGGGTCGCGCCCGGCCGGGTGCTCGGCCTCGACGCGTCGGCCGACCCGCTCGACGAGGCCCGGGACCTCGCCGCGCGCGAGGGCGTCGCGGTGACCTTCGCCGTCGGCGACGTCTACGCCCTCGACCTGCCCGACGACTCGGTCGACGTCGTCCACGCGCACCAGGTGCTGCAGCACCTCACCGACCCGGTGGCGGCGCTACGCGAGATGGTGCGGGTCTGCCGCCCCGGCGGGCTGCTCGCCGTCCGGGACGTGGACTACGCCGCCACCTGCTGGTTCCCCGCCGACGCCGGCCTGGACCGGTGGCTGGAGCTCTACTCCGCGGTCGCCCGTGCCAACGGCGCCGAGCCCGACGCCGGCCGCCGGCTGCTGTCCTGGGCCCACGCCGCGGGCCTGCGCGACACCACCGCGACGACCGGCTCCTGGTGCTACGCCTCGCCGGCCGAGCGGGAGTGGTGGGGCCGCTCCTGGGCCGGCCGCGCGACGGCGTCGGCGTTCGCGGAGCAGGCCCTGGCGTACGGCCTGGCCACGCCGGACGGGCTCGAGGAGCTCGCCGCCGCGTGGCTGCGCTGGGCCGCCGCGGACGACGGCTGGCTCGCCATGCTGCACGGCGAGCTCCTGGTCCGCGTCTGTTGAAGGACCCCCTCCTCCCCACCCCTCGCAGGCTCGGGACGGTGCCCTGGAGGGGGCCAGGGGGTGGCAGGAATGGCCGTTCCTGCCACCCCGGGGCTCACCCCTGGCGGGCGGCGTTGGCCTGGACGGCGGTGCTCACCCACTGCGCGAGGCCCGGCGCGACCTGCTCGTAGGTGGCGGTGAACCGCTCGTCCTCGACGTACATCCGCCCCAGCGCGGCGTGCACCTCCGGCGGGCAGTCGTAGAACCACCGGCTGATCTGCTGCCGCGCCTCCTCGGCGAGGTCCATGCCCTGCGGCGAGTCGGGCGCCACGCCACCGCGCAGCGCCTCGGCCATCCGCCGGGTGAGGTCCTCGCCCTCGGCCCGGATCCGGACCCAGTCCTCCTTGCCGTAGGCCGCGGTGCGCCGCGCGGACTCGCGGTAGGCGTCGGTGTCGCCCCAGCGCTCCCGGACCTCGGCCTCGTACCGCTCCGGGTCGTGCTCGCCGAACACCTCGAACCGCTCCTCGGGGGTCAGTGCGATCCCCATCTGCCTCGCCTCCATCTCCTTCTCGACGGCCGCGACCATCGCCCGCGTCCGCTCCAGCCGGTCCCGCAGCAGCCGGTGCTGCCGGCGCAGGTGCTCGGCGGGGTCGGCGGACGGGTCGTCCAGCAGGGCCGCGACCTCCTCGAGGGGGAACCCGAGCTCGCGGTAGAGCAGCACCTGGTGCAGCCGGTCCAGGTCCGCCGCCGAGTAGCGGCGGTAACCGGCCGCGGTGCGCCCCGACGGCGACAGCAGGCCGATCCGGTCGTAGTGGTGCAGCGTGCGCACCGTGACGCCGGCCAGTGCCGCCACCTCGCCCACCTTCATCCCGGGTCCCTCCTCCCTGACGGCGACGAGTGCACAGCCTGACGTCGCGTCAGGGTCAAGCGCGATCGTCGCGTCGGGGTCGAGGGCGATCCCCGGACGGCGGGGGAGCGGTGCCTGGGCGAGGATCGCCGCATGGCCGACCAGGACGACAGCACCCACGAGGAGGTCTCGCCCGGGGACCCCTTCCCCCGGCGGCGGGTGACCGTCCGGGGCACCGAGATGGCGTACGTCGACGTCGGCGAGGGCGACCCGATCGTCTTCCTGCACGGCAACCCGACGTCGTCCTACCTGTGGCGCAACGTCATCCCGCACGTGCAGCACCTCGGCCGCTGCATCGCGCCGGACCTGGTGGGCATGGGGGAGTCCGGGAAGCTGCCCGGCCCGCAGCGCGGCACCTACTCCCTCGCCGCGCACGCCGCGCACCTGGACGGCCTGCTCGAGGCGCTCGGGGTGGAGCGGCGGGTCACCTTCGTGCTGCACGACTGGGGCTCGGCGCTGGGCTTCTCCTGGGCGCACCGCCACCCCGAGGCGGTCCGCGGCCTGGCCTTCACCGAGGCGATCGTCACCCCGATGACCTGGGCCGACTGGCCGGCGGAGGGCCGCAGGATCTTCCAGGCCATGCGCAGCGAGGACGGCGAGGTCGTCGTCCTCGACAAGAACGTCTTCGTCGAGCGCATCCTCCCGGCGTCCGTGCTGCGCGGGCTCTCCCCGGAGGCGCACGAGCGCTACCGGCAGCCCTTCCGCGAGCGCGAGGACCGCTGGCCGACGCTGGAGTGGCCGCGCCAGCTCCCGATCAGCAACGTGCCGCCGGCCGTCCACGACGTCGTCGCGCGGTACGGGCACTGGCTGCGGACCAGTGCCGTGCCGAAGCTGTTCCTGAACGCCGAGCCCGGGTGGCTGCTGACCGGGCGGGCACGCGGGCTGGTGCGGAAGTGGCCGTCGGTCACCGAGGTCAGCGTCCCCGGCTCCCACTTCGTCCCCGAGGACTCGCCGCACGCGATCGGCCGGGCGCTGGCCGACTGGATCCCGACACTGCCCTGAGCGGGGTGCCGGGTCCGTCCGGGACGGCGCCCCGGACGCCGGTCAGCGGCGGGAGCGCTTGACCTCGTACATCGCCGCGTCGGCGCGGCGCAGCAGGCTGTCGGCGGTGTCGCCCCGACGGGAGAGGGCGACGCCGGTGCTCGAGCGCAGCGGCGGCCCGCCGTCGGTGGGGGTCGCGAGCGTGCACGCGATCCGGTCGACCAGGCGCCGGGCGGCGTCCTCGGTGCCGGTGCCCGGGCACAGCACGACGAACTCGTCGCCGCCGATGCGGGCCACGGTGTCGCCCGGGCGCACCGCCGCCCGCAGCGCGGCGGCCATCCGCAGCAGGGCGGCGTCGCCGGCGGCGTGGCCGAGGGTGTCGTTGATGCCCTTGAACCCGTCGAGGTCGCAGTAGAGCAGCGCGGCCGCCAGGCCCTCGCGTGCCTGGACCTGCAGGGCCTGCTCGAGCCGGTCCAGCAGCAGCGCCCGGTTGGGCAGGCCGGTGAGCGCGTCGTGCAGGGCGGCCTCGCGCAGCCGGGCCTCGAGCTCGCGCTGGGCGGTCACGTCCATCATCGCGACGACGGCGCCGGTGGGCCGGCCCGCGGCGTCGCGGATGCGGGTGCCCGAGGCGCGCACCACGCGCAGGGGAGCGCCGGGCAGGGCGATCGCCATGTCGGCGTCGCGGACCCGCCCCTCGGCGTAGACGCGGGCCAGGGGGACCTCGGCCGGGCCGAGCCGGCGCCCGTCGGGCGTGCTCAGCCCGAAGGCCTCGACGACGTCCTCGGTGAGCCGGCCGCCCTCGACGCGGTCGGCGGAGGCCTCGGGGAGCCCGTGCCACTGCCGGCAGAGCCGGTTGAACAGCGTGATGCGCCCGTCGGCGTCGGCGGCGACGACCCCGACGGGCAGCGCCTCCAGCAGTGCGCGGGTGAAGGCCTCCGACCGCGCGGCGTGCGTCGCGGCGGCCTGGGCCTGGTCGCGGGCGGCGGCGCTGGCGGTGGCGAGGGCGGCGAGCTGGCGGGCCTGCCGGCGCCGCTGGAACAGCGCCACCACGACCGAGGCCAGGTCGGCCAGCCGGTCGCCGGTGCCGGGGGCGAAGGCGTGCGGCTCGGAGTCGAAGACGCACAGGGTGCCGACCGTCGCCCCGTCGACGACCAGCGGCGCGCTGGCGTAGGCGCGGACGCGGGCGCGGCGGCCGTCCACCCAGGGGTTGGCCGCGTACCGCGGCTCGGCGGCCAGGTCCTCGATCACCTCGCCCCGCGGGCCGCCGGCATTCACCGCCGCGCACAGCGACTCGTCGCGCGGCGACGAGCAGCCCAGGAAGCCCGACGGCGCCAGCTGGTGCTGCTCGCAGGCGTCGAGCAGGTTGACGGTCGCGCACCGCACGCCGGCCACGTCCGCGGCGACGCGCACGACGGCGGCCAGCTCGGCGTCCCGGCCGAGCTCGCGGACGTCGAGGTCGGCGTCGGCGAGGTCGGCGTCGGCGAGGGCGTCGCGGTCGGGCGGGGTGGAGACGGTCATGCGGCAGGCAACGGCCCCCGCGCCCGCGCTCCGCACCGCCCCGACCGCGACGGTCCCCCGATCAGGTGAGGACGCGGACGGTCTCCACGGCGGCGAACACGGCGAAGACGACGAACAGCCCCGCGGCCACCCGGCGGATGAGGGCCACCGGCAGCCGGTCGGCCAGCGTCTTGCCGAGGAACACCGCCAGCGCCGAGACGGTCAGCAGCGCCGCCCACGCGCCGACGAACACCGACACCGGCTCGTCGAACCGGGCGGCCAGGCCCGCGGTGGCCAGCTGGGACAGGTCGCCCCACTCCGCGGCGAACAGCACGCCGAAGGAGATCGCGGCCGCGCGCAGGAACGACGTCCGCTCCCGGGCGTCGGCCGCCTCCCCGCCGTCCTCCGGCCCCTCGGACGCGCTGCGCCACAGCAGGACCGCCCCGACGAGGAACAGCACCGCCACGACGCCGCTGACCAGCGCCTCCGGCAGCAGCGAGAGCAGGCTGCCCGCGATGACGGCGATGGCGACCTGCAGGCCGAAGGCGGTGCCCACGCCGACGAACACCGGCAGCGGCGGGAACCGGGTGGCGAGCACGAGGCTGGCGAACAGGGTCTTGTCCGGGAGCTCGACCGGCAGGACGAGGGCGAACGCCGTCACGACGACGGACCAGACGATCACGGGTGGGTCTCTCTTCCGCTCGGCACGGCCGGGCGGGGGCGCACGCCTCCGACCGGCAGCGCGACGACTGCTCAGGCCGGAGGTCTCGCCCACCCGCGCGGGGCGCGGGCCCGCTGACCGGGCGGCTCCCGCGGGAGCGCGCCAGCGTGTCGACCAGCGGACGGGGGGCTACTCCCCTCCTCGGCCGCCCAGGCTAGTCGACGGGCCGCGGAAAACCCGGTGCGCCCGGGTGTGGGGCTGGTTACCGTCGTCCCGTGCCGTTCCGTTGACGCCCGTCGTCCGCCGCACCGCCGCCCGCCCGGCCGCCGGCCCGCCTGGCCGTGGCCTGGACCGCGCTGTCCGGGCTGGCGCCCGTCTACCCGCTCTACGCGCTGCTGTTCCTCGACACCGGGCTGACCCCGGCCCAGGTCTCCGGGCTGTTCGCGCTGTGGTCGGTCACCGCCCTGCTCGCCGAGGTGCCCACCGGGGTGCTCGCGGACCGCTGGTCGCGGCGCGGCGCGCTGGTCCTCGCCGGGGTGCTGGAGGCCGCCGGCTTCGTCCTCTGGACCGTGGCGCCCGGGCTGCCCGGCTTCGCCGCCGGGTTCGTCGTGTGGGGCGTGGGCGGCGCACTGGTCTCCGGTGCCGCCGAGGCGCTGGTCTACGAGGCGCTGGCCGCCGTCGGCGCGGAGGAGGACTTCGTCCGGGTCCAGGGCGCGATGACGGCGACCGAGCTGCTCGTGCAGGTGCCCACCGCGCTGCTGGCCGGCGTGCTCGTCGAGGCCGGCGGCTACGCGCTGGTCGGCTGGGCGAGCGTCGGCGTCTGCCTCGCCGCCGCGGCCCTGGCCACCCGCTTCCCCGAGACCACCCCCACCCGGGACGACGACGCCGGCCCGGGCCTGCGGGCGGCCGTGGGCGAGGCGCTGCGCCGGCCGTCGCTGCGGCTGACCGTGGTCGCCGTCGCGCTGCTCGGCGGGCTGGACGCGCTGGAGGAGTACTTCCCGGTCATGGCGCGCGACCGCGGCGTCCCCACCGAGCTGGTGCCGGTGGCCGTGCTCGGGGTCTCGCTCGCCGGGGCGGCGGGCGCGGCGCTGGCCGGCCGGCTGGGGCGGCTGCCGTCGCGGGCGCTGCCGGTCCTGCTGGCCGTCTCGGCTGCGCTGCTGGCGGCCGGGGCGCTGACCGGGACGCCGGTCGCGCTGGCCCCCGTCGCGCTGTCCTACGGCCTGTACCTCGCGGTGCTGGTGGTGGGCGAGGCGCGGCTGCAGGAGCAGGTGCCCGGCGCCGCCCGGGCCACGGTCACCTCGGTCGCGGGTCTGGGCATCGAGCTGGCGTCGCTCCTGGTGTTCGCCGCGTGGGCGCTGGGCTCGGCCCTCGCCGTCGCGGCGCTGTTCCTCGCCGTCGTCCCGGTCGTGGCCCGCGGCCTGGGGAGGATCCGGGTCTGAGCGGCAGGAATGGCCATCTCTGCCGCTCAGGACTACCTGGCGGTGCGCCTCGCGATGCGGGCGGCGAAGACGCCGGCGGCGTGGCCGTTGTCGATGTTGCTGACGACGACGCCGGGCGAGGCCGAGTTCAGCATGGTGAGCAGCGCGCCGAACCCGCCGAACGAGCCCGGCTGCCCGGTCGAGGTGGGCACCGCGACGATCGGCACGTCGGTCATCGCGCCCACCGTGCCGGCCAGCGAGGCGTCCAGGCCCGCGACCACGACCAGGCAGTCGACGTCGTCGAGCAGGGTGCGGTCGGTGAGCAGGGGCCGCAGCCGGCTGCCGCCGACGTCGTCGACCCGCACGACCTCGGTGCCGGTCACCCGCGCGACGAACGCGGCCTCGGCGGCCACCGACGCGTCGGCGGTGCTGGCGCACAGGACGCCGACCCGGCCCAGCGGCTCGGGGATCGGCCCGACGGCGGCCGACATCGCCGCGGCGTCGACCGTGGTGGAGCCGTCGTGGGCGGCGGCCAGCGCGACCAGCGTGTCGGCGGTGGCCCGGACGACCAGCGCCGGCCGGTCCGGATGCGCCGCGCGGGTCTCCCGGACCAGTGCCAGTACCTGCTCGGTGGACCGGCCCACGCCCCAGACGACGTCGGGCTCGGCCGGTGCCGGGCGGGCCGGGGCGGCCGGGGGCGCCGGGGCGAGCGCGGGCTGGCCGGCGCTGCCGAGCGACAGCGGAGGGTCGGCCAGCAGCGCGGCGAAGCCGCCGACCGGGTCCAGCGGCGAGGACTGCACCGGTCCGACCTTCACCGACGCGCGCGCCGCCGGCCGGGACGGCGCCGGCGGGGGCTCCGCGGGCGTGTCCGGGGCGCGGGTCTGGGTGACCGCCGACAGCCGGACGACGCGGTCGCGGCCGCTGCGCTTGGCGTCGTAGAGGACGCCGTCGGCGGCGGCGAACAGCGTGCGGCGGTCGTCGCCGCGGGTGGCCGAGGCGATGCCGACGCTGATCGTCACCGGCACGGGCAGGCCGAGCGCGGTCCAGTCGTGCGCGGCGACGGCGCGGCGGATCCGCTCCAGCGCCCGCTCGGCCTGCTCGGCGGTGGTGTCGGGCAGCAGCACGACGAACTCGTCGCCGGCCCAGCGGCACACCTCGTCGGTGTCGCGGCACCCGGCCAGCAGCAGGTCGGCGACCGCGCGCAGCACCGCGTCGCCGCCGGGGTGCCCGACGGCGTCGTTGATCGCCTTGAACCGGTCGACGTCGACCACCGCCAGCGCCGGCGTGGTGCCCGCGCTGAGCAGCCCGTCCAGTCGCGCCTCGGCGTAGCGCCGGTTGGGCAGGTGGGTGAGCGGGTCCTCGTAGGCCTGGCGGCGCAGCTGCCCGGCGGCGCGCTCGTTCTCCAGCAGGCTCTTGCGCCGGCCGAACAGCTCGACCCAGCGGGTGCGCCGCTCGTCGACCCGGTCCAGCTCGTCGGCGAGGTAGGCCTGCAGGTAGGGCAGCGCGCGGCCGGCGTCGTCGAGCTCGGCGTGCAGGGTGCACAGCTCGCGCAGCGCCGCCCGCCGCAGCCGGGGCAGGCCGTGCTCGGTGGCCAGCGCCAGCGCCCGCGCCAGCTGCTCGTCGGCGCCGCGGCCGTCGCCCTGCCGGCGCAGCGCCCGGCCCAGCCCCAGCAGCGCCGAGGCCAGCAGCGCGCGGTCGCCGGTGGCGCTCGTCTTCCGCACGGCGGCGCGCAGCGGGCCGGCCGCGGCGGCGGGCTCGCCCAGCCCGACCAGCGCCCAGCCGTGCACCACCTGCGCGGCGACGACACCGCCGGAGTCGGGCGGCAGCTGGGCCAGCGCCTGCTCGGCCAGCGCGCGGGCCTCGGCGAAGTGGACCTCGGCGGCCTCGGGCTCGCCGTCGTCGAGCAGCGCCTCGCCCAGCTCGGCGCACAGCTCGCCCAGGCAGGTGGCCGCCCGCGCCACCAGCACGTCGGGGTCGCCGTCGTCGGGGCCGAGCGTGCCCTGGGCGGCGGCCGCGCCGGCCGCCTCCAGGGAGCGGCGCTGGTAGTCCAGCGCGAGCGGCATGAGCTCGAGGTCGGCGAGGACGCCGGCCAGCGCGCCGAGGGTGTCGACGAGCAGCGCGTCGGGCGGGAGCGCGGGGTCGAGCAGGCTGGCCGCCTCGACCGCCTCGTCCATCGCCGCGTCGATCCGCCGCGACAGCAGCTCGATGCGGGCGTGCCGCGCCAGGCCCGCGGCCCGCTGCACGGCGTCGTCGGTGGCGTCGAAGGCGGCCTTGGCCGAGCGCACCAGGGCGATGGCCTCGGCGGCGTGCGCGGCCGACTCCGAGCGCGGGTCGCCGTCGCTGGCGGGCCGGTCGGCGGCGCGGTCGTCGCCGCGCTCGAGCAGGCCCGCGACGCCGGCGTGCAGGTCCAGCGACTCGGTCGCCTCCGGCGCGTCCAGCGGCTCGCCGACCAGGGTGAAGCCGGCGACGCGCAGCCGGCGGACCAGCAGCTCGGCGCGCAGGGTGTCGGCCCAGGCGCGGCCGAGGGAGGGCTCGCCGTCGCGCCCGGTGGCGGCGCCGGACGGCCCGGCCCCGTACGGCGTCGAGGGGTCGACGACCGACAGCAGCCGCTCGGCGTCGTCGAGCTGCCAGTTGGCGAGGGCGGCGGTCACCCGGTGGTGCAGGGCTCCCGGTGGCACCACCGCACTGTGCACGCCGTCGTGCGGTTCCGCGGGGAGCGCGGGCCGGGCGCGCCGTGTGGCGCCGGTCCCGTCGTCCGTCGCGTCACTGGCGTCCCAGGCGCGGCCGGCGCTCACGACGGCGTCCCCTCGGCGGGGGCCTCGACGAGGCCCGGCGCGCGCACCCGGTTGCGCCCGCCCCGCTTGGCGGAGAACAGGTGCAGGTCGGCGGTGTCGAACAGCGAGCGCCAGCCGACCGGCGCGGCGTCGTCCTCGGCCGCGGGCGCGGTGGCCACGCCGATGCTGACGGTGATCGGCTCGGGCAGCGCCAGGTCGGCCCAGTCGGCGTCGGCGACCGCGGCGCGCAGCCGTTCGGCGGCGGCGAGGGCCTGGGCGGGGCTGGCCGTGGGCAGGACGACGAGGAACTCGTCGCCGGCCCAGCGGTACACCTCGTCGCCGACGCGGCTGTGCTCGCGCAGCAGCGCCGCCACCCGGCGCAGCACCTCGTCGCCGTGCGAGTGGGAGGTGTCGTCGTTGACCTCCTTGAACCGGTCGACGTCGACGACGGCCAGCGACAGCGGCTCGGCGCCCAGCCGCAGCCCGGCCAGCCGGCGCTCGGCGCTGCGCCGGTTGCCCAGCCCGGTCAGCGGGTCCTCCAGCGCGTGCCGGCGCAGCACGGCGGCCTGCCGCTCGACCTCGCGCAGCCGGCTGCGGCGGACGAACATCTCCGCCCACAGCTCCCGGCTGCGCGCGTGCGCCCGGCCGGTGTCGGCGCGGTAGGCGTCCAGCCAGTACAGCGCCTCGGCGGGCCGGCCCATCGCGGCGGTGGCCTGGCCGAGCTCGAGCAGGCACTGCCGGTAGCGGCGCCGGTCGGCGGTGGCGGCGAAGGCCCCCGCGGCGTCGACGAGCAGGTCGGCGGCCTCCTCGCCGTGCCCGCCGCCGGTGTGCACCTGCGACAGCCGGGACAGCAGCCGGGACAGGGCCAGGTCGGCGTAGCCGCGCAGCCAGGTGCCGCCGGTGCGGTGCACCCGCCGGTGCGCGCTGCGCAGCGGGCCGAGGGCGTCGTCGAGGTCGTCGTGGCAGGCCAGCGCCCAGGCCTGGACGACGTCGAGCAGGTCGAGGTCGCCGGGGTCGGGCTCGACGTCGAGCGCGCGGGCGTCGTCGGCGCAGGCCAGCGCGGCGCCGGCCAGCTCGCGGGCCCGCCCGGCCTCGCCGCGGCGGCGCAGCGTCTGGGCCAGCTCGGTGTTCTGCTGGGCGCACAGCCGGAGCAGCTGCCAGAGGTCGGCGGGGTCGGCCAGCGCGGCGGCCACCCGGTGCCCGCGCTCGGCCTGTGCGACGGCGAGCTCCTCGAGGTCCAGCGCGGTGAGGGTGAGCGACAGCCACAGGTGCGCCTGGGACAACGCGCGGGAGGGCTCCCCGGCGGGCGGGGACAGCTGCTCGGTGAGCAGGCTCGCGTCGACGGCGAGCAGCATCGCGGCGTCCGGGTGGTCGGCGGTCGCCTCGACGTGCGCGAGGTAGGCCAGGACCAGGGCCGTCGAGGCCGACGGCGGGCAGGCGCCCAGCGCGTCGCGGGCGGCGGCCACCCCGGCGCCGGCGGCGTCCCGGTCGCCGTCGAGCAGGCCGCGGCGGGCGGCCAGCGCGTGCCGCCAGGCCGCCCAGCGGGGGTCGCTCGCGGCGTCGAACGCGGCCTCGGCGTCGTCGAGCCCGTCCCGGAAGGCGTCGGCGTCGTCCCGGCCGCTCGCGCTCAGCAGGCGCTGCAGTGCAGCGTCGAGATCACCGTCGGTGACGGGTGCGGGGCCGGGGGTCACGCATCCCTCCTCCTCGACGCCGGGCGACCGGCCGCACGGGCCGGCGGCGAGGCAGTTCCCCCCGGACCCGGACTGCGCCCCGGCCCGACCGCACTACCCTCGTCGGGTGCCCCAGACGCCTCCGACGCGGTTCGCCTATCTCGGGCCCGAGGGTACCTTCGCCGAGGCGGCGCTGAGCAGCGCCGTTGCCCCTGGGGAGGGAGTGCGGCAGCCCGCGGCCAGCGTCGCCGCCGCGCTGGCGGCGGTCCGCGCCGGGGACGCCGACGCCGCGCTCGTGCCGCTGGAGAACTCGGTCGAGGGCTCGGTCCCGGCCACCATGGACGGCCTGGCCGACGGCGACCCGCTGGTCATCGCCCGCGAGGTGTTCCTCCCCGTCTCCTTCGTCCTCGCCGCCCGCCCGGGCACCCGGCTCGGCGACGTCCGCGCCGTCGTCAGCCACCCGCACGCGCTGGCCCAGACCGCGCGCACGCTGGCCGAGCGGCTGCCCGGCGTCCCGACGCTGCCGGCCTCCTCGACGGCGGCCGCGGCCCGGGCGGTCGCCGAGGGCGAGCACGACGCCGCGGTGTGCGCGCCGATCGCCGCCGAGCGGTACGGGCTGGTCCCGCTGGCCGAGGACGTGGCCGACTTCCCCGGCGCGGTCACCCGCTTCGTGCTGGTGGCCCGCCCCGGGGCGCTGCCGGAGCCGACCGGCGACGACAAGACCTCGCTGGTCGCCGTCGTCGCCGACCGCACCGGCGCGCTGCTCGACGTCCTGCGCGAGTTCGCCGTCCGCGGGATCAGCCTCACCCGCATCGAGTCCCGGCCCACCCGCGACCGGCTGTGGGTCTACTCGTTCTCGCTGGACTGCGAGGGACACGTCGCCGAGGCGCGGGTGGGGGAGGCGCTGGCCGCGCTGCACCGGGTCTGCGAGGACGTGCGCTTCCTCGGCTCCTACCCGCGCGCCGACGGCCGCACCAACCGGCCGGTCCCCGTCGAGGCCACCGACGCCGCGTTCGCCGACGCGGCCGACTGGCTCGCCCGCCTGCGCGCCGGCCGGGTCTAGGCGGGCTCGAGCTCCCGCTCCGGCTCCGGCGACGGGCGGTGGGACAGGCGGCTCGGCCACCAGGTGCGGTCGCCGAGCAGCGCCACTGCCGAGGGCACCAGCAGCGAGCGGACCACGAAGGTGTCGAGCAGGACCCCGAACCCGACGAGGAACGCCAGCTGGGTGAGGAACAGCAGCGGGAGCACCGCCAGCGCCCCGAACGTCGCCGCCAGCACCATCCCGGCGCTGGTGATGACCCCGCCGGTGACCGCCAGCGCGCGCAGGACGCCGTCGCGGGTGCCGTGCCGGACGGACTCCTCCCGCGCCCGGGTCATGAGGAAGATGTTGTAGTCGATCCCCAGCGCGACGAGGAACACGAACCCGATCAGCAGGATGCCGGGGTCGCTGCCGGGGAAGCCGAAGACGCCGTCGAACAGCAGCGCGGCGACGCCGACCGTCGCGCCGACGCTGAGCACCACGGTGGCCACCAGCAGCAGCGGCGCCACCAGCGAGCGCAGCAGCAGCGCCAGGACGACGGTGATCACCACGAGCACGCTCGGCACGATCACCCGCAGGTCGCGCGCGGCGGTCTCCCGGGCGTCGAGGTTGCTCGCGGTGTCGCCGCCGACGAGCGCGGCCGGGTCGGCGTCGTCCAGCGTGGTCCGCAGGTCCTGGACGACGTCGATGGCCTCGGTGCTGTCGGCCGGGACGGCGAGGGTGACGTCGAGGCGCACCAGCCCGTCGACGACGACCGGGTCGCCGCCGGGCGGGCCGCCGGTGAACGGGGCGACGGACGCCACGCCCTCGGTGGCCGCGGCCGCCTCGGCGACCTCCGGCCAGGTCCCCTCCGGCGTGACGACGACGGTGGGGCTGCCCGAGCCCGCGTCGAAGTGGCGGGCCAGCGCCTCCTGCCCGTCGACGCCGTTGGACTCGCCGCGGATGGCGTCGCTGAAGGTGATGCCGCTCGCGTCGTAGGTGGGCGCGAACACCGCCGCGGCGACCAGCGCCAGCGTGCTCAGGGCCAGGACGCGCCGCGGCCGGCGGCCGACCAGCGCGGCGACCCGCTGCCAGCCGCGGCCCTCGCGGGGCTGCTGGCCCACGTGCGGGCGGAACGGCCAGAAGGCGGCGCGACCGAGCAGCGCGAGCGCGGCCGGCAGGAAGGTGAGCGCGGCGACGACGGCGAGGGTGACGCTGACCGCCGAGATGGGCCCGAGCCCGCGGTTGGACGCGAGGTCGGAGAACAGCAGGCACAGGACGCCGAGGACGACGGTCGCGCCGGAGGCCACGATCGGCTCCCACGAGCGGCGCAGCGCCACGCGGATCGCGGTGAACCGGGACGGCTCGCGCTGCAGTTCCTCGCGGAAGCGGGCGACCAGCAGCAGCCCGTAGTCGGTGGCCGCGCCCACGACGAGGATCGCCGCGATGCCCTGGCTCTGGCCGTTGACGGTGATCAGGCCGGCGTCGGCGAGCAGGTAGGCGACCGCGTTGCCGGCGGTGAGCGCGAGGCCGGCGGTGCCGATGACCAGGAAGGGCAGCAGCGGGCTGCGGTAGACCACCAGCAGGATGAGCAGCACGACGCCGAAGGCCGCGGCCAGCAGCAACCCGTCGATGCCGGCGAAGCCGTTGGCGAAGTCGGCGAAGATGCCGCCCGGGCCGGTGACGAAGGCGTCGGTGCCGTCGACGGCGATCGCGGCGCGCAGGTCCTCGACCACGGTCACGATCTCGTCGCCCAGCTCGGGGGTCAGCGGCAGCACCGCCTGCACCGCCTCGCCGTCCTCCGACGGGACGGGCGGGGAGGCCTGCCCGGCCAGGGCGCCGGCGTCCTCGGCGACCGCCGTGGCCTCGGCGAGCGCCTGCCCGACGGCGTCGAGGGTGGCCGGGTCGAGGGGCCCGTCGGCCTCCCACAGCAGGACCGCCGGGATGGCCTCGGTGGGGGAGAACGCCTGGGAGAGCTCCGCAACTCGCGTGGACTCCGCGCTGTCGGGGAGGAAGGCGGCGGTGTCGTTCTCCTGCAGGCCGGTGAGCTGCCCGCTCAGCGAGCCGAGCGGGCCGGCGGCGCCCAGCCAGGCGAGCAGGACGAGCAGGGGGAGCAACCAGCGGACCCGACGGGCCATGGTGGAATCCTCTCGAGGGCCGATAATCTCGATGTTCGAGAGATTAGGGGGTGGGCGGATGACGCGCAACGACGGCGAGCGGGTGGAGGTCACCCTGCTGCTGCGGCGGCTCACGGTCGAACTCGACGCCGTCGGTCAACGCTTCGCCGACACGCACGGTCTCGGACGCACCGACGTCCGCGCGGTCATCGCGATCATGGACGCCGCCCGCGCCGGGCAGCCGCTGACCGCGGGCGGGCTGGGCGCCGCGGTGGGGCTGAGCTCGGCGTCGGTGACCGCGCTGGTCGACCGGCTGGAGCGGGCCGGTCACGTGCAGCGCGTGCGCGACCCGGCCGACCGGCGCCGGGTCGTCCTGCAGATGACCGCGCCCACGATGGCGGCCGGCGCCGCCTACTTCGGCGGGCTGCAGCGGGAGCTGCTCGCGGCGATGGAGGACCTCAGCGACGCCGACGTCGCCGTCGTCCGCCGCTGGCTGGCCGCGATGACCGACGTCGTCGTCGCCCACCGCTGACCGACGGGTGTGCACACGGCGTCAGAGGTACAGGCCGGTGGACTCCTCGATCCGCTCCGCGGCGACGGCGTGCACGTCGCGCTCGCGCAGGATGATCAGCTCCTCGCCGTGGACCTCGACCTCGTGCTGGTCCTCGGGGGAGAACAGCACCTGGTCGCCGACCTTCACCTGGCGCACGCTCGCGCCGACGCCGCGCGCCTCGCCCCAGACCAGCCGCTTGGCCACCTGCGCGGTCGCCGGGATGAGGATGCCGCCGGTCGAGCGCCGCTCCCCGTCCTCCTTGCGGAGGGCCACGAGGATCCGGTCGTGCAGCATCTTGATCGGCAGCCCGCTGCCCTTGGCGACGTCGGATGGCACGGTGATCACGGTACGCGGGCGCCGCGCCCGGCCGGCATCGTCATCGGGCTGGTCGAGGACCTCGCCTGACCGGCACCCGGACCCACGCCTGCCGGGCTCAGCCCCAGCCGAGCTCGTGCAGCCGCTCGTCGTCGATGCCGAAGTGGTGGGCGATCTCGTGGACGACGGTGACCGTGACCTCCTCGACCACCTCCTCGGCGGTGGAGCAGACGTCGCAGATCGCCTCGCGGTAGATCATGATCCGGTCCGGCAGCGCGCCGCCGTACTGCCAGCCGCGCTCGGTCAGCGCGTACCCCTCGTAGAGGCCCAGCAGGTCCGGCTCGTCCTCGTTGCGGTCCTCGACCAGCACGACGACGTTGTCCAGCAGGGCCATCAGGTCGGCCGGCACCGCGTCCAGCGCGTCGGCGACCAGGGACTCGAAGACCTCCCGGGGCAGCGGCCTCACCAGCTGGTGGGCAGCGGGCGGCCCTCCTCGTAGCCGGCCGCGCTCTGCACCCCCACCACCGCCCGCTCGTGGAACTCGTCGATGGTGCGGGCCCCGGCGTAGGTGCACGACGAGCGCACCCCGGCGACGATCCCGTCGACCAGGTCCTCCACGCCGGGCCGGGCCGGGTCCAGGTACATCCGCGACGACGAGATGCCCTCCTCGAAGAGCGCGGCGCGGGCGCGGTCGAAGCCGCTCGCCTGCGCCGTCCGTGCCTTGACCGCGCGGGCCGAGGCCATCCCGAAGGACTCCTTGTACAGCCGGCCGCTGCCGTCGTCGTGGATGTCCCCGGCGCTCTCGTAGGTGCCGGCGAACCACGAGCCGACCATCACGTTGGCCGCGCCGGCGGCGAGCGCCAGGGCGACGTCGCGGGGGTGGCGCACCCCGCCGTCGGCCCACACGTGCTTGCCCAGCCGGCGGGCCTCGGCGGCGCACTCCTCGACGGCGGAGAACTGCGGCCGGCCGACGCCGGTCATCATCCGCGTGGTGCACATGGCGCCCGGGCCCACGCCGACCTTGACGACGTCGGCCCCGGCCGAGATCAGGTCGCGGGTGCCCTCGGCGGTGACCACGTTGCCCGCCACCACCGGCACCGACCCGGCCACCGACCGGGCCGCGCGCACCGCCTCGACCGCCTTGTCCTGGTGGCCGTGCGCGGTGTCGACGACGAGCACGTCGACCCCGGCGGCCAGCAGCGCGGAGACCTTGCCCGCGACGTCGCCGTTGATCCCGACGGCGGCCGCGGTGAGCAGCTGCCCCTGCGCGTTGACCGCGGGCGTGTAGACCGTCGAGCGCAGCGCGCCCTTGCGGGTGACCACGCCGACCAGCCGCTCGCCCTCGACCACCGGCGCGGCGCTGACCCGCTCCTCGGACAGCACGTCGAAGACCTTCGGCAGCTCGGTGCCGGCCGGGATGGTCAGCGGGTGCGCGGCCATGACCTGCGCGAGCTGGCTGAACCGGTCCACGCCCTGGCAGGCGCCGTCGGTGACCACGCCGACGGGCACGCCGTCCTCGACCACCACGACGATGCCGTGCGCGCGCTTGGTCATCAGCGACAGCGCCTCGGCCACGGTCGAGCCGGGGGACAGGGTGATCGCGGTGTCGTAGACCGGGTGCCGGCCGTGCACCCAGGAGACGACCTCGCCGACGACGTCGACGGGGATGTCCTGCGGCAGCACCGCGAGGCCGCCGCGGCGGGCGATCGTCTCGGCCATCCGCCGGCCGCTGATCGCGGTCATGTTCGCGACGACGACCGGGATGGTCGTGCCCACCCGGTCCGGCGTGGTCAGGTCGACCTCCAGCCGGGAGCCGACGGTGCTGTGGTTGGGCACCATGAACACGTCGGCGTAGGTCAGGTCGGTCGCCGGGCGCTGGCCGTTCAGGAACTGCATGCCCCCAGTGTCCCGTACCGGACGCCGGAGGTGCCGGTCCTCACGCGGTGCGCCGGCCACCAGCACGAGCGCGGTGGCGCCGGCGCCGGCGCTGGAGACGAGGGCGCCGACGAGGGCCCAGGCGGCGGCGAGGACGAACGCGGGCTGCCCGTGGAGAGACCAGGCCAGGACCGCGGCGGTGAGCGCGGCGCCCACGACCAGCAGTGCGGGGACGAGCGTGCCGACGGTCAGCCTGCCCGGGAGGACGGTCGCCGCGTTCACCCACACCGCCGCGCTGGCCCACCCGGCGTAGAGGCCGACGCTGCCGGTCAGGAGGAGACGGGTCCCTCGATCGGCCGGCGTCCGGACGAGCACGCGCAGGCACACCAGCAGGGCGGCCAGCATGCCGGCGAAGACCGGCACGGTCAGCCCCGGCAGCCGGGCCGCGGCCACGAGCCAGACGACGAACCCCACCTGCGCCACCGACAGCGGGACCTGCACCCGCCGCCACGGGTCGGCGGTCGCGCGGCGCATCGGGAAGCCGTACACGGCGGCGGCGAGGCAGCCGAGCACCACCGGACCCCAGATGGCGAAGAACGGTCCCGGCGGCACGATCACCGGGTCGTTGCCCGAGCCCTGGTCGAACCCCGCCAACGGCGGGCTCGCGGCCTGGCCGAGCGCGGTCGCCAGCAGCAGCCAGCGCCCGCGGCTGCCCGGTGGGGTGGCGGTCACGGCGGTCTCCTCCCGGTCGGGTGCACCGTCTTCGCGCGCGGCAGTGCGCCCGGATGCGGACGTGCGCCGGAGTGCGCTCCGGCACCGAGCATGCCGGGTGTGCAACGGGTGACGGGGCGGGCGGCCGACGGGGCGGGCGGCCGACGGGGTGGACCGGCTGCACGAGGGCCCCGCCGTGCTCACGCAGGAGATCGACGGGTACCGGGTCCTCGTCGCCCGCGGCCCGGACCGGGAGTCCGGGGACGCCGGCCGGGTCCCCGTGCCCGGGCGACGAGTGCGCCGCCCTGTCATGAGCGCCGGCCGCGTCCACCCCGCCGGGGGTGGACGCGGCCTGCGTGCGCGGGGCGTGCCCGCGCGCCCCACCTACGATCGGTACGTGATCGACCTGCGCCTGGTGCGCGAGCACCCCGACGTCGTCCGTGCCAGCCAGCGCGCCCGCGGCGCCGACGAGTCCCGGGTCGACGCGCTCCTGGCCGCCGACGAGGCCCGCCGCGCCGCCGTCAAGCGCGCCGACGACCTGCGCGCGGAGCAGAAGGCGGCCTCCCAGGCGGTGCGCGGGGCCTCGAAGGAGGAGCGGCCCGCCGTCCTGGAGCGGGCGAAGGCGCTCGCCGCGCAGGTCAAGGAGGCCGAGGAGGCCCAGCGCGCGGCCGACGCCGCGCTGCGCGCGGCGCACCTGGCGGTGGCCAACGTGGTGCACGACGACGTCCCGCCCGGCGGCGAGGACGACGCGGTCACCCTGCGCACCGTGGGCGAGGTCCCGGCCTACGACTTCGAGGTGCGCGACCACCTGCAGATCGGCGAGGTGCTCGGCGCCATCGACGTGGAGCGCGGCGCGAAGGTCTCCGGCGCCCGCTTCTACTTCCTCACCGGCCCCGGCGCGCTGCTCGAGTTCGCCCTCGCCCAACTGGCGGTCACCCGCGCGGTGGCCGCCGGCTTCACCCCCGTCGTCGCCCCGGCCCTGGTCAAGCCCGAGGCGATGGAGGGCACCGGCTTCCTCGGCGAGCACGACGAGGAGGTCTACCGGGTCGAGCGCGACGACCTGTACCTCGTCGGCACCTCGGAGGTGGCGCTGGCCGGGATGCACGCGAACGAGGTGCTCGACCTGGCGGCGGGGCCGCGCCGCTACGCCGGCTGGTCGTCCTGCTTCCGCCGCGAGGCCGGCTCCTACGGCAAGGACACCCGCGGGATCATCCGCGTGCACTGGTTCGACAAGGTCGAGATGTTCAGCTTCTGCCGGCCCGAGGAGGCCGCCGCCGAGCACCTGCGGCTGCTCGCCTGGGAGGAGGAGTTCCTCCAGGCGCTCGAGCTGCCCTACCGGGTGGTCGACATCGCCGCCGGCGACCTGGGCACCAGCGCCGCCCGCAAGTACGACATCGAGGCCTGGTTCCCCTCGCAGGGCACCTACCGCGAGCTGACGTCGACGTCGGACTGCACCACCTTCCAGGCCCGCCGGCTGGCGATCCGCTACCGCGACGAGGACGGGAAGCCGCAGACGGCGGCCACGCTCAACGGCACGCTGTGCGCCATCGCCCGCACCATCGCCTGCCTGCTCGAGGTGCACCAGCGCGCGGACGGCTCGGTGCACGTGCCGCCGGCGCTGCGGCCGTGGCTGGGCGGGCACGAGGTCCTCACCCCCGGCATGACCCTGGCCGCGCCGGTGCCCGCGTGAGCAGCCAGCCGCCGGCCGCGCTCCCGGTCCCGGGGGCGGCGGTGCCGGAGGCCGGTGACGTCGTCGACCTCGGCGGCGTGCTCGACGAGCTCGGGACGTGGCGGCCGCGGCTGGTGGCCACCGACCTCGACGGCACCCTTCTGGACTCCTCCGGCGAGGTCAGCCCGCGCACCCGCGCGGCGCTGGACGCCTGCTGGGCCGCCGGCATCCCCGTCGTCGGGGTGACCGGCCGCGGGCCGCGGCTGGTCGACAGCGTGCGGGCGGCGCTCGGCGGCCGGGGCATCGCCGTCCTCGCGCAGGGCGGCTACGTCGTCGACCTCGAGCGCGACGAGGTGCTGCGCACCGTGGGCCTGCCGCGCTCGCAGGCCGAGGCCGTCGTCGAGCGGATCGAGGAGGTGGCGGGGGACCTCGTGCTCGCCGTCGAGGACGCCGCCGAGCAGGCCGAGGCGCGCGCGACCCTGCGCGTGCAGCACGGCTTCGACTGGCCCTACCCCGAGCCCGCGCACCTGCTGCCCCGGCACTCGGTCCTCCCCGAGGGCGCGGTGCTCAAGGTGTTCCTCCGGTCGTCCACGCTCGGGCAGGACGAGCTGCTGGCCCGCGCCCGGCGCGTCGTCGACCCGGCCGAGGCCGAGCTGACCCACGCCGGCCTCGGCTTCATCGAGGTGCTGCCGCCGGGCGTCACCAAGGCCACCGGCCTGGCCGTCGCGCTCGACCACCACGGCGTGGACCTCGGCGACGTCCTCGTCTTCGGCGACATGCCCAACGACCTGCCGATGATCGGCGCGGTCACCGACGCCGGCGGGCACGCGGTCGCGGTGGCCAACGCGCACCCGGCCGTCCGCGCGGCCGCGCGCGGCCGCACCGGCGGGCACGACGCCGACGGCGTGGCCCGCTACCTCGAGGCGGTGCTGGCCGGTGTCTGACTGGCGCCCGCGGCTGATCGCCAGCGACATGGACGGCACGCTGCTGCGCTCGGACGACACCGTGAGCCCCGCGACGGTGGCCGAGCTGGAGCGGTGGCGGGCCGACGGCGTCCCGGTGGTCCTGGCCACCGGCCGCCCGCCGCGCTGGATGCACCGCATCCGGCAGGTCCTGAGCCGGGGCACCGCGGTCTGCTGCAACGGCGCGGTGCTGCTGGACCTGGAGACCTTCGAGATCCTCGAGGAGGAGGCGCTCCCGCCCGCCGTGCTCGCCGACGTCACCGCGGGCCTGCGCCGGGTGCAGCCGGACACCTGGTTCGCCGTCGAGTACGGCCTGGAGTTCCGGCACGAGCCGGTGTACCGGCCGCGCTGGGACGTCGACGCCCCGGGCGTCGCCGAGGCGCCGCTGGAGGAGATCGTCGCCGTGCCCGCGGCCAAGCTGCTGGCCCGCCACGAGGACCTGGGGCGCGACGAGTTCGTCGCCCTGGTCGAGGACGTCGTCGGCGACCGCGCGACGGTCACCAACTCCTCCTCCGACGCGCTCGCGGAGATCTCCGCCCGCGGGGTCACCAAGGCCACCGGGCTGGCGCGGGTCGCCGCCCGGCACGGGGTCGACCCGGGCGACGTCGTCGTGTTCGGGGACATGCCCAACGACATCGCGGCCTTCGACTGGGTCCGCGAGGGCGGCGGCCGGGCCGTCGCCATGGCGCACGCCCACCCGGACCTGCTCGCCGCCGCCACCGACGTCACGGGCACCAACGACGACGACGGCGTGGCCGCCTTCCTCGCCTCGCTCTGAGCCGCCCCGCTCCGAGCGCCTCGCTCCGGGCCGCCTCGCTCCGGGCCGACTCAAGCCCGCGGCCGTGCTGCCGATGTGGAACGCGACCGATCGCGCGCCACGGAGGGCAGCACATGAGCACCACCCCGACCCGCGTCCCGCAGACGCCCCCCGCCGAGCCCACGACGGGAGGGTGGGGCCTGCGCACGCGACTGCTGGGCGCGATCCTCGTCGTGGCGCTGACGACGATCGGCATCGGCGTCTTCGGGATCGACCGGATGGCCAGCCTCAGCGACCGGGCCGACCGGGTCTACACCGACGGCGCGCTGCCGGTGGCCGGCCTGCAGCAGCTGCAGGTCGACTGGTGGCAGCTCATGACCCACACCGCGCGGGCCAACATCGTGACCCTGCCGCCGGAGAGCCGCGCCTCGGCGCAGCAGAAGGCCGGTGAGACCGCGCAGACGCTCACCGAGGACACCGCCGCGGCGGCCGAGCTGCCCATGTCGGCGGAGACCCGCGCGTCCTACGAGGAGTTCGTCGCCGCCTCGCAGGGCTACCTCGCCGACCTGCAGCTGCTGGTCGCCGGCGCGACCCCGACCGGCAGCACCCTGCCCCTGGCGGAGCAGCAGGCGATCATCACCCGCCTCAACGCCAACGAGGCCGTGATCGCCGACTCCCTCGCCGCGGCCACCGAGACCGCCCGCGTCGACGCCGAGGCCACCGCCACCGACGCCGCCGACGCCTACGCCGCCGCCCGCACCCTGACCCTCGTGATCATGGCCCTGGGTCTGGTCGTCGCGATCGTGCTCGCCGTCCTCGTCGCCCGCGGCGTCACCCGCCCGGTCGAGCGGATCCGCGAGGTGCTCGGCAAGGTCGCCGGCGGCGACCTGCGGGTGCGTGCCGGGGAGACCGGCGGCGGCGAGCTCGGCGAGGTCGCCCGCTCGCTGGACCGCACGCTGGACTCGCTCAGCGGCGTGCTCGTGCTCGTCCGCGACTCCGCCGGCCGGCTGCAGGGCGCCTCCACCCAGCTCGACTCCGCCGCCAGCGGCATCGCCGAGTTCTCCCGCGCCGCCTCCGACCAGACCGACGCCGTCGTCGCCTCCGCCGGCGAGGTGGCCGCGAGCGTCGACACCGTCGCCACCGGCTCCTCGCAGATGGAGACCGCGATCCGGGAGATCGCGCACAACGCCGCCGAGGCCGCCCGCGTGGCCGGTCAGGCCGTGGACGTCGCCGAGACGACGACCCGCACGGTCGGCAAGCTCGGCGACTCCTCGCAGGAGATCGCCACGGTCGTGAAGCTGATCAACGGCATCGCCGAGCAGACCAACCTGCTCGCGCTCAACGCCACCATCGAGGCCGCGCGCGCCGGGGAGGCCGGCAAGGGCTTCGCCGTCGTGGCCAGCGAGGTCAAGGAGCTCGCGCAGGAGACCGCGCGGGCGACCGAGGACATCTCCCGCCGGGTCGAGGCCATCCAGGCCGACACCGCCGGCGCCGTCGAGGCGATCAGCCGGATCAGCGCCGTCATCGGCGAGATCAACGACTTCCAGGCCACGATCGCCGCGGCGGTCGAGGAGCAGACGGCGACCACCAACGAGATGAACCGCAACGTGGCCGAGGCCGCGGGCGGCTCGCGGGACATCGCCACCGCGATCGGCGGGCTGGCCGCCGGCACCCAGCAGACCGGTGCCCGGGTCGCCGACGCCCAGCGCGCCGCGGCCGAGCTCGCCCGCATGAGCGGCGAGCTGCAGGAGGCCGTGGCCCGCTTCGCGGTCTGAGCGTCACACCACAGCGGCCCGGTTCCGGCGGTCGCGCGAACGGCCGGTCCGGGCCGCTGCGGCGGCACTACGAACTGGCCCGCGCCGGGGGGCGCGGCGGGGGGCCCCTCGCCCACGGGCCGCCCC